>DXBU01000021.1 GCA_019116385.1 Candidatus Blautia faecigallinarum | reverse complement strand
TAATCGTCTACGCTACCAATCAATCCTTGTTCAATGGCAATGCCAACCAATAAATAAACAATGCTTTTTGTAACAGACATGGTATGTACTGTATCATCTACTTTGTAGCCGTTCCATGTATCGTTAAAAATTACCTTTCCATTTTGGATTATTGTCATTTGGCAGATATTTGATTGATTGCAAGCAACATAATTATGAAATTCCGATAAATTTATCATTTTTACTCCTTATCTAATTTTTGTTATCACTTTAACTGTTTTTTCTGTTGATGACTTTCTACATAAAATCTTAACCCTATAAGAAATTGAAATCAACACCAATTAGTTGGAGTGTCGAATATTGGATAGTCGAATAATAGTTCGTGCATGATATGCTCAATTTCTATCCATACGATCCTAAATGTATAGGAAACAGCCCATCTTAAAATGCCGGGCTCAGGGCCAGCAGGCCGCCGCATCCGGCATTTTAAGATGGAGCCGCTAATTTACTTAGTTTTCGCATTATTGGAAATATAGATATAAGCATCTTCCAATGTAATCTCACAAGGAATACTCAGAAACGATTTTTCACCGGAAGAAGGAGACTGAACGGCAACGCATAGATACCTGTCTTTGGCCGCACAGAAATGAACACAAGATATTTGGGCATAAAAAAAGCAGCCCGCCGGTTGACCGGCGGGCCAAATATATCCGCTGTAATATACTGGCATCTATTCTCGGATAGATCGCCCCATGAAATAACTCAAATGCGGCCTACCGTATTCTTTACAAACGGACAGTTGAACTCCTTGGGACAGATCATCATAGGCGGTCCTCTCGTTGGTCTTGTAGCACAACAAGTTTCTGTCTCATGGGGACTTGCCTGCACTGCATTACTATTACTGCCATCCTTATTCCTGCTCCCTATAACAGAAAGAGTAAAGAAAAATAAACATCGCAACTAACTGATTCTGTCAATACGGATAAAAACTTTGTCATTCAGACAGGTCAGAGAAATCATAACCTTCTTCAAAAGTAGCCAGAGCACAAGGAGCCTGATGTTGTCCCTGGCTAAAAAACACAATCACCCTTCTACCGTCCAGAACTGCTGCCTAAAACCTCCTGAACCGTATCATAGTTCACCCCGAATACATAAACGGAAAAGTCTTCCTGCTGTTTTCGGTCATATTCCTCCAACGGGAAGCGCTTCAATTCTTCCCATACCTGCCGTTTTTTATCCCGCATATCGGACATGAACAGGCATCCGATTCTCTTTTGCATGTCCACAAATAGATCTTTCCCGTCCGGCTGTGTGTTCTCCTCCATTTTTTCTTTTCTCAATGAAAAAACAATCGGCTTCCCTTCTGCTGCCAGGATCGATTTTTCCTGCAGGAGCCTGCGTTTTCCTGTTCTTCCTTCCGGAAGGTCCAATGCAAGGACGCTGCTGATCTTTTCGGCAAACTCAGACTGCCAGACGGATGCCTTCTCCCCATTTGGCCCGTCGGAATAAGCGGTTAAAAGTACCGCACATTCATGCTCTTTTGCCATTTTCTCCAACTTGCAGATGACCGGATACACCAATTCCGGATACCCGGAATATACATCATATTCCAGATATTCCTGGATCGGATCAATGATGAGCAGACGAATCTTGTGGGTATCCAGCAGCTGCTCAATGCTGTTATCCCCCAATGTGATAGAGATCAGATCATGGATGGCATATACCCGGTCAAGATCCGCGCCAGCCTCCGTAAGCCTTGGATAGAGCAGATCAGACAGCGCATCGTCCGCCGTCAGGTACAGCACATTGCCCGGTTCCAGTTCTTCCATTCCTCCAAAGCATTTACGGTTTGTACAGGCTGCCGCAAGATAGGCCGCCAACATGGATTTTCCTGAACCGGAAACACCATGGAGGACGGTCACCCTCCCAAACGCAAGATAAGGATACCAGAACCACCGAATTGGCTGTACCCATATATTTCCCATATTTGTCACTGCTCTTTCCTTCCCTTTTCCTTTAAACATTTCAAATCTCCTATTCTTTTCAATCTCACAAAAAGGCTCTCCATTTCCCGTCTTCCGCTTTTATTCCGAGGCTTCCATAACCGCTGGTGCCGTGTTCTCAGGCTCCGGGACTGGTTCCGTAATTATCTCGATAGCGCTTTCCGACCCTGCCGTTTCTGTCTGCTCTTGCGGCGCTGTCTTCCGGCACAGGATGATATGACGCTCCTGGTCATTTCCATTACAGGTAGACAGTGTCAAAAGTTTCTCTCCCTCGTGCATGGGAATCCCGGTATGAACAGAAACTGCGCTGCTTAATATCGCAAACTGTTCCTTCTCTAAACTGGTCCGATAATACGGTTCTTCGGAAGCTCCAATGATCCGGTTATCCACGGCCTGGTACGTGTTAAGCCCCTGCGGCGTATACACCTGCACCGTTACTTCCCCTTCCAGAGACATCCCAAACGAGCCAAACATACTCCCATCCTTCCGGTTGTGCCCATAAAGGATGGTATTATCGTCAGAAAAATCCGGTGTATTGCGGCAGTCCATGAAAATGCAGCCGCCGCTGTGCTCTTCCCCTGTAAAGGTATGGTCCAGGTAATACTCATTATCCTCCCCCTGAACCACCGGGTAATCAAGCCCCAGTGCCTCACACCGGATCCAGGCGACAACCTCCCCGTTGATCTCTTGTAAAGCTTTAAAATCAATCGTTGCCAGCTTCTCCCCGTCTGCTGCCGGGGCATCGTTTTTTGTCTCCTCCTCTGCATATTCCTGCAGGTCGTCATATTCCTCCACGCCTTCCTGATACATACACCAGATCCCTATGAGCACACAGGAACTGAAACCAAAAATCATCAGGCATACCGCCAGGATCAGGATTCCTTTGATATGTTTTATTGTAATCAATCCCCCTTACGCAACATCGGTACTGAAAAAGGGCCGCCATGTTCACGGCAGCCCTGGTTAAGCAATGTTATTTCTTCTTTTTCATATACCAGATCACGCCAGCAATTCCGCCTGCGGAAAGCAGAAGTAAAAGCACTGGGAGCCAGAGATTGGTAGAATCTCCGGTCTTTGGCGTATCCGGGATTTCTTCCTCCGGAACCTTCGTGTTTGTCAGCTCCTTGGTAATGACGATCTCTTCTGTTTTATCATCCACGTACTCAAACAGGATACTGATTTCCTCGCTGCTGCTTTTGTAACCCTCCAGCGCCTTTGTCTCCGTAAGGATGTATTCCGTGGTTTCTTTTAGCTTTCCATTTTTGTAAACGCCGATGGGAAGATCTTCACATACCGCGGTTCCATTGGAATCCGTCTTTAATTCTGCCACGGTTTTCCCGGTTTCCTTATCTTTTAAGGCGAACTCAACGCCTTCCAAAGGAAGCTTCGTATCCGCGTCGGTCTTTTTGATCACCAGGGAGCCGGAGGGCCTGGCATCCTTCATTTCCACTTTCTGGATTTCGCCCGTATCGGCTATTTCAAATTCCACATCTTCCGCAACCAGATATCCTTCCGGCGCCTGCTCTTCCCGCAGGGTATAAGTGCCAATCGGAAGTTTTTCAATGTAGTGCGGCTCTTTCCCGGAAGTCCACTGCTCTACCACATCCCCGTTCTGGTCTAAGATGCTGAGTTTCGCGCCCGGCACTTCTTTCGAGTCTGTGATATCCGTTTTGCTGATCTGCACTTTTGTGACGTCATCCTCCATCACATGCGTTTGGAGCTCGGCGGTATTTTCCACTGTAAAGGAAATGCTCTCTGCGGTTACATATCCATCTGCCGGTTTGCGTTCCACCATTTTGTAGGTTTTCCCTACGGTAAGCTCTGTGATGATATGGGGTTCTTCCGTGGAGATCCACTCGTCTACCACATTCCCTTCCTCATCCAATACCTGCAGGGAAGCGCCCGGCAACTCCTCTCCGCTTGTCAGATCCTTCTTGCTTAAAGCGATCGAAGTGGGTTCATCTTCAAACGTAAAGGAATACGCTCTTTTTGCCGCTTTCTCATCCTCATATTCGAAAGTAAATTCCTGGGTTTCTTCCAGGTTGACAAACCCATCCGGCGCATACAACTCCTTCACATAGTAACTGCCGCCCACCGGCAGGTCCGCTACAAACTGGATCTTCCCGTCCTCACCCGTGGTTTTCAGCTCAATGATCGTATCTGCTTCCAGCAAAAGATCGCCGTCTGCGGCAAGGATGTCTTCCGCAGTAAAGAGTCCAAAGATTGCGCCGGCAAGAAGCCGCTCTGTCCCATTTTCCTTTTTCACGACTTCCACCTGGACGCGCTGCCGGTTATTTTGCCAGCTTTCATCATAGGTGACCACAGGCGTATCCTGGTCGCGGTAGGTAAGGTCTACATATCTTGGTTCCTCGTCTAACACATACCCGTATTCCGTTGCCGCTTCCTTAATATAGTAGCGCCCCAGGGGCAGGTCTTCGATCTGCGCTATCCCGTTCTGATCCGTTGTAATGGTTGCCACCAGCTCATCCGCCGCATAGTAATCCGGGCTGACGCCGTCTGCCGCTTTGATATTTTCCGCCGCGTATACCTCAAAGGTAACATTGGAAAGGCTGCCGCTAATATATTCAAACAGATGCTCTACTACGCCCTTGGCGTTATCAAGAAGCGTTACTTTATCCAAAAACTCGCCTTTTTTATTGACGATCAGCTTTGCGGTCGGGACCTCATCTTCCATCACAACCTTCTGTACCTCTCCGGTATCCAGGACCGTGAAGGAAACCTCTGTTGCTTTCAGGTACCCATAGGGAGCGATTTCTTCCCGGAGGGTATAGGTCTCCCCTACGTGAAGACGCCTGATCACATGGGGCTGCCCTTTCTGGGATACCCAAGAATCCACGACCTCCCCGGCCGCATCCAGTACCGTCATAGAGGCGCCGGAAAGCTCCGTGCCGGTGGTAATGTCTGTTTTTGTAAACTCTACCAACGTGGGCTCATTTTTCTTTACAGCGCTCAATGTAAGGACCGGGATTTCCTGGCCCTGGTAGGAGGCGTCAAATTCCAGGATTTCATCGGAGGAAACGTATCCGTCTGGAGCTGCTTCTTCCTTGACGTAATACTGGCCAAGGGGCAGATCCAGGGTAAAGGCCGCAAATCCGTCCTCCTGGCTTTCCGCTTTTTCAAGCAGGGTATCCGCAGGGACGACTACTTTGCCGTCTGCCTGGATATCTTCTTGATTGTACAGTCCAAACACGGCCCCAGAAAGAGGCGTTTCTGTTTCAGCATCCTGCTTTTGAACAGAGATCTCCACTTTCTGCCGCTCATTCTGAAACAGGACCTCCTGTTCCACCACCGGCGTATTTTGTCCCTCATACGTAAAAAGCACCTCCTGGCTTTCTGTATTTAATACATAGCCTTCCGGTGCTTTTGTCTCCGTAATGCGGTATTTTCCAAGCGGCAGGTTATCCACGGACGCTTCCCCGTTTTCATCCGTTACCACGGTTGCCACAAGGGTATCCTTCTCATACTCCACATGCCGATTGCCCTGTTCATCCACCTGATGGTCCGCCGTGTAGATGGTCTCGGCCGCATAGATTTCAAATTCTGCCCCGGCTAAGGATGCTTCCTTGTACTTGAACTCTTCCCCAAAGGATTCCAAAACCTCCCCGGCTTTTTTGATCACCAGTTTTCCCTTCACCGGATGGTTTTCATAAGATACCGTGATAATCGCGTCATTGCTGATACTGTCCATTTCGTATGCGGTATTGCTGTCCACCTGGATCTCCACATACTGGGGATTTAGCACATAGCCATCGGGCGCGGTCACTTCCTCAATCCGGTAATTCCCGCAGGGCAGGGCATTTGGAAGGATTAAGTAGCCGCTTTCATCCGTGAAGTAGGATTTATGCACGATTGTAGATGGATAGGTAGTGACCTGTTCCACATATTTTCCCGCATCCAGGTCATATACCTTGAACTCCGTATTGGGAATCAGGACGCTTTGCTTTGTCTCATCATCCTTCTTGACAATCTTTAGCTTTGCCATAAACTCGTCATCCAGGAGCACCCTCCAGGTTTGGGGCTCCGTATTATTTTCCGAAATCGTGACGATAAAATCTCTTACCGGAGTAAAGTTGTGGGGTGTGGTCGTCTCCCTCACCACATAGGTCCCATAGGGGATGGGGATCGAACAGGCGTATCCTTTCTCATCCGTAAACATCTCAGTCTGTCCATCCGCTGTTATAACAATCGGCTTGGCTCCTGTGAAATCGTAACTTCCGTCCTCGTTTTTCTTCAGATCGCTCACCAGGTAGGCGGAGAATCCGGCTCCCTTTAAAAGCTCCGCATCCGTCTGTCCGTTATTCGCGGCTTTGATCAGCTGGAAGGGCTGTTTTTTTACTACTTCTGTAGAAGTTACCGTGCGCTCAATGGTTTTTACCAGATCCCCTTCATAGCTGCAGTCCAGATCATACTCCTTCGGGTCTGCCAGATAGCCCACCGGGGGCGTCAGCTCCTTCACATAGTATTTGCCCAGATAAAGTCCAGTGACTTCGGCGTTTCCCGCTTCATCCACCGTGAGGGTTGCCACCTGGGTTCCTTCCTTAAATAATACCCCGGTCTTCCCATCTGGATGCACAATATCTTCTCTGGCAAAAAGGCCGTAGACCGCTCCGGTAAAGACCGCGTCTCCCTGTGGAGTCCCGCCGGTTTCAGCGTCCTTTTTAATCAAGTGTATCGTCGCGTCTACCCGTTCATTAGAAAAAGTGTGGGTAAAACTTACCGATGCTTCCTTATCATTTGTGTAAGCAAAAGAAAAGGTATAGATCTCCTCGCTGTTTCGCAGGTAGTTCGCCGGCGCCTGAAGCTCCTTGATGTAGTAGTCAGATCCAATCGGCAGGTCAGCCGCGTAGGAAGCGCTTCCGCCGGAACCTGTGGTGACCTTTTCGATTAAGGTATCTTTTTTTACCGCGACGGCTCCATCCGCTGTTTTAATGTCGCTTCCGGCATAGAGTCCGTAAATGCCTCCGGCCAGTGGTACCTTCGTCTCCTGGTCCTGTTTGGTAACGCTCACCGAGGCTTTCTGTCTGCTGTTCGTAAAGGTTACGCTTCCAGTCTGTACCGCTACATTGGCGCCTGCGTATTCCAGCTTTACGGTCTTGCTCTCGCCTGTGCACACATAGTTCTCAGGCGCCTTTGTCTCCGTAATTGTGTAGCTTCCCAGGTACAGATTTTCCAGTACCGCGCTTCCATCTGCTCCGGTTGTCAGTGCTTCCTTCACAAGGGCCCCTTTGTTGTAGATCAGCTTTCCGCTGGCTGAGATAATATCTTCCGCAGCATACACGTTGTAGACTGCGCCTTTTAACCTCCTCTTTTCGTACCGGAACGTTACGCCGTGATCGGTCACATCCGCCCCGGTGAGAACCTCCCCCTCTTTATAAACCGTCAGGGCGGCTTTCTGCTCCTCATCAAACACTTCCTGTTTGACCGTTCCTCCTGCTACCAGCTCAATGTTATATGCCTTGGTATCAAGCAGGTACCCGGTTGGGACATCGATTTCCTTTAAGTATACGGTTCCTGACGCCTGGTCAAGGGTTACGCTGGAAGCTCCTTTTTCATCCGTTGCGGGCATCTGGACAATCAGGTTTTTGCAGGCCTCATCGCTGTAGATCCCGTAAATTGCGCCAGCGATTGCCGTGTTGCTTCCTTTATCCTTCTTGATAATCTCTACTTTGGACTGTTCCACCCAGTTTACCTGGAATTCCACGTATTTCTCGGTCGTCACCCCTTCGCCAAATACCAGGGCCAGATCCTGCATGCCGCTTCCAGTGCTGATTTTATAGGCAGAATAATCTTTGGTGATGCTTCCTTTCATCCTGGTAGACCAGGAAGCTCCAACGTCTGAAGCCTGTGTAAGGGGTGCGGTTAAATAAAACACCGTGCCGCCGCTGATTTCCACGTCCGCTCCCGCCTTACTGGTTTCGCCGGTTGTCTGATTATGGAGTTTCACCCCATCCGGCAGCTTCATGGCCACTTTCTGAAGTTCATCCGCCCGGAAGGTAATCTCCTTGGTCCTCTGGATCGTTCCGTCAATATAGGCAGTGGTGTTCGCGTCGGAAAACGACATATCCACATCAGGGATATCCGGCTGGGACATACAATAATTGTAAAGCTCCATAGCCAGAGACTGTCCGGTGGAATTCGCGCCGGAAAAAGCGTCCCCGCTTCCATTGGCATAGGCAACGGCAAGATGCGTAATGATAAACTGTTTGCCTGCGGAAAAATCCGGATGCTTTTCTGCAAAGAATCCGTTCTCCCCGGAAGCTTTCGTCCCATAATAACAGACCTTTGCCAGCTGCCTTCCGTCGCTGAGGCGGGTGATCGTATAAGTGCCGTCCCCAGGGGAGCCTTTCGAGGGTTCCACACAATAGGCCGTAGCGGAAATATCGCCAAACTGTACCGTGTACTTATAGGTCACATAGGAACCAAGCCCATAATCCGCGTAATAGTATGCGCTTCCCCGTGTAACATTTACACTCTGGGTGGACCTTGCCGCTGTATTGACCGCCATAAAGGAGACGGTCTCCCCGGCATCCAGCGCAAGCAGGTTGACTTCCTGCTCTACCGCCTGCTCCATGACCTCCCCCAAGGTAAGTCCGCTTTCCTCGTCATAAGTATCCTGCTCTGCTGCCGCTTCCAGCTCCTTATCCAGCTCTTCTTCTGAGAGGATCTCTGTTTCTGTTGCCGTCTCGCTCTCTGCTTCAGAATCTGGCATCCCTTCTGTTTCCGTCCTGGTCTCCTCCACAGGTGCCTGTGTCTCTTCGGTCTGGCCTTCTGTGATGCCCTCCGTACTCTCCGCTTCCGTTCCTGGTTCTGTTACTGGTTCTGTTTCTGCTTCAGATTCTGCTTCCGTGACAGGCGGCTCTGTCTGTGCTTCACTTTCCGCGGTTTCTTCCTGGGCTGGTTCTGTCGCTTCTGTCTGCCCTTCCGTCAGAATGTTTTCGCCGCCCTGTGCCTGATCCGCCTGGTCGGTTCCTTCCGTTTCAGCTGGTGTTTCCATTACAGGCTCTGTGCCTTCCGTAAGAAGCGCTTCTGTGCCAAAAATCCCGTTCGCATTTTCCGGGTCAGGCTCCGAGTCCGATTCCCCTTCTTCTGTCCCGCCTGTATCCCCATCGTTTCCCGTCTGGCCACCGGCTCCTGACGTTTCAGACTCCCTGGGTGTTACGGTAATATTCCGCGCCACCAGATAGGCTTCTCCGCTTACGGGAGTTACTTGATAGACGCATTTATAAATGCCGGGAACCTGTACGTCAAACTTGGTGCCGTCTTCTGCTTCTGCCAATTTCAGCTCTGCCGTTTCCCCATCCTTCAGGTTCAGTCCTGTAAAATCCGTTCTGACGTCAAACGCTTCCCCCGCCGTAATCGTCAGAGCCAGATCCGGCGTTGCCTCTATCTCCGAAATAAGCTCCTCTTCGCTTTTCTGTGCCTCGGTTTCCGCCTGGGTCTCGGTCCCGGCCTCCTGGTAGATTCCCTCTGTCTCGGCGGATGCTGCATAAGTTCCCGCTGGTAGGAGCGCAGAGCAGCACATAACAACAGCCAGCGCACCCGCAAGCCATCTTTTCCTAGATTTCTTCTCCAAATACGATTTCTCCTTTCATGACTTGATTTGTTACCGGCAGCTTTTTATACCGGTCCATCCCGTATCCGCATTCCATCTCTCCTTTCCTCTGCCATACATGGGCAGACAAAAAGGACGCCTGCCAGAAGCGTCCCTTTTGTCCGTCCACGTTTTAAATTTTTATCGGTTAAAAAAAGAACTCCCCATTCGGCAACTATGCTTTCAAAGGGAGTTCCCATATCTATACCGTTCTTTTCTGCAGCAAATTATCCGTCTCTCTTCCGGAAATTCACTCTATCCATTCCATTCTTCTACTTTGCAGCGGTGTTTCTTTTTTTGTGGGGATATATGGCCCTGTCACGTTGAAAATTTTAGCCACCGTATCACTCCTTTCCCGCAGCCATTTCCTTTTTGTTATCACGAATACAGGAAATGGGCAAGCGGCTGACTCAGCACGCCAAAAGCATCGGCTCTTGGCATCCGGCCGGCACCTGCCCTTCCCCATCTGTCATGCGGCCTGTGTCCCGAAATGGGTTCGGTTCTGCTCCTCCCACATGATCCAGTCATCGATCCCTTTGTATACTCCGTTCCACATCCCATCGGCATTCGTATCCCAGACCACACGGCTGCACTTTAGATCCAGCTCCCTGCATATTTCGTAGAGCTTCAGGCAGCCCTTACGGATGCAGTCCCGTTTCTGCCGCTTTTTCGGGCACTCGCTCCCGGAAACCGCGAAGTGGTTCCAGGGACACGACCAGCAGGATGCATCATAATCCCTGCCGCATTCCAATGGCATCATCTTTTCCATGTCATAGCATTCATATACCAGTTCCAGGCCTTGCCTTTTTAACTGCTCCAATACCTGATACAGCCCTTTGTAATTGGAAACGCCCGGAATTCCGATATACGCCAATCCTGTTTTTTGAGCGGCGATTTCGGCTTTTAAAATTCCTTCCGTCACCCGTACCGTGTTATCCCGGATGCTTCCGGATAAGCCTGCCGGGCTTTTACTGGAGGTTCCACCATCCATCCCGCTGCTGGTAAACCAAAGGTATTTCCGTTTTTTATAGGGATGGTCCAATCGGATCTGGAAACCTTTGATTTTCCCATCTACGCTCTTTACCGGGCATAAGTACCCCCGGTTGGACGGATAGAAAGCAGCCTCCCAATCGCCCTGGTAATTCCGATAAAAACCCGGTACGCCTTTTAGGGAATACCCTTTGCCAAGAAGCGCCCTTGCGATCTGCTGGGATTTTCCCGCATCCGTGCTCCGATAGCCGTCCGCTTCCATCCGCATGGCTTCCTCCTGGGACAGTCCCCTCCGGAGTAAATCTTCCCGGTGCTCCGTTCTTAATTCCAGCATGGAGAGCATTTCCCGGTACACCTGATCCAAGTATCCCGGTTTCACACTTGCCGGCTGATCGTCTGGCCGTGCCGGCTTTTTGCGGTATGTGCGTTTTTCGATCCGCATTCCCCCGCTTGCATGCCCTAAAAACAGGCGCTCTTTGATCTCATGATACGCCCTTCTGTAACGGTCATATCCGCACATGCCGGTCAGGTCTGCGTACAGGGTAAGCATATTTCCTGCAGCGCCGCAATGATAGCAATGGTACACATTTTTCACTTCACCGTCCTTTTGTACGCATAGATTGCACTTTCCTCTTGTATCCCCGCAAAAAGGACACTCCACTCCAAACGCGTCTTCATTACCGCCGCGAAGCCGCCGGATAGACAAAAGAGCCGCCACATCCGCGATGGTAAATGGTATTTCGTATCCCATGCCGCTTCCTTCCTTTCCAAAAAGCAAGGCCCCTTTTGGGGGGCCCGCTGATTGCAGTTATGCTGCGTCCTTCATATAAATGTCTGATTCCACTAAAACCTTGGCCGCCGCTTTCATCTTCTGGTTGGCTCCCGCATAAGATTCCGCAAGCCATTTCAGTGCTTTCCTTCCCTCCGGCGTTTCCAGCAATTCTTTCATAGGCCTGCCTCTGTGTACACCAAAATTGCAGATGACCGCTTTTGCTTTTTCCACCTCACTGTCTACCCTTTCCTCTTCCAAATGCAGGTCAAGTTCTGCCTGTCCGTCTTCTTCAAAAGGAATCTGGTCCTCTTCTGTCACGCTCCGGAAACCGTCTGCCAGATCTTCTTCCTCCGAGTTTTTCGTGATGTCTTCATCATCTTCCGCTTCAAAGAATACCATCTCCTCTTCCTCCTCTTCTGAAGCAGAGGGCCGCGTAACCGGTGGTGTGGGTGGTGTGATGGCCCTTGAGGAATGAACCGGCGTCTCTTCCCGCCTGCTTTCCTCTGGTACGGTCTTTCTTCCCTCGTCTGTCTCTTTTTGTTTCTTAGGGCCGTCCATCTTCTCTGCGGTCATCTTCCCCGCATTCTGGCTTTGCCTGTCCTGCTTTTCACTGACCGGCGCAGAAGGCTGTTTCTCCGCGTTTCTTCCTCCTGCGGATACCGCGTTTCCATTGCGGCCATGCGCATCTGGTTTCCCGGAAAAACGATCCTTTGCTTTTCCAAGGCCTTCTTCCAAGTCCGCATCCACAGGAAAGGCTGTTTCCTTCGTTGCTTTTTGTTCACCAGGATTCTTCTTAGAAGGATATGCTTTGCTTTTCGCTTCCTCTGATTTCACTTCCGGCTGTTCCGTCTGCTTCCCCTTCATATCCGGATCATCATCTCCGTTCTGCGGGATATTGAACTTGTTTAAAAGGTAATATTTTAATCCATAAGTCATGGCCGTTCCCTTGGCTTTATCGGACACATCATTCGTCCCTACCAGGTGCAGGACGGAATAGCTTCGCTCTTCCGGGTGATCCGCGTTGGTCCAGCAGATTTCAAGGTCTGCCTCATACCTCCACAGGTTCCCTTCCTGCATGAGGAACTGGGCATGTCCGGACGCATCCTGCTGCGTGGGGATTTCCCGCAGGATGTCAAAATCCACGCCGTATTTGTTCAAAGCCGGTGTTAAAAACTGGTTGATGTCATCCAGCTTTACGAAATCGTAATCCACGTCTTCGCTGTAGCGTTTCCGGATAAGGGCAGGGATCTTCTTCCTGATTTTGATCATCTTCTGGTTCAAATTCATATAGCTGTATTTGCTCATCGATTCGTTTCCTCCATTTCTTTCTTATTTGCGTTCCATCCTCTCAGTTTGGCTGTTATGCAGCTCGCTTTTTGTGTGCGGCGGCTGCTTCCATCTCAGACAGCTCTTCCCGGATGCAGCCATAATAAATCTGTTTCTGGATGATAGCGGCGATGCTTTTTTTCAGCCAGTTTTCCGCCGTCTTCCGGACCGTGTTGGTTTCATCGTCCAGATATTGAAGCATAAGAGCATCTGAAAACCCTCCGGACTCCTCGAACCGGAACCTGGGCTCATAGGCAATATCCCCGGAATGCTTTCCCATCTGAACATACCGTTTTGCTGCCAGACGGATCTGCTGTTTGTCGATCCGTGGCAGGAACTGTTTTACCTGAAAACCGGATTCGGCCATCAGACGTTCCCGCTCCTGCAAAAGCATCTGCCTTCCAAGGTATGTTACCTTCTCTTCCAGCTCATCCCGGAGGTCTTCTTTGTCCGGAAAGCAAAATTCCTCTGGTATCCCAAATACTTGATATAAGATCGGAGATACTTCGTAAAGGCATCTGTCCGTGATTCGGAAAATCCCGCAAAGCCTCAGGGTATGGTACTGGATGAAATCCGTTTCCGCATCACTGCCGCTCCCATAAATCAGAAGCAGGCTGCCGATCATCGCTTTGGCAAATGGCTGGTTGGAAAACCGGCCAACCAGTTCGCCGCCGTAGTTCAGCCATTCATACAATTCTTTGGTCCTTATCCCTTCTAAAATCCAGTCCGGCAGGCTTGCCATCGCGTTCACCTCTCAAATAAAGGGCAATACGCAGCCCCGTAAATAAACCCCCGCGTTTTCCAGGAACGAAGACCGATCCAGTTTGGCGGCCCTGACAAACCATTCCAGAAAAAAGCGGGTCAGGTTCTGCTGCAGGGTACGGTGAGAATAAATGGCGTAATCCAAAAAACTCTGATACCTGTTACCGCTGTCTGCACACAGGTAACATCGCAACATCCAGGCTGCCTGCTCATCATCGCGGCAGTTCAGTTCGATTTCCGTAGTTCCATCATAGGAAAGCTGGTGCAGCTTGGGTTCCTGCCTTACCTGTCCTATAATGTCATCTGCCAGACGTTTCGACGCCTCATTGCGCGCGTCAAAATAGCAGATTTCGGACAATGCTTTTAACCATGCATAACCAAGATACGTCAGATTTTCACGCACATTGCTTGGCTGGGATGCCAACGCTTCCACCGCCTTATCGTGATGGAGCTGAAAGCTGTTCAGGTAATCGTCCATCCAAGCCATCGCTACCTCTCTTCCGCTGCTTACATTTACCGTCTTTTTCATTGGACTCCTCCCATTGGATGTCCCAGGTATGGCTTAATACTGCACTTCCCCTGGAATATCAAAATCGATCCATCTTTTTGATACACATTTTGCGATCCGTTCTTCCATCTTCAGCAGGCTCCGTTCGTTTTCACCGTTCTGTCTTGCAATCGACAATGCCTCACAGATCCCGCAGTAAACTTCATAAGCGGTGCAGGCTTCCTCACCAACAGAGGCTTTATAACTTTCCACGGTTTCCGCGATCAGTTTTTTACTGAACCCGGTTTTATGCATGACACCTGCCATCGTATTGGCCGGGTGCTGGATATGGATATTGCAAAGCCTTAAAACTCCCCGGAGCACCTCCTTGTAATAGGTGCAGATCGCTTCTGCGTTCTCCGCGAAATCTTCGATCCCTTTGCAGTTCTTATGGCGTACCTTCATCGCCTCCCCCAGGATAATGGAACGGTTTTCGCCCTGGAGGGAGTAAAAAATATTCGCCCCGGACGCTCCCACATCGGAGGTGGTAATACGCACTGCCGCTTTTAATTTTTCTTCCGTGTATCTCCCGTATTGTGCCAGCAGATCCCGGTAGACTTTTTCCATTCTCTCATCCTGCAGCTCCCATATGGCATTTGCCGTAGAATGATCCGCATACCCAAGCTGGAAATTTGTCTGCTCAAAATCACCATTCAGGTAAGCGGAGGAAACCATATAAACATCCGGCATGGAAAGGATCGAATAATCCCTTTCATCCCCGGATAAGACTGCCCGTACCTTGCCTTCAAATAACCGTAAAAGCGCCTTTCCTTTGGCGACTTTCAGGCATTGATTCAGGATTTGCGCCAAGGTTTTCCGGTCTACGTCCGCCAGGGCGGTACCGTCAATGCGGGCACGCCCTTTCAGGGTCTTTATGGCTGTGGAGCCAAGCTGGTAAACCCCTCCTGGAAATTCCAGAAGCAGGCCGGTGTGCTGTTTGGTATCCTCCATCATAGATTCCATGTCTACCTGTTCCACTGGAGTGCAGTACTCCTCATTGCCGGACGCAACCAGGACTTTCAGGCTCCTGCTTGG
Source organism: Candidatus Blautia faecigallinarum (assembly GCA_019116385.1). Classification (GTDB taxonomy): domain Bacteria; phylum Bacillota; class Clostridia; order Lachnospirales; family Lachnospiraceae; genus Blautia_A; species Blautia_A faecigallinarum. The sequence continues at coordinate 12,867 of DXBU01000021.1, read as the reverse complement.
CACCCGCACCCATTTTGCACGGGCGTCCACCTCTTCCAAATACTTGTGGAAATCCACTTCCTCACGGAATTCTTTTTCAAAATCATCTTTGTAATACATAAGCCTCCTCCTTTAGGATGGCAGGCTGATACTCTGGATTTTTCCATCTTCCACACAAAATGAATACCCATCCTCTGACATCTCCATCAAAAGCCCGATTTCCAATTCATTGATTTTTTCCCATTTAACCGTTACCATTCGTTTCCTCCTTTGCTTGTTCTTTTTCTGTTTTCATGCATACGGGGCTTTGATCCCCTGTCCCTTACCTCCCTTCCGGTTTTTGCGCACAAAAAAAGACACAAAAAGAAGCTTCTCTCTTTGTATCTTCCTATGGATTGCGCTATTCTTTGTTCTTTTAGGGCTTCCACCCAAAAGTATGCTTCCGGAATGCCCGGAACAAAATTAAAATCTCTGCCTGCTAATAGGCGGTAAAGTTTTAATTCAACTTAAGACTACCACAATATATTGTGGTTGTCAAACACATTATTCTATATATTGTGTTATTCTTCAAAAGGATGGGTAAATATGGTGTGGTCCTGCCACACCACATTCCCATCAAAATCGGGGAGGCTCCTTACCCTGGCATCTCTGCTCCGGCTTCCCCTTCTTGTGCAAGCGGTACAATATTCAGCGCCAGCGTCCGTCCGTTCCCATCTTCCCCAACTTCAAACATCACCGGCTGTCCAGAAGACAGTTTCCGAAACCCGTCCTGTTTGATCTGGGAAAAATGCGCGAAGTAATCTACGCCTTCCGCATCACTGATGAAACCGTATCCCCTCCTGGCACTGAACCATTTTACTGTCCCGTTTACTGTGTTTGCCATATTCACACGCTCCTTTTCTAAATATTTTCGTGCTGTGCGCACGATCAGGGCGGCATGGAGTCGGACCACGCCTCTTACTTCCCATCCCCGGCTTTTTCAAGTCCATAAAAGGAACCAAGGTTTAACGCTGCATCCAGGGTCTTGATCCCAGACAATGCCGTCTCCTGTCTGCTGAAATAGAATCGGTAGGCCATTCCTGCCTGGACTCTTATCTCTTTCCCCAGCAGCAGCTCCGTTTCGGTTCCGTCTGTTTTTGTAATTCTTATTTTTTGAAACCTGCCGACTGCATTTTTTCCCTTTGTCTCCTTGACTGTCCCTTCAATCATCTCATACTTTCCGCTGGATGCGATATGCACAAGCCAGATACTTTTTCCAAAAAACAGCAGGCTTAAAATCACCGTCCAAAAAAGAAATCTAGGGCTTTCCATGACCCTCCCCATGAAGATCCCTAACAGCAGGAAAAATAAAGACAGGATACTCAGTTTGAGTACCCCGTCTTTAAAAGCCACCGGTATATCACGTTTTGGTGCACACTTTTTACAGATCCATTCCAGCAGCCGCTGCATATTGTTCCATTTCATCTTTTTCTCTCATCGCCTCCCCTTGAATGCTTTCTATAAACAACTGTTTCTTCCCATAAAGCCGGATCACCTCGGCAAGGAACTCTTTCTGCACGGATGCGCAAAAGGAAACATCCGGTTCTCCCACCAGGGAGGACACTTTCTCTGCCTTGTCCTCCAGCTTTCTTAAATGATAGGCAAGCCTTCCATTCTCCTCTAAAATTTCAACAAGGCGTTTTTCCTTTTCCGTAAACTCCTCCCTCCGAAAAGCTCTCATGGAAAATCGCAGTCCTCTTCCCATTCCAAGGCTGTTGCAGAAAAGCTTAAACCTTTCTGCCGTGGTGATCCTCACACGTACCATGGTTACGCGGCGCATCAGACTCAGGGCTGCTTCCTCTGCAGTTTTTCCTTCACAGGGGCAAATAAGCCCCCTGTTTTCCAGACGCCGGAAACAGTACCGGAATTCTTCCCTGTCAGCCTCTCTGCGTTCTTCTACACCAAAAGCAAGTTTCATAAGTCCCTGTACTCTCTCATAGATCTCGCTTTCTTCACAAATGGCCCATAACAGACTTGTCCAAATCTGTATTTCCATACCGCTTAAAATTTTTTCCTCCTGACCGGTTTTCACATAAAACCGTCCGTCTGCCCCTGAGCACTTTACCCCGATTGCTGTATACCACTTCATAGCAAACTCCTCCTAAAATAATTCCATGATCTCAATAATCTTAGGGATCGCGTAACCTAATACCATACCGGCAGCAATGCAGACCCCGGCATGGGATTTCCTCATGTTCCATACTTTCTGTTTCCTGGTACCGATAATCCTAACCTGGCCTGGTACCATCCACCGCAGTTTCCGGTAAAAATCGGTAAACGTAAGGTTGCCGTACCCAAAGGAACGGACACAGAATATATGCCGCTGCTGCTCCGCATCATCCAAAAGGATAAAGCTTTTCCGTTCGTTATCCTGCTCCCGGAGTACAATATAAAACTCCGGCACACCTCTCCTGCTTCCTTCCACAATCTTTTCGATCTCGTCATAGAAAATACGGCAGGCCTCATAATGTCCGTTTTTTTCCGGTTGACAAACCGCCAGGCTGCTTTCATCCAGCTCCAGGTAACAGTGCTCCGCCTCCATAATTCGTTTGCCGCACCTATGCACCTGCCAGATCAGAAGAACGATGGTTGCGCCAAGCACGCTGCACAGATACGCCAGATCCCAGCACCGCTTTTGGTAGATCAGCAGATACATGCAGACTCCTTCCGCAATACTGCATAATGCCACCGCCAGGCAGCAATGCTCCCGGCGGTCCATCAGCCGGTACACATCATCCTCGGATGCTTTCAGCCTTAAAATAGCCGCAATCAATCACTCCCTTCTATGCCGTATTTTTTCTGTTGCCTGAACCTGGAGCTGACCGCCCCTCAGACCTGCGTGCCAGCAGATACTCTGTACATTCCCGGATGCTTTCATCACATAAATAATCCGAAAACATTCCGATGTGCATATCCTTTTCCCGGAGATTGAGCCGGTTCTGCAGCCAGATATACGCACTGTGCCTTGTCATGTAGCCTTCCTTCCATATGGCATCCAGGGCCCGGTGGGCAAGGATCCTCTTATGGCGGAGGGCACCGTTTGCCAATGTCCCTTTGGGGCGCAGGCTTTCCTTGTGCGCTCCTACATAGGCATCGCACTGTGGATATCCGGAGCATACGTACAGGAAACCTTCCGGATTTAGATTATCGTTTCCGTAAACGTATGCGGTAGGACGGAGCACGGCTTTGCGCCTGCAGTATGGGCAATAAATCGTTTCCTGCCGGTTCTTTTTCTTCCTTGACATTGCACATCCCCCTTTTCGTTTTTGTTCTGGTACCCTGCATTCTAAAGAATCCGTTTTTTCTGTGACAACAGTATTTTCAAAAAAAATTACAAATTTTTATTGGGCCCGCTTGATCAGCCGGGTTATGATCCCCTCCGCGACCTCATAATTATCATTGATACGTGTTGCTACAAATCCGATCTTATCCCGTTTTCCCGGCAGGCTTGGCATATTGCAGGAATGCGCTACCGCATTTACACCGATATCCAGGCGTATAAAATAAGTCCCTTTATATACATCTGTGATCGTACCTGCATATTTTCCCTGCTTGTGACATTTTTTCAGGTTGTCTTTATTTGTGTTTGCCGTTGCGCTTTTCGCATCTACGGATATCGAAATATCCTCCACGGATTTCTGACGGATCTCATTGACGGTTACAAGGACCAGGTCGCCGATCTGGAACTTTTCCGATGCATCCACCATCCATTCCCAAGCCATGTCCCTTGCCCGAACGGAAACTTCAACGCCAAATACTTCCAGCCGGACCGCCTTTGCCGCAACTGCGATCACCCTTGCCTGTACCATACGTCCCGGATACAGCATGGGTTTCTCTCCTTCCTCCGCATAATAAAACGTCTGGCGTTTTTTCAGCATAGCGTCTTTTCTTGATGCCACGACACTTTTGGTCTCTGTGTCCAGATCCTTGATCATAAAGTCAATTTCACAGCCCAGCATATTATTGGCGATCCTGGTCTGGCGGTTCAAAGTATCCGAGTTTTCCCTCCCATCCCCATTCAAATTGATCATCATTTCACTCATTGGGATAATGATACGGAATCCATTGTAATAGGTAATCGCCACAACCCATCCGCTCTCTAATTTTTCCACGCCTCCCAATTCCCCTGTCAGGATTTTCCTGGTCCGGTGCGCGTTTAAAAGCTGGTGCCATCTGGCATCTTCCTGCTCTTCCAGGCTTTCAACCCTTGAATCCACTTCGATTGTCAGCACCCCGTCAAGGGCAGCTCTGGGAACTTCTTTTTCCAAAGCTAAAGTGGTTGCTTCTTTCCTTGCTTCTGCCATATTTCCCCTCCAATCTTTTAATGAAAAAAGGCACAAAAAAAGCCGCTTTTCAATAAGCCGCTTTCATTGGTGCCTTCTTTACGCATATCATTTTATAATAGCCCGAATCGGATGTCAATATCACCGCTGACGCAATCCTGTCGCAGATCCGTCGCAATTTGCTCGCGCCAGTTTTTCCTTCCCGTCTTCAAATTTCAGCTGTGAAAAATATAGATATTTTCCTGCAATCTGTCTGCATATATGATGCTCGGACAGATATGCAAAGTCCGTGCAATCCGGGTTATCCTTTTCCCATCCGCTAAGCTCCAGAAAGGACTGTAAAGAATCATAAACTTCGATGCAGTCCCACGCCAGCTCCAACAGGCCGATATCATCCCCTGGGATGATCATGCCAAATTCCGCAGCTAAAAGATAGCAAAAGCTGTACCGGATCAGGGGATTCTCCTTTAATCCAATCCTTTGAACTCCCAGCTCACTCACTCCTTTCCTGTTGCGAAAACAGGTCTTCGACTTTCAGGATGACCTTTTCGTTTTTCCGGTTCCTTGCTTTCTCTTTCTTTGGCATCTTCGTGTCCACTGCCAGGACGGTTTCCTCCGGCGTTGCCATCTCCTCTTCGGACATTTCTTTTCCTGCCTGCTGCATTGCCTCATTCATCTGCTGCTCTTCTTCCCATTTTTTATACCACCCTGGAATATGTTCCTCGACCTTTTCCATATGAAGTTTCTTTGCATCCGCATGCTCGGTATAGTCCATCTTCCGAAACCGCAGCACATTATGTCCACGTATGATCAGCATTCCCTGATCCAAAGGGTAACGCAGCACTTCGTCCGGAAGCAGGAGCTGGCGTTTTCCCACTGATGTAGATTCGGAATATTCCGGCACATAATCGGTTGCCCGGATGGTATGGTAATTTTTACGCACAGAGGATACGTTCACTGTAATCTCCCCGCTCCTGTCACTGAAATATGTGGCGGTAGTCATGTCATTGCATCCAAGAAAAATAGAAAAATCACATCCGCCAAGGATCTCTTCCCATTGATTGTCTGGATAGCGGTTCTGCAGCTGCGGGATATTCTGGTAAAGAATATTCATCCCAATCCCCCTTGATCTGGCTGTTGCCAGCTTTTTCTTAAAATCCGGGACAACGCCGATGTTGGGGAATTCATCTAAGATAAAGTTCATCGGGATAGGCAGCTTGCGATCCTCTGTTTTGTCCGCAAACCGGACAAGTTTAATACATAGGAAGCTGGTAAACAGCGTTGCCAGCATATCATACGTGGAATCCTGGTCAGATGTAATACAAAAATAGGCGCATTTTTCTTTTCCCGGAAGTGCCAGGTCAATGTCTGTATAGCTGGTAATCTGCTGGACAAGCCGGTTCTGCAGAATCTGGAGCCTTGTCCCCAGTCCCAATACAGCGTTACCCTTTACCTTTTCCGCCTTGGAAAACAGTTGATAAGGACCTTTCGCCGGATGGTTCCCGGGCAGCCTCTCAAAAATCGCGTCAAGAGCTTCCACACTTTTATTCAGCAAAAGCTTATACGCCTCCGGAAAGGTTTTCTGCCCCTCTGGATATTCCTCATACACATATAGACACAGGGCCTTTAGCAGGTCCATTTCCACGTTGTCGTAAAAATGGTCGAATTTATCCGTGGTATTGCGGATCACCACATCACAGAACACATCGATCAATTCCCCTTCATCAATTTCTGCCAGGCAATTCCAGGCGTCAGAATGAATAAGCTGGATCAGGTTCAGCTGCTTAACCGTGTACCCTTCCTCCTTCAAGTATGCGCAGAGATCCTCATACAGTTCTGATTTGGGATCTGTCAGATACATGCTTTCTCCTCGCCTGATACACTGCAGCGCCATAACACGGGCAAACGCCCTGGACTTCATAGACCCCTGTGAACCGCATACGGCAATATTCCTGTTTAACCTTGAGTCTACCGGAAGGCTGATGATTCGCCCAGTATCAAGCTCCTTTCCAAAAATGATCCCCGCCACCGGTTCCGTATCCCGGTCTGTCCTCAGGATTTGGGACAGCTCCTCCTGCTTCATAAAACCAGCTGTACCGTAGGTGCCCTGCTCCGAGATAAGGAAATTTCGTTCATCCTCTTCCCCCTTCCCTTTTCCCCGAAACACGATCAATACAGCAACAGCAAAGAACAGCACGGCGGCTGCCGCGGATGCCTGCAGGCCGGACAGCGTCATCACGCCCCGTCTGATACACACAGCCGGATTTAAGATAACATCTGCCTCCGAAAACAGTGTGGATAAAAAGCCTCCAACATAAAAAGCCAAAATCACTCCTCCCACGATAAACAGGAGGAGCTTCCATGCCTTCCACGTTCTACTCTTCTTTACTTTGACTTCCCCCCTTTTTTTCTCCCATATCTTCCATTCCCCAACCGGACTGATGGTACAGATACAGGTTTTTATAATAACAGCCCATGGTGTTGACCGAATTATACAACGCGGTAACCAGTAACGCCCGGATATTCCTGGCTTTCGTTTTATTCCCATCCATACAGTGCAGAACATACTCCACGTGCATTTTGGTCAGCTTAGCATACTGTGCCTTTACCGCCGCCGCTGGTTTGTCCTCTTTGTTGACCCGTATATACTCCGCTGTGGATGTCATAATATCCGTCATGATCCCTAATATTTCATCAATCCGCTCGTCATACGGTTCATCATGCTTCAGCGCTACGTAGTCGATCTGCATTTTTACCAGTTCCCTGGCGCTTTCGATGGATAAGATATTGGATTCTCCGCTGTATTCTTTGTAGGTAATTTCTGTATTTGTCTCCCCGATTTTGGAGAGATCCCTCTCCGTTTTCAGGGAGAGGGGTTCCCCCATTTGGGTGGGATATCTCCCCGATTTCGGTGACACATCCCCCTGAAATCGGGGACACCCCCATCCTGGCTTCTCCGGAGCATGGTTTTCCTGTGTTTCTGGATACGTCAACCTTTCCAGTACGTCAACGTCCAGGCTTAAGAACAGGACATTAGGGATCAGGCGGCCCCCTTTTTCAATCGTTCGGAATACCCTCTGTATCACACCAAGCTTTTCCAGTTCTATCACCGCATTGGTGACATCCCGTTTGGTTAAGCCGAATTGTTCAGAAAACTGCTGGTAACTGCGCTGCAGCATATCCGCATGGAAACGCTTGCGGAACCCAATCAACTGGCCGCTTGCCTCGTCCCTTACCTCAATGGGGCGGTACCAGTAAACAATATCAGCCAAAATAATGATCGCATTTAGGTTCGGCTTGCCTGTCTCCTTGCGGATTGTCTGGTACCAGGCTACCGGGATGATGTTTCCGGTAATCTGCAGCTTTCCCATCCGGTCTACCGCGCTGCATCCGGTCTCAAATGCATTTTTCACAGCAGCACCTCCTGCCGTTGGTTGGACGCCTACGCTACGCGTCCTGACGCAGATACTCACATAGACGCTTCGTGAGTATTGCCTGTATTTTCATCCCCTCCCCAAAATAGTTTTGAAGTGTCTCTTCCTGATAGTCCAGGCAGAACACTGTCCCTTCCTGTTTCCATCCGGCGTCCTGTTTGATCCTGGATAGCTTATGCATTTCCAGTTCCAGACAAAAATAAACGGGATTCCCGTCTGCGTTATATCCGTCACAAACGGAGAATTCCTTATCCCTTTTGCGGGATAAGACGCCTTCCAGAAACCGGTAAAGGCGTCTTCTCTTATCCGTATCACATAAAAGAGCTATCTGTACGCTCGCTTCCTCGCACATGGGAACATAATAATACCGATCATATACATCATCCACCTGAAACAGGTTCTTTTTTACTCCTCCGTCACTTTCCAGTAAATCTATCAGGAATGATGGCGATTCCCCCAGGATAAGCGCATCTGCCCCTTTAAAGCTGCCGGACCGAAGCAACAGTTTCTCCGTCCAGACACGCATGGAGCGTTCCATTTTCTTGGCCCACTTCATTCTCTGCTCCCGCGTGTTATAAACCACATAGGCAGATATCCCGGACAGCAGCACACCACAGGCTCTGGAACCTTTAATCGCATCATTGCCGTTTTTGTATTCCAGACTTCCGTAGTACGCTTCCACCCCGCTGCTTCCAATGCCTCCACCCATTGCAGGCTTTTGGCTTTGGAAAACGCACACACCCGTCTTATAAAAAAAGACCCATACCTCGCTCATCCGATGAAGGCGCTCCCGTTTCCTCAGCTCGCTTTTTACATGGCTTGTTTCTGACGCCCCTTCAAGAAAAAACGCCGTATCCGCCTGATAGTTCTCCAGCAAATACCGTTTACCCTTAGTCCTTAATACATAGCCTCTGCATCCTCCTCCCTTCCGTACTGAAATATACTCCCGCTGCTTCAAGCTGGTAATCAATGCCGCCGCATAGGAATCGGAAGAAACGACCCTGCCTGCCAGCCTGACCGGCAGTTCTCCGGAAATTGCAATCATTATCAGCAGTAAGTCCTGCTTTTTCATAACCAAATCTCCCCTTTCGGTTGAATGCGCGCTTTTGTACCCTATACGTGGAATACCTGGGTAAGATCCCGCCTGCGTTTCTTCTCCGAAGCCGTGAAGTTACCAGCCTTTTTCTCTTCCATCCCCTATCGTATTTTCAGTCTTTGGTTTAAGGACTTTTTTCGATACCCTCCGGCTGATGAAACCTTGACAGCCACGCTGGAAAACAACACGAATCCATGACATAGATCCAAGTTCGGTCTTTCTCCGCCAATCTGGTCACATGGTAGGTATCCACATACAGGCCATTGTCTGACTGCATGAAAAAACCTGCCAATACATCCAGTACATGTTTCTCTTCCAGGTTATCATGGTCCCTGACTCTTGCAAGCGGCAATGTCTTGTCATATCTATGCTCAAAACATACGGTACTCTTTTCAAATTCCGGTATGGTTCCCCCGGTTTCCGCTTGTTTCATACACCAGTGCCTGCATGCCGTATATAGGGGTTTGTACAGGTAATCGGTGTAGCTCTCTTTCCTGTGGGGAACCAAAACTGGCAGGGAAACTTTCAAAACGCCTGCGGTATACACAATTTCAATCCCATGGATCAGCACAAGATCCGATTTATAATCTTCATACTTTTCCTCATCCAATGTAACCTCCAAAGCCAGTCTCCTCAGCATTTCCGTCAGCTTTTCGCTACACTTTGAAACCTCCAGTACCATATCGCAATAATTGCTGTACTGCAGGTTCCGTTTCTGCCGGATATATGCATGAAGAAGGCCTCTGGCCTCTGCCAGCAGTTTTTCCGTCCGTCCCGTCATCTCCTGCGCCCGGTCCATCTGCGCTTTCAATTTGCCGAATACGTCCCCCTCACCCGTCAAAGCGGTAATACTCGATTTTCCCATCCTCCTTTACCGTGCAAAAACCAACCGCGTCCGGTATCTGAATGTCTGGGATATACGCAGGGTCATCCACCACAACGATATGCCCGCATCCATCAATCCGCTTTCTGGAAAACAGATGATTCACAAGGCTGACTTCCTCCTGCGAGATGTACAGGATATCGTAAATCTCACCATCCCCTACAAAAATAATACGGACCGGATATTCCTCCGCGGCAGCCAGAAAATGCTGTTCTACCTTTTTCTGCCCCATAATTCCGATCAATGCCCAGACGCTCTGCATCGTACCGTATTCCCGGACACTATAGTATTCTTCGCTGATCGCTGCCAGTTTTAATTCCTGGTTTATGCAGATCTCCCGTTCCTTTTCCAGTGCTTTTAGCGCCCGTCCGACAAACTGTTCCCTTCCGTCCTTTGCAAAATATTCATAGATCTGGCTTTTATAGAGCACGTTATATTTCTGGATTAAATCACGGAGTTCACGTTCCACGGCTCTTTGTTTGTTTTCCATCTGTTTTTGCATCCTTTCTTTCATGATTTTAAGTGTCATAAATGGCGTATTCTATACACCTTCCATGCGCCATTTATGACGGATAACAGGAAAAATACCCTGATTTTTCAATAATGCGTATTAAAAACGTCATTCTATACGTCATAAATGACGCCTCGCTTTTTACGTTTTCTCTTCCCGCCTCCTCCCATAAGCATCTGCCCCATATCTCTGCAGCCTGCTCTTTAACTCTTTAAGATCCCTCCGGTCTGTTGTGATAAGATCCTTTTCCAGTTGGCTTGCCCGAAATTCCACAATCAAATTATTGTTGGTGGTGGATATCAGGCCGCTTCCCCGTTCAAAATGGATGATCGAATTCATCTCGGTCTCAGAAAGATCCAATTCTTCCCGTATCAGCCCTGCCTCTGCATTTTCCATATTCAAAAGGATTTTCGTTTTCGAATTATTCAAAATCCCCCGTCCGAGTTTTCCTCCTTTCAGAGCAAAGAAATCAGCCAGATCCTGCGTAGCACAGACAGCGGCTCCCCCGTAAGCCCGGATGGTCTTAAAAATTTCCAGAAGGTACTCGCCTGCAAGTTCATTGGAAGCCAAAAGCTTCCATGCCTCATCCACAAAAATCGCTTTTTCCACGGTTCGATCCTCTTTTGCCTTCGACCAGACAAAGTCAAGCGCCACAAACATCCCAAGCAATAAATCCCCGGAAAGCTCTGAAATGTCCAGCACCACGTATTTGTTATTCAAGTCCACATTTGTCGTCTGATTGAAACTGGATGCAGATCCATGAACCAGTCGGTTTAAAATATTTGCCATGCGCCTGCATTCCTCTTTCCGCATCAGGACTTCCTGCAAGTCACCTAAAATCGGCATTTTCCGGTAAGCTCCTGGCTTTTCCGGATCTAACAAGCTCTGGTTGTCATGGGTAATCCCTTTTTCCTGGTAAGTGATAACCAATGCCTCATCCAGTAACTGCTTTTCTTCGTAATTCATGTCCGGAATCAACAAACTAAAGAAAATATGGAGGCTTTGAATTTTTAATGCCAGGGCAGAGCGTTCCGCTGCATGTCCGTCCAGGAGATCACTGGTTGCTGTATCCGCCGGGCGGATCTCCATAACATTGATACAGTTCGATGAGGCAGGAGAAATCTGCGCATATACGCCGCCGATATTCGTACATGCCCTGGCAAACTCATGCCCTTTATCCGGCGCGACAATAAACACCTGGATATTTTTCCGCCGCATTCTAAGCGCCATTAACTGCATGGTAAAGGTTTTCCCTGCGCCGGACGTTCCAAGGATTACCATATTCGCATTTTTATAAATCTGTGTGTTAAAGATATCCAAGATCACCAGAGAGCTGTTCGCCTTATTGACGCCCATCATAATGCCATCCTTGTCTGACATTTCATAGGAAGTAAACGGATAACAGGCTGCCACGCCGGAAGTCAGCACATTTCTCTTTGCCTTGGCATATATTTTTTTATCAAGCCCAAGTAACGGAAGGGCTGATAGGAAAGCCTGTTCTTCCCTGAAAAGGCAGCCGGCCGTTCCAATATCCTGGGAGTTTAAAAGCTTCGCCATCTCCTTTGAGCGCCATTCCACTTCCTTTTCGCTATACCCGGTTATGGTAATCAGCGTTGCCATGTAATAAATGTCTTCATTCCCAGTAAGCCCACGCCTCAGATAATATCCGGCACGGATGGATTCATTTAGGTTGTCAAAATCTCTGTTCGTGTCATAAGCGTCTTTGATCTTGGAACGGTTCAGACGGATTCTCCTGCCGATCCTCTCCAAACTCTTCGCCTTGTCCTGCCGGAAGAAAAACACATCCACATCAATCCCTTCGCCCGCATTGATCAAAAGGGAGAGCCAGCCGGCCGGTACCCTTGTCCGGTATTTCTGAGATGGGATAAACAGGTAGGTATGGTATACCCCGTCAATCACTACCGAGTTCCACTTTTTGAAATTTATCGTTTCCGGAGCAAACAGCTCAGTCACCGGAATTTTGGCGATGCTTTCCTTCCCGTTTTCTCTTAGATAGTAGTCTCTTACCTTCCGGATCCGGTCCTCAAGGCTCTCTTTTGTACTGGTTTTCCGGTTCAAGATCTGGTAAAACGTCTCAACCAGGAACCTGGTCTCATTTTCATGTTCCAATACAACGTTCCCGCACAAAGCAAGGTATTTTTTTGCCGTCTGGACAGTGGATTTCATATACAGGTATACATCCCGCTCCTCTGGGTTTTTCCTGCCGTTCTGAGATTGATATTCAAAAACCAGGAAAAACCGCCTGGTAATCGCTTCTTTTGTACCAAGCGTCCGGAGCAGCTCTATATAATCCTCCTGGAGCATTCTGCACCGCTCATCCTTTTCCTGACTGGCTTCTTCCCGGATTTTTTGGATATAGTCCTCGATTTCCGCTTTTTTCGATACGACCTTGATCTGGAACTTTTGGGGTGCAATTTTCAGGTAACTCATATAGGAAAAGATGATATTCCGCTGGTCTGAGGACCTTAACAGAAAGTTGATCGGAAGGACTTCGATCAATTTAACGTAACGGTTGTCTGTCGTTAAAATGATCCCATTTTTCACCTGCTTGACTGGAAGATATGAGGCTGCCCAGGTAACCGGAAGATAATCCTGGTTTCCTTCACTTCTTTCTTTTTCTT
>DXBU01000020.1 GCA_019116385.1 Candidatus Blautia faecigallinarum | reverse complement strand
AAGAATCTGTTATCACAGGCTGAAGGGAAGCAATATCCTCCTCTGTTCGCGATTGATTTTGAATGATAAAATCCGCGTTCCAATAATTGGGCAGCAACGTTCTTTCTCCTTGGCTGCTGATGATCGTTGTGAGACAGTAGAATACCGACAAACTTATGGTCAGGGACAGCAATACAACAAGGGTTTTCTTTTTTCCTTTTTTTAGCTGTTCAAATGCCATTCTCCAGAAAAAAGCGCCTTTTCTTTTTTTATACCCTTTTCCATTAGAGATACAGTCTCTATATTTTGTAGCCTCCACTGGTGTTACCCTTGCTGCGATCTGGATGGGCTTTTTTATTCCAAAGAAAAGAGAGGCCCCTGTCACAGCGATACTGATCATCAGGACCGCCGGGTGAAAGTGTTGTTCCATATTTTCGGCGGCAATACCAAATACCTCCAAAATATAAGGAACAAATTTCATACACAAAACCACGCCGGACAGAATCCCTATACACATGCCAGCCAATCCGGGCAGCAGGGTCTGCCTTACAAGAAAAGAGATCAGCTGTTTCTTTGTCATTCCAAGGGACTGCAGCAATCCATAATATCGTATCTTTCCGGAAACAGATAAATACAAAATATTATAGATCAAAAGATACGCGCTTAAACATATAACAAGAGCCAGACCGCAGATCCCCAGCAGCAATTTAAAAGAATTTTCAATATAAGCTGTAGGAGCAAAGATCTGCCGCTGGGAAAGCTCCAGAGACTTTTCCATGGACTGCAAAGAGGAGGGCAGAACATAATTATGTGCCAGCTTTATGCTCAGGATCCCATCTGAACGGAGGTCATATCCGGTTTCCTCATAAAAAGCTTTTGATACAAATAGAGCGGTGGCATGTCCATATCCATCCCATATACCGCTGATACGAAACTCCTCTGTATATGTGCCCGTATTGTTTTCGTAAGTCAAAGTAATAGGATCTCCCACAGAAAGTTTCTCGTTTCCCAGGGATTTTAAATGGTCCTTTTTGACCATGATCTCGTTTTTCTTTTGGGGATAAGAACCTTTTAAGACGGTTCTGGCAGGCGCCATCTGATCGTCCCAGAATGTTTCATCACACCACAGCAAACCCAGTTCCACGGTAGGATCAAACTCTGTGCTTTTTATAAAACCTGCATAGGTTTCCATGCCTGTACTTTGTATATCCGGATCCTGGTCTAAGGTATGAAGCTGTTCCGGAGTGAAACCATTTAAGAGGGTGATATCATATTCCGCCCCGTTTAACCGTGTATTCTGCAGCCGGCTGGAATCCAGATAGGTCATGCCGATGGTAAATACACAAAACAGCATAAAGGATGACAAAATAACAGTAAGAAATAAAATCCCATATTGCTTTTTATTTGTTTTCACACTGTTTTTTGCCAGCTTTTTTATGACCGCCTTATTGTTATTCGCCAACATAAAGATCACTTCCTTTTTTAATCTTTCCGTCCTCGATCCGGACGATCCGGTCAGCCATCTGGGCAATGTCCGTATCGTGGGTAATGACGATGAGCGTCTGCTGGTACTGTCTGCTTAAGACCTTCAGCAACCCGATCACATCCCGGCTTGCGGCTGTGTCAAGATTTCCGGTGGGCTCGTCCGCAAGGATAACAGCGGGCTTTGCCGCCAAAGCCCGTATGATCGCGGCGCGCTGCTGTTCCCCTCCGGAGAGCATGGAAGGAAACATTTCTTGTTTATCCGCTATATACAGGATATTTAACAATTCCTGGATAAATTCTTCGTCTGCTTTCGTACCGTCCAGCTCAAGGGGAAAGATGATGTTGTCGTAAATATTCAGATCAGGGATCAGATTGTACTGCTGGAATACAAATCCTACCTTTCGCCTCCGGAAAAGAGCCAGCTGTTCCGGGTTCAGCTCTTCAAGGCGAATCCCGTCAACGGTTACGCTGCCGCCGGTGGGCCTGTCCAGCCCTCCGATCATATGCAGCAGGGTGCTTTTTCCGCTGCCGGACTTTCCGATTATAGAAACAAATTCCCGCTCCAGAACCTGAAAATCCACTCCGTCCAATGCCTTTACCCTTTGGTTCCCGGTTTCATAATATTTTTTCAGATCCTGGGTTTTTACCATTATTTTTTTCATGCTTATGTACCTCCTATGGCTATAGAATAAAACATAAAAATCACAAACCGGTCACAAAAAGAAAAAATCACAAAACTGTGATTTTTCCTAATCATTGTTGGGCAGACAGACGGTAAAGGTGCTTCCGCGGCCTTCCCTTGAGTGAACCTCTATGTATCCATTCTGCATGGTGATGATCTTCCGGGCAAGATACAAGCCCACGCCGATTCCTTCTATATGGTGAACCTCCGGTTCCCGGTAAAACCGGGTGAAAATCGTTCCCTGGCGCTCCGGCGGGATTCCCTTGCCGGTATCCCGGATGAGGATGCTTGTAAACAATTCCTGTCTTTTGACCTCTATGTATATATGTCCTCCGGGAGCGGTATACTTTACCCCATTATCCAGGAGGTTAAAAAGAGCTTCCCCAGTCCATTTTTTATCATGATTTAAGAGAAGGTCTTCCTCACATTGGACATTTATGGAAATGTGTTTCTTTTCCGCAAGGATGACAGCATTGCCTAAGGCCGCCGCCAGAGTGTCCCAAAGGGGAGAGACCTCTTTTTTGATCTGGATGGTTCCGGTCTCCAATCTGGAAAGCTTTACCATGCTCTGGAGGAGAAAATCCAGCTTATCTGTCTGGGCGTTCAGTTTTTTTATATATTCCTGTTCCCGTCCGGAACAGGGTTCCTCTGCCATCATTTCCAAAAAGAGTTTTATGTTGGCGAGAGGTGTTTTTGTCTGGTGGGAAATATCCGATACCAATTCCTTCAGCGTTTCTTTTTCCTTTGAAATCTCCAGGTTTTTATGGATATATAAGTAGGAAAGGCGGGCCAGCTTTTCGTACATCTTTCCCCACAGATCGTCTTTCTTATATGGAAGAGATTTTAACTTTTCGCCCTTATACATACGGTCAATGGCATCCTCTAAATCCTGTGTATAATCATAAATGTCTTTTTTTAAGCGGAAATATTTCCACACTGCGAAAAGGGAAACGCTCACAGATAAGATAAAAATTCCCAGTATTACGGCTTCCATAAATACCCCATTCCATATACATTCGCAATATAAGAGTGTTCTTCTGTTTCAATCTTTTTTCGCAGCCGGTTTATGTTTACCGCAAGGGTGTGCTTATCTGCTATCTGTATCCCCTCGTCCCACAAAGCGTCAAAAAGAACGGTATAGGTAAGCAGCTTTCCTTTGTTTTCCATCAGTTTTTTTAAAATACGGTATTCGGTAGGGGTGAGCAGGCACTCCTTAGTTCCACGCCGGACAGTGCCCTGGTTAAAATCCACCTTTAAAAATCCATCATCGTAAATATGGTTATCGGAATCTTTCCTTGATAAGATCACATGGATCTTTTTAAGCAGGATCTTTAAAGAAAAGGGCTTTGTCACATAATCCTCGGCGCCCAGTTCGTAGCCGTTTAACACATCCTCCTCCAAATCTCTGGCAGAGAGAAAAAGGACAGGGGTGTTCTGCCTGGATCTCAGCCAGCGACAGAAGTGAAAGCCGTCCCCGTCCGGCAGATTTACATCAAGGACTGCCAGGTGGAAGGTCCGGCTTTCCCATAAGGCTTTTGCCTCTCTGCAGGAGCAGGCGGAAAAGACGCGGTATCCTTCTTTTTTCAATGCATAGGAAATGCTTTCATTTAATTCCCTGTCGTCTTCCAGTACAAGAATCGTGTACACCTTTAGAACCTCCGTAAAATAAAATTGCTTTTTTTATTATAGCAGATGTCCTTATGAGAATACATATTTTTATAAAAAGAACGGAAAAAGAGTGCTATA
>DXBU01000004.1 GCA_019116385.1 Candidatus Blautia faecigallinarum | reverse complement strand
CAAAAACTTATTCAGGATAACCGTCAGGAAGATCTGCGGCATGCGGCTGAGGATTCAGACTTTAAAAAGAAGCTCTTGAAAGAGTATGCGTTGGAAGACTGAGAGAAGGGTAGGAGGCGGATACGATATGTGTAAAGCGATTGCGGATATAATCCAGGATGGAAGGGCAGAAGGCTGGAACGATGGAAAAAGGGAAGGAATCGACATGGGAATTATCCTGGCTCAAAAACTTATTCAGGATAACCGTCAGGAAGATCTGCGGCATGCGGCTGAGGACTCAGACTTTAAAAAGAAGCTTTTGAAAGAGTATGCATTAGAAGTGTAAACCAAAAAAATAAGGCAGCGCCGCCGGTCTTCTGTAAGACCGGAAGCACTGCCTGTTTTTTATCCCCGGTTCTGTGCGGCAACCAGATGAGAGGCGCCGTACATTTCACGAAGCTTGGGTTTTTCGATCTTTCCGGTGGCGTTGCGGGGAACGTCTGCGAAGAAGATCTTTCTGGGACGTTTGTAGCGGGGAAGCTGCTTGCAGAAGAGATTGATGTCCTCTTCGGTGCAGGTATAGCCTGGTTTCAGGGAAATGATAGCTGCGGAGATCTCGCCCAGACGGGAATCCGGAAGGCCGATGACAGCCACGTCGTGGATCGCCTCGTTGGTGCGCAGGAAGTCCTCGATCTGTACCGGGTAGATGTTCTCGCCGCCGCTGATGATCACGTCCTTCTTGCGGTCTACCAGGAAGATAAATCCATCTTCATCCTCAACGGCCATGTCTCCTGTGTACAGCCAGTCGCCGTGAAGCACTTCGCTGGTGGATTTGGGGTCGTTGTAATAGCAGACCATGACGCCAGGGCCCTTTACCGCCAGCTCGCCGGTCTCGCCCTGCTTTACAGGCTCGCCGTTTTCGTCGATGATCTTTGTTTCCCAGCCGTAGCCGGCCTTGCCGATAGCGCCTACCTTATGGATATTTTCCACTCCCAGATGAACGCAGCCGGGGCCGATGGACTCGCTGAGGCCGTAGTTGGTATCGTACTGATGATGAGGGAAATACTCCATCCAGTGCTTGATCAGGCTCTGGGGCACCGGCTGTGCGCCGATGTGCATGAGACGCCACTGATCCAACTGATACATATCCAGCTTGATCTTGCCGCTGTCAAGAGCAAGCAGCAGATCCTGTGCCCAGGGTACCAAGAGCCATACAATGGTACATTTTTCTTCAGACACTGCCCGAAGGATAAATTCCGGGTTGGTGCCTTTTAATAATACGGCTTTTCCGCCGGAGAGCAGGCTTCCGAACCAGTGCATCTTTGCCCCTGTATGATAAAGGGGAGGGATGCACAGGAATACATCGTCCTTAGTCTGTCCGTGGTGATGCTGCTCTGTCTGCGCCGCATGCATGAGGGCCTGATGACGGTGCAGGATCGCCTTGGGAAAGCCGGTAGTGCCTGAGGAAAAATAAATGGCCGCATAGTCCTCATCGGTGATATCGATCTTGGGAGACTGGCTGGAGCAGTTGGCCGTGTGTATGGTATAGTCCTCTGCGAAGCCCGGGCAGTAGCCCTCTCCCACATAAAATAAGAGCCGGTGCTTGCCGATCTCGTCTGCTACCTCTTCCACACGTCCGATAAATTCCGGTCCGAACACCAGGATATCCACCTCTGCCAGATCCAGACAGTACTGGATCTCTTCGGCAGAATACCGGAAGTTCATGGGAACCGCAAGAGCTCCTGTTTTCAGAACGCCGAAGTAGATGGGGAGCCATTCCAGACAGTTCATAAGAAGGATCGCTACTTTATCGCCTTTTTTTACGCCTCTCTCCAGAAGGAGATTGGCAAAACGGTTTGCTTTTTCGTTGAATACGTTCCATGTAATCTCACGCCGGTAATAGGATGCGCGCACAGGTTCGATCAGCTCGTACTCTTTCCAGGTGACCCGGCGTGTCTCGGGCATCTCCGGATTGATCTCCACAAGGGCTACGTCATCGCCGTACAGGCGGCAGTTTTTTTCCAGTATTTCTGTAATAGGCATTTTTTCCTCCATAAATTCGCGCGTTAACGCGCCTACTCATTAAAGTGATGATACCTAATTTAGAAGAAAAAGTCAACCTTTTTATTTTCAGAAAAGGTATTGACTTTTTTCAGAAAGCTGATATACTTTGAAGAAACATTTTAGCGATTAAAAGCGTAACGCTTTAACGCGCGAAAAACAAAAAGCTTGAAATTTAAGGAGGACAAAAAATGTTTGTAAAAATAGTGATGCTGATCATATTTTTTGCCATTATGATCGGCGTAGGATTGGCGACGCGGAAGCATGCGTCCAGTGTCAACGGATTCGTTCTGGGCGGAAGAAATGTGGGTCCCTGGCTCACAGCCTTTGCCTATGGTACTTCTTATTTTTCAGCGGTTGTATTTGTAGGATATGCAGGACAGTTTGGATGGAAATACGGCCTTGCCTCCACCTGGATCGGTATTGGAAACGCCATTTTGGGGAGCCTTCTGGCATGGGTGGTCCTGGGCAGGCGTACCAGGATCATGACAAAGCATCTTCATGCGGCCACCATGCCGGATTTCTTCGGCAAACGCTTTGGGAGCAACGGTCTGCGCATTGCGGCTTCCGCCATTGTGTTTGTCTTTTTGATCCCGTATACGGCGTCTTTATATAACGGCCTTTCCAGACTTTTCGGGATGTCCTTTCATATTCCCTATGCCGTGTGCGTGATCCTTATGGCTACCCTTACCGGCGTATATGTAATCCTGGGAGGATACATGGCAACGGCCATCAATGACTTTATCCAGGGGATCATCATGATCGGCGGCATTATCGCTGTGGTGGCGGCTGTGCTCAATGGCCAGGGCGGATTTATGGAAGCGGTGAAGAACCTGTCTGTGCTGGAAAGCGACGTCCCGGTGACACTGGGACAGCAGGGCGCCTTTGCTTCCTTCTTCGGACCGGATCCGGCCAATCTGCTGGGAGTGATCGTGCTGACCTCTCTGGGAACCTGGGGACTGCCCCAGATGGTGCACAAGTTCTATACTATTAAAGATGAAAAAGCGGTTAAAACGGGAACCATTATCTCTACGCTTTTTGCCGTGGTCATTTCCGGAGGCTGCTATTTCCTGGGCGGCTTTGCCCGGCTCTTTGACAGCCCGGCTATTTACGGGGCGGATGGGAATATCATCTACGACGCCATCATCCCGGAGATGCTTTCTTCCCTGTCAGATGTACTTATCGGCATCGTGGTGATCCTGGTGCTTTCCGCATCCATGTCCACTTTGTCGTCCCTGGTGCTGACTTCCAGTTCCACTTTGACACTGGATTTTATCAAGGGAAATGTAGCTAAGAATTTAAGTGAAAAGAAACAGCTCCTTACCATGCGGATCCTGATCGTATTCTTTATTGCGGTCTCTGTGGTGCTGGCTCTGGACCCGCCCACCTTTATTGCCCAGCTGATGGGTATTTCCTGGGGAGCTTTGGCTGGAGCATTCCTGGCGCCTTTCTTGTACGGGCTTTTCTGGAAAGGCACCACACGGGCAGGAGTGTGGGCAAGCTTTATTGCCGGAGTGGGGATCACTGTTGCCAATATGTTCCTGCATTTTATTGAGTCTTCCATTAACGCAGGGGCCCTGGCCATGGTGGCGGGACTGATCATTGTTCCGGTGGTAAGCCTGCTGACACCCAAGATGGAGAAAAAGCAGGTAGAAGAAATCTTTACTTGCTATGATGAGGAAGTACATGTAAAACGTAAGATCGCCCTTCCGGAGAAGGAAGAGGCCTGATCAGAGGTTGAAGAGAAAAGCGGCATTTTCGTGAAGAATCTGCTGTTTTTCTTTTTCCGAAAGTTCGGAAAGGGAATTCAGTTTTTCCACACAGTCCTTCTGGGAAGTCCAGGGGGAATCGGTGCCGAAGAGAACCCGGTCTGCTCCGTGGCGGTGGATCATCCGCACAAGCCAGCCTTCGTCCATGTGCATGATGGAATAAGCGGTATCAAAGTAGACGTTTTGGCCGCAGAGCTTTTCTTCGGATTCTTTATAGTTTTCATTGCTTCCCATATGGGCAAGGACCAGCCTTGTGGGGGATACTTCCTTTAAAACATGAAGGATCATATCCGGGGAGCAGAAAACCTGATCGGGGGTATAGGGATCATCGCCGGTATGGGTGACAATGGTAAGCCCCAAAGCGGAGGCTTCCTCTATGACACGCATATAGTGGATATCATCAAAGAGAAAGCCCTGATAATTGGGATGGAGCTTGATGCCGGCAAAGCCTTCTCGTTTAATGATGCGCAGCTGTTCCTTGTAGGTTTCACTTGCCGGGTGGATGCCGGCCAGAGATACAAGGCGGGTTCCTTTTCTTTCGGCACAGGTTTCGTTGATCTGTACGGCGAAGCGCAGGATAGAATCAAATTGATGAGGATCTGTGACGATAGGCAGGATAATGCTTATATCCACGCCGCTTTTTTCCATGGATTCCAGAATACTGTCAATGGTACCCTGGGTATAAGGCTCCAGGCGGATGACAGAGGAAAGCTTGGAAAGGGCTTTGGCCGCGATCTTGTCGGGAAAAATATGGGTATGGGAATCGACTATCATGTGATGACCTCCTGTATATATAAATTTGACGGTGATACAAAAAAACCAGAAAATATTATACTTTAAATAACTGGGAGTTTCAATCCCGGGTTCTGAGTGTTATAATACTCTGTAAGGCGAAAATGAGAGAGGAGAAAAGAAATATTATGATCAAACAGAATATCGTATTTGTGGAAAACCGGGCGGGAAGCCTGAAAAAAGTAACGAACATATTAGCAGAAAACCAGGTGAATATTTTTGGATTTGCCTGTTTTGATACACCGGAGTTTGCCATTTTCCGTATGGTATCCGACGCGCCGGAAAAAGCGGAAAAGATTCTGACAGAAAACGGATATATGAACCGGATCACCGATGTGATCGTTGTGGATCTGAAAGATGAAGTGGGCGGCCTGGACGAGCTCTTAAGCGTCCTTGCGGAGAGCAATGTAAGCCTTAACTATATTTACACCTCCTTCCGGCGGGAAGACCTGATCCCGGTGATCATCCTCCATTCCGAGGACATCTTTGCCACGGAGAGCGTGCTGCACAGCAATGGCTTCCGGGTACTGGGGGATGTAAAGGAACTGGAGAAAGAATAAAGCCGGATAAAAAAGAAATGGTGAGAAAAAAGTCTCCTTGGGGTTGCCCCTGGGGAGACTTTTTGTGATTTTATTTTTGATATTTTTCGATCATACATGAATGCTGCTTTGTCTTTTTATTATAACTGATGCCGACCAATAAAATATTTCCAGTAAAGTCTTTAATGGAAGCCGGATATTTTTTTTCTTTGATCTGCTTAAGGGCTGTCTGGGCATTTTGATTCCATTTAAGTTCTACTACAAGGGCTGGATAATCCTGTCTATATTCCGGCTTGGGTAAAAAAACAAAGTCTGAGAATCCCCGGCCAGTTGGCAGTTCCCGTATTGGTTTAAAGTAATACTGCATAGCGCTTAAATAACCAATGGCAAGTACGCTGCTGAGGGAATTTTCGTTATTATATTGAATTACAGATGTATAATCAGAATGGATTTTTTCAATTTCCGCCGCGACAGTATCACCATCCAGATCAAGAGTTGCCTCCAATAAAGCAGAGGATTCCTGATGAAAGGCGATAAATTCATCCCATTTTTTGTATTTTACAGCATTTGCCAACTCTTGGCGAATTTCCTCATTGGGGAGGAAGGCTGTCTGCTTTTTTTGGTCATAAGCCAGATAGCCAAGGTGGATCAGGCAGGTGAGAACATCATCTTTGCTTGAAAAATGTACCATATCATTTTGAAAAGAAGAAATATCCACCTGCGTGGAACCGCCAGAAAGAATTTCCATGATCGCAGTCTTCAAGCCGTCAAAATTCATATTGATGAGAGGGACAATGGCTTCATAAGTCCCCGTTTTTGACCAATAGTTTTGAAAGCTGCCCCGGAGCATAACGCTTACTACGGCCCGGGGATTATAGATATGATATTCTCCAAGCTGGTAGCCGTCATACCAATTTTTGACCTGGGGGAAATCCCTGTTATATTTTAGGCATAATTTTTGGACCTCATCCTCGGTAAACCCAATAAAAGGAGAAAGAATGCCTGCATCCAGCATGGTAAATTCATCAAAATTATTTAAGGCGGACTGGGTTTGTACTTTTTTAATAGGGAGTATGCCGGTGAGATAGGCAAGGTGGATATATTTGGATGGCTCGCTCCCTTTGAACATCCCACGGAGAAAACTGATATATTCCTCCTGAACGGTTTGGTTTGCGGCTTCATCTCTGATCAGAACATCCCATTCGTCCATAATGATGATAAATTTTTTTCCTGTTGAGGCATTAATACAGGATAAGGCATCGGGCAGGGAAGAGATTTTCTCTGAAAATGTCTGGGGATAGTACTCTTTTAATTCCTGTAAGGTTTGCTCCGTTATGAAGGAAATGATCTTTTCCGGACTTCCGGCCGGCTCCAGACACCACTGAATATCAAGGTGGATCACGTCATACTGGTTCAGATGCTTTTTGAAATCCCCGGACTGACCGATCGCCAGTTTGGAAAACATTTCTTCAGAGCGGCATTCTCTGCTGTAGTAGGCCGTAAGCATGTCGGCGGTAATGGATTTGCCGAACCGGCGGGGACGGCTGTTGCAGATGAATTTAGATGTAGTATCTATAACGCTGTTGGTATATTCCAAAAGTTCTGTCTTGTCTACATATATTTTTGAATTTACGGCATCCTGAAATGCGCTGAATCTTGGATTCACAAATCTTCCCATTCTGACTGGACTCCTTCCTGTAAAACGGAAAATAATAGGAATTTTAACGCTGCTCGAAGCATGTTCTATTATCTTCGATTGTATCATTTGTGCCGGAGAATAACAATAGAAAGAAAATATTGTTGAAGGAAAGAGGATAGGGTGATAAAATTTAAAGACACAGGGTTTTGAAAAAGCGATATTTAAGAAATAGAAAACGGAGCGAGCAGCAGTATGGACAGAAAACAGTTTCAAAAAGGAATAAAGGATGGGATCCCCATTGCTCTTGGATACTTTGCGGTATCCTTTACTTTTGGCATGATGGCGGTGTCCGGCGGCATGGGGACCTGGCAGGCGGTTCTGATCTCTCTTACAAATCTCACCTCCGCGGGACAGTTTGCGGGCCTGGATATCATCCTTGCGGGCGGCTCCTACTGGGAGATGGCCCTTACCCAGTTGATCATCAACCTGCGCTACTGCCTGATGTCTTTCTCTCTGGCCCAGAAGCTTGAAAAAGGAATTGCCGGGGTGCATAGATATGTGGTGGCATTCGGTGTGACAGATGAGATCTTCGGCGTCAGCGCCAGTCAGGAAGGGCGGCTTTCTCCCTGGTACAATTACGGAGCCATGTGCGTGGCCATCCCCGGCTGGACCCTGGGAACTCTGGCGGGAGCCGTTTCCGGAAATCTTCTGCCGGCGTTTATGGTCAGCGCCCTTGGGATCGCTATTTACGGAATGTTCCTGGCCGTGATCATCCCTCCGGCAAAGACAAACCGGGCGGTGCTTTTGGTGGTCATCGGCGCTATGGCGGTGAGCACCTTGTTTGCGGCGGCGCCGGGACTTAAAAAAGTATCCTCCGGCTTTGTCATTATCATTACGACCATTTTAGTGGCGGGGATCGCCGCCTATTTCTGTCCGGTAAAGGAGGAATCGGCCGATGAGTCATAATATTTATCTATATATCCTGGTGATGGCGGGAGTCACCTACCTGATCCGTATGCTGCCCCTGGCCTTGTCCAGGCGGGAAATCACCAGTCCCTTTATCAGATCCTTTTTATATTATGTGCCGTATGCTTGCCTTGCGGCCATGACCTTCCCGGCGATTCTGTCTTCCACCGCTTCGGTCATTTCCGCTCTGGCCGGTTTCGGAGTGGCGCTGATCGCGGCTTATAAAGAAAAGAGCCTCCTTACGGTGGCTCTTCTGGCCTGCGGGGCGGTGTTTATTGTAGAGCGGTTTCTGTGAGGCTTAAAGATCCGTAAGAACCAGATATCCAAGCTCTTTCTCAAACTGAGCCGGAGAGGTTTCCAAAATGGCTCCGGAGTAAAAGACCATCAGCCGGTCGCCTTCATTCAGGCTGTCGAAGGTGTCTAAGGTTACGAAAAAGGAACCGTCCGATTCTGTTTCCACGACAACAGAACCGTTATATACCTCTGTGACTGTTCCAATGATAGAGTTTACTCCTGAAAGCTCTTTCAGACGTCCGCGCTTTTCAATGGAAAATATCCCTGGATTGCTGTCTTCGGGCATTGTGACTAGATATGAGGTTTTTTCTGACGCTGAGTGTTCCCGGATCAACAGTACCGCAAGGGCGGTAAGGGAAAGATAGAGCAGTGCGGACAGCAGCGCGATGATTTTGTTTTTGGCGTTTTTCATACGGCAGTCCTCCTTTGGGGGTATTCTACCAGATTTCCAGTGCAGCGTCCAGTTCAAAGAGTTTCAATATGCAGTTATAGAAGGTTAAGTCCCCCTGGGAATAGATGCTGGCGAATCTGGAATTTGTCCACCAGTAGAGCAGATCCATATCGTGGCAGCACTTTGCCATAAGCATGGGGGAGGTTTCCTCCTCTCTGTGCCAATGGCCTCTAACATAGCTGTGGATATAATGCCAGTAGCCAATGTTTTCCGAATGGCGGATGAGTACCGGCCTTCCAATGGAGCCGTCTTTGATCAGCTGGTTGATCTTCTGATAGAAGAGGGAGTAGCGGAGCACGTGGCAGACCACCACTTTCAGGCCTTTTTCTGCGGCCAGGAAAAAAGTCTCTGAGCCAAGGAAGGTCTGTTCCTTTGTGAGATGAAATTTTTCCGCGGCAAGACGTACCCGCTCCGGGTCTTTGTCGCAGACAGCTGTGATCTGGGCATCTGTTCCTGCCAGGGCGAGGGTCCCATAATTCATTCCTCTGTCCCCAAGGCCTAATATTGCGATTTTTAACATTTTGAAATTCCTCCGGCTTATTATGATGGATTTATTATAGAAGGAAAAAGAACCTTTGAATAGAAACAATGTTGCGCAATGTGTGTAGGATATTGCTTTGACGGCGGATCTTCGGCGCAGGAGAAAATACAGAGAGGTTGGGAAAAACCATGGATGAGCAGATCTATTATGAAAATCACCAGGGACTGACAGAGCCGGGATTTCCTGTGATATCCAGGGAATACGCTATCCGGCGGGGAGGGGAAGAAGTGCGCCTCCACTGGCACGAGGGCGTAGAACTGCTCTATGTACTCGCAGGTTCCTGTAAGGTGGCAAGGAATCTTAGAACAGCAGAACTTACAAAAGGAGATATGGCCCTGATCAGTGCAGGACAGCTGCACAGGATTTTTGTGGATGAGGAGGATGTACGTTATGAGTATCTGATCCTGGAGCGGGAGCTATGGGAAGAACTCTCTCTTCCGTTGGGTGAGGATCAGTTTACCGCCTCTGTTATCCGGGATGAGAAACTCGCCTGGATGCTGAAAGAACTGGCGGAGCTTAGAGGCAGGCAGGGAAGCTATGTACAGATCCAGAAGAGGGGGCTTTTGTTCCTGCTCATGGGAAGGCTTTTGGAGTGTTATCGTGCCGGAGAGGCCAGGGATACCTGCGAGGACAAAAGAATTTCTTCTATACGAAAGGCGATCAGTTATAGCGAAGCTTTTTATATAAGGCCGATCACCATAGAGGAACTGGCAGAAACGGCAGGATACAGCAAATATCATTTCTGCAGGTGCTTTAAAAACGTGACGGGAATGACGCCGGTGGAATATATGAACAGACTGCGGTGCGAGCGGGCGAAGAGTATTCTGGCTTCCGGGAAAAAGACGGTCTCGGAAGCGGCGAAAGGATGCGGCTTTTCCAATATGTCCCATTTTTACAGGATGTATAAAAGATATGTGGAGGAAGCAGAGCACAAAGAAAAAGAGACCATTCCATAAAGATCCGGAGGATCCGAAATACCTGGATCTTATAGAATGGTCTCTTAATTCGTTTCTTTTTATCGATTCCTTAAAGCCGGGGCTTCTGGAATACTTATCTGGTCACAATGTCAACCGGAACATTGAAGATCTTTGCAACCTTCAGGATTGTGTCGATATGTCTTCCGGTAGCAGCTGCAAAATGATGGGTCGGGCCGCATTCGCTCCAACGGTTTACAAATTCTCTTGCGCCGCAGGTGAAGCGGGTTCTCATGTTTGTATCACCGAAGGAAAGGATCGGTCCTTCTTCGTTTACGCCTTCTGCTGCGATGAACTTAAAGTGTCCGTCGCCGTCCTGGGTGATGGCAAGGTATGTAACCGGTCCTGTGTATGGATAGAACTGGGTCAGGTATCCGCCGCCGGTCTTTCCGTGGAATACCTTTACGATCTTCATGGTCGGTTTCTTATCGGAGATATCTGCATCGCCGGATCCGCTGTGTCCGATGATCGCAATATCATCGTTAAAGTCGATGGAATACATTTCAGCAAGCTGTCCGGTTCCGGAGATGGTCTTTAAAATACTCATAGCCATGGCAACTTTCATGTCGCCCTCAACTGCGCAGGCTGTTCCCTGCTTGATCAGCATAGAGAATGCCGGGATGAGCATACTGTCAAGGACGCCGGCCTTGCCCTGGGCAAATCCATCGTAATGGGATGCGATCAGGCCAAGCTTTTCGTCTTTTACCCACTGCTCAAAAGCAACCACATATTTTGCCATTTCCCATACTTCTTCGATGCTTCCGCCGCCTTCGATATCGAAGGTATCCAGGATATCCTGTGCCTTTGCGCGGATAGCGTCTTCGTCGGTAATGTCATCTGCGATGGCCCACATTTTCTCCCAGTCAAACTGTTTGGTATATAAGAACATTCTTCTGTACAGGTTGGATTCATCAATGTAGAGATCCATCATGCCGGGATAAGGTCTTCCGATCTGAGCGATGTTGGTGTCGCGGAATCTTCTTCTTACCTGAGCCGCACGGCACCAGTCTTCGATCTCTGCCTGAACAGCAGGATCGCCGCCTTCTACAACACCGGTGATCACGGCATGTCTCTTGCCGTATCTTTCCAGGTCGGCTACCATTTCGCCTACAGCGCCGCAGGCATAGCCTTCGCCCAGCCAGGCAGCGATATCCGTATGATCATAATCCAATGCTTTCAGCTTCTGAACGTTTACCAGAACTACCGGTACATCCAGATCTCTTACTGCCGGAAGCATGTTATAAGAAGTTGCATAAGTTAACAGCTGAAGGAATACCAGATCCACATCTGCCGCACGGAAAAGATCGCCGGCTGCCTGAGACTGTTCCTTGGTGGTGACCATACCGCCGTCAATGATCTCTACGGTATCCGGAAGAGTTTTTTTGAATGCTTCATACTGAGATTCAAATTCTGGTACTAGAGATGGAAACTGTGGAAGATAGGCACCTAAAGCGATGGAAAATACACCTACTTTTGCTTTGGTATTAACTAACATAATAAATCCTCCGATATGATGAAATTAAGGCCGAACCGTGCGATCAGCTGTCTGCATTCTGCCGGAATAACCTCGAAATTATTATACACCGCGGGAAGCTTTCTATGCAATACATAAAATATAAATAATCATAGCAGATTATTTTTGTATAGTTTTATGTATTTAAGAAAGCGGAAGTTCGATCTCACCTGTAAATACGGTGACCGCCTCCCCGGTCATATAGACGATATTTTCCTGGCGGTCCCATAAGATCTGCAGATCTCCGCCTAAAAGCTTAACAGTAACCGGAACATCTTCATCCACAAGGCCGTTTAAAACAGAGGCAACAGCCACAGCGCAGGCGCCTGTTCCGCAGGCAAGGGTTTCGCCGGAACCCCGCTCCCAAACCCGCATGGACAGAGTGCGGCGGTCGATCACCTTTACAAATTCTGTATTTACCCGATCCGGGAAAACAATATGGTTTTCAAAAAGAGGACCGATTTTTTCTATTTCTAAATTGTCCAGATCCTCCACATAGACCACCGCATGGGGATTGCCCATGGATACGCCGGTGAAGCGATAGGGGATCCCGTCTATTTCAATGGGGGCGTCAATGACCTCTTCCTTTTCGGATACTACCGGGATCAGGCGGGCAGTGAGAACGGGAGAACCCATATTTACTTTTACCATGGAAACCTTTCCGTCCCGCACAGCCAGATCCACATATTTGATACCGCTTTTTGTAGCGATGGTGAGGCTTGTTTTGTTAACGATGCCATTGTCGTACACATATTTTGCAACACAGCGGATGCCGTTTCCGCACATAGCTCCCTGAGAGCCGTCCATATTGTACATATCCATTTCGCAGTCCGCTTCCTCTGAAGGCTTGATAAGGATCAGGCCGTCAGAACCGATGCCGAAATGACGGTCGCTGACATATTTGGCTACGGCGGACGGATCGATCACCGTCTCTTCAAAACAGTTTACATATACGTAATCATTGCCGATTCCCTGCATTTTTGTAAATTTCATAAAGTTCCTCCTCGTAATTTATTTTATACTCCCAACAGTGTCTTATCATATAATAAAAATGTTATCATTGCGTGAAATCAAGATAAAAATTTCAGGATTTCCGGGAAGGGTTCCAGACTGCGCCGAAGGATCCCGGTCACCTCTGCGATCAGAATGCCGTAATTGGTGATGGGGACGCCTTGATCCTGGCAGCATGCGATCCGGTATTTCATTTCCCTTTCGTTGAGCATACAGCCTCCGCAGTGGACCACCAGCTTATATTTGGAAACATCATCCGGAAATTCGGTTCCGGAGGTAAAAGAAAATTCCGGCTGGCAGCCGGTGTATTCCCGGATCCATTTAGGGATTTTGTATGTCCCGATGTCATCACACTGGCGGTGATGGGTGCAGCCTTCGGCGATGAGGATCCGGTCGCCGTCCTTTATGGAAGAAAGGGCAGCGGCGCCCTGTACCGAAGTCCCCAGGTCTCCTTTGTATCTGGCAAAAAGAATGGAAAAGGAGGTCAGCGGGATCTCCTTCGGCGTGTCCTTTGAAACTCTGGCAAAGGCCTGGCTGTCTGTGACCACCAGCCGTGGACGGACGCCCTTTGCAAGAAAATGCGAAAGGGTATCTTTCAGCTCTGTGTCCCGCACGACCAAAGAGAGGGCGCCACGTTCCAGGATATCCCGTATGGTCTGCTGCTGGGGAAGGATCAGTCTGCCTTTTGGGGCGGCCTTGTCGATGGGCACCACAAGGATCACAAGATCCAGCGGATCGATCAGATCCGCGATAATGGGATATTTGTGCGTGTCCTCGGGCTTCATGGAAGCCAGTCTCTCCTTTAAAAGATCGATATTGATCTTTTTTGCCGCGCTGACCCACAATTCATTGGAGGCGGATCCCGGCTTTTCTGCAAGCTGCTTTTTTTCATCAGCCAGAAGATCTGCCTTATTATAAACAATAAGATAAGGAATATTCTTGGCGCGGAACCGATCGATCAGGGCGTATTCCGCCTCTGTAAGCCCCAGGCTGCCATCCACCACAAGAACGGCGATGTCCGTCTTGTTCAGCACCTGGTAGCTTTTCTGCACTCTTAGCTTCCCCAGTTCTCCTTCGTCGTCGATACCCGGCGTATCGATCACCATCACAGGCCCCAGGGGCAGAAGCTCCATGGTCTTAAATACCGGGTCTGTGGTGGTTCCCTTTATATCGGAAACAATGGCCAGGTTCTGGTTTGTGACTGCATTGATGACGCTGGACTTTCCTGCATTGCGCTTTCCGAAAAAACTGATGTGTACCCGCTCGGAAGCGGGGGTCTGGTTCATTCCCATGGTATCCCTCCTAATCAAAGTTGAACATGCTAGTATAGATTTTATTAAAATATATTAGCACATATCCGCTCGATTTTGTAAAAATATTAATACGCAAAAGTTTTATTTTGGCTTGGTTATTCCGATTCTGCTCTTGCAATTTAAAAAAAACATGGTACAATATAAAGCACGGCATAAAGAATATACATAAAAATGCATAAATATTCCATTAAGGAGGAAGTTGAAAATGAAAAACATGAAAAAATTCGCGTCTCTCGCACTGAGCGTTTCCATGGCGGCTGCTATGGCAGTACCGGTATCTGCATCTGAGATCGCATCCAGCGAGGATCTGCCGGGCAAAAAGATCGGCGTACAGTTAGGCACCACCGGTGACCTGGAGGCTACCGAGTACGAAGCAGAAGGCGCTACCGTTCAGCGTTACAGCAAGGGAAGCGAAGCGATCCTGGCCCTTAAGAAGGGACAGCTGGACTGCGTGATCATCGACTCTCAGCCTGCGGCAAAATTCGTAGAGCTTAACGACGACCTTATGATCCTGGACGAGCCTCTTACCGAAGAAGAGTATGCCATCTGCTTAAAGAAAGGCAACGAGGAACTTCTGGAAGCTATGAACGGCGCACTGCAGGAACTGAAAGACGAAGGTGTTGTGGACAGCATCATGGATAACTATATCGGCGACAACGTTGGCGAGACTCCCTATGAATCTCCGGAAGATGTAGACCGTTCCAACGGAACTCTTGTTATGGCCACCAATGCGGAGTTCGAGCCTTATGAATATCATGACGGAGATGAGATCGTAGGGATCGATGCGGATATCGCACAGGCGATCTGCGACAAGCTGGGATACGAGCTGGAGATCCAGGATATGGAATTCGACGCCATCCTTCCGGCCGTTCAGTCCGGAAAGGCTGATTTCGGCGCTGCCGGTATGACCGTGACAGAAGACCGTCTGGAAAATGTTGATTTTACAGATACTTATGCGGATGCAAGCCAGGTTATCATTGTAAAAAAATAATTTTCAAGTAGTCAGGTGACAGAGCTGTTGACGTTTGCCAACAGCTCTTTTTCAGGAGGACAATAGAAAAAGATGTTAGCTGATATAGGACACGATTTATACACGAATTTTATAGAAGACGACCGGTATATGTGGCTGGTGGACGGCTTGAAGACCACGATGATCGTTACCGTTTTTGCCGCGCTTCTGGGCATCATCATAGGCTTTATCGTGGCGATCATCCGCTCCACCTATGACAAATCCGGGAAATTAAAGATCCTTAACGCCATCTGCCGCGTCTACCTTACGGTGATCCGGGGAACGCCTACCATGATCCAGCTTCTGATCATGAACTTCGTAGTGTTTGCTTCCATTAATATGAATGAGATCATCGTAGGCGGGCTGGCCTTCGGCATCAACTCCGGCGCTTATGTGGCGGAGATCGTGCGGTCCGGCATTATGTCCATCGATGAAGGACAGACAGAGGCCGGAAGAAGCCTGGGCCTGAATTTTACCCAGACCATGCGCCTGATCATTATGCCTCAGGCCTTTAAAAATGTTCTTCCCGCGCTGGTGAATGAGTTTATCGTTCTGATCAAGGAGACTTCGATCATCGGATATATTGGAATGATGGATCTGACCAGGGCGGCCATGCTGATCCAGAGCCGTACCTACAGCGCGTTCTGGCCGCTGATCATTGCC
Source organism: Candidatus Blautia faecigallinarum (assembly GCA_019116385.1). Classification (GTDB taxonomy): domain Bacteria; phylum Bacillota; class Clostridia; order Lachnospirales; family Lachnospiraceae; genus Blautia_A; species Blautia_A faecigallinarum. The sequence goes on along the minus strand of DXBU01000004.1, from coordinate 55,944 downwards.
GCTCTGATCTATCTGATCATTGTTATGATCCTGACCTTTGCCATGAATAAACTGGAAAGGAGGCTGAGGACAAGTGAGCGTCGATAATAATAAAGTATTGATCCAGGTGCAGGGCCTGGAAAAAGCCTTCGGAGCCCATCAGGTACTGGATGGCATCACCACGGACATCCGCCAGGGGGAAGTGGTGGTAGTGATCGGACCTTCCGGTTCCGGAAAGTCCACGTTTCTCCGTTCCCTGAACCTTCTGGAGAAGCCTACCGGAGGAAGGGTATTATTTGAAGGGGACGATATTACAGACCCTAAGGTGGACATTAACCGCCACCGCCAGAAGATCGGAATGGTCTTCCAGCAGTTTAACCTGTTCCCTCATAAAACCGTGAAGGAAAACATCATGCTGGCTCCGGTGGCATTAAAGCTGATGACGCCCCAGGAGGCGGACAAGCGTGCCCGGGAGCTTTTAGAGAGAGTCGGTCTTCCGGAAAAGGCGGACACCTATCCGGAAATGCTTTCCGGCGGACAGAAACAGCGTATCGCCATAGCCAGGGCCCTGGCTATGAACCCTGACGTGATGCTCTTTGATGAGCCCACCTCCGCCCTTGACCCGGAAATGGTAGGGGAGGTTCTGGAGCTTATGAAGGAGCTGGCCCGGTCCGGTATGACCATGGTGGTGGTGACCCATGAGATGGGATTTGCAAGAGAAGTAGGGACCCGCGTACTGTTTATTGACGATGGAAAGATCCAGGAGGAAAATACTCCCGAGGAGTTCTTCAGCCATCCGAAAAATAAACGTCTTCAGGACTTTTTGTCAAAGGTGTTATAAGTATGAATGAAGTATGGACCATGGGCGAGATGATCGTGGAGATCATGCGGGCAGAAGAAGATATGCCGCTGGACCGCCCCGGGATCTTTAAAGGACCTTATCCCAGCGGTGCTCCGGCGATATTTATCGATACGGTGGCCAGGCTGGGACACTCTGCCGGGATCATAGGCGGCGTGGGCCGGGATGATTTTGGCGGGTGTATTTTAAGAAGACTTAAGGGAGACGGAGTGGACTGCCGTTATGTGCTGGAAAGCAGCACCTGCGCCACCGGAGCGGCTTTTGTGACGTATTTTTCCGACGGATCCAGAAAGTTTATCTATCATATGGGAAACACGCCGGCGGCGGACGCGAAAATGCCGGAAAAAGAAGCCCTTAAAGGAGTGAAATATTTTCACATCATGGGGTGCTCACTGGCGGCGAGAAAGGATTTCGGAGAAGAAATACGCAAGACCATGCATATGGCGATGGAATCGGGCGGCAAAATCTCTTTTGACCCCAATATCCGAAAGGAGCTTCTAAAGGACGGCTCTTCCTTTGCCCTTGTGCAGGAGGTATTGGAAAACACCAGCGTCTTTCTTCCCGGGACCGAGGAGCTTCTTATGCTCACCGGGGAAAAGGATGTGGAAGCTGCCGTAAAGAAATGCTTTGAAAATGAGAGGCTGGAGATCCTGGCCTTGAAGAAAGGTTCCAGAGGATGCAAAGTATATTCAAGAAATGAAACGGTGGAGATGGGCGTCTATCCGGTGGATGCAGTGGACGCTACCGGCGCCGGAGACAGCTTTGACGGGGCTTTTATCTGCGGCCTTCTGGAAGGCAGAACCCTGAGGGAGACATTAAAGATGGCGTCTGCGGCAGGCGCGCTCAATACTGCGGCTTTTGGGCCTATGGAAGGAAGGATCAGCCGGAAGGCAATAGAAATAATGACAGAAGAATGATTGCTGCAAAAAGGAGCATGGCATATTCGCCAGGCTCCTTTTTGTAGTTATTCCTCGCCCTTTTCTTTATGGGCATATGCTTTTTTCAGCTCTTTGTAGCAGTATTTGATGATCTCCTTGCGGGTAATGATCCCAATGAAATATCCCTGGTCATCCACAACGGGAACATAGTTTTGATTAATGGCCCGGTCCAGAAGGTCTTCCATATTGGAATTGGCATGGACGGGTTTGTAGGTAGCCCGGCGGGGGATAGCCATGATAGAGAAATTTTCCGCTTCCTTGGTGGTAGTGATGGAAAAGCGCTTCATGCCCCACAGTACATCTCCTTCTGAAATGGAACCGGTGTATTTGCCGTCCAGACTCAGAATGGGAATGCAGGAAAACTTATGGTGCTCCATTTTTTCCATTGCCTGCCGAAGGGTTTCGTTTTCAAATATGTAAGCCACATCACTTTTGGGTGTTAGAAAAAACAAAATATTCACAATATCTACCTCGTTTGCTTTAATGGATCTTACAGAAGAGGGATGTTGTTGGCAGCGGCAGCCTCCTGTACATCTTTAGGCCAAAGGGACACATGGACTTCTCCGATGTGAGCCTTGCGCAGGAAGAACATACAGATCCTGGACTGGCCGATGCCTCCTCCGATGGTGTAAGGCAGTTCTTTGTTTAAAATAGCTTTTTGGAAATCCAGATTTCTGCGGTCGTCACAGCCGGCAAGGGTAAGCTGCCTGTCGAGAGACTCTTCGTCAACACGGATCCCCATGGAAGAAAGTTCAAGGGCAATATCCAGGATCGGGTAATATACCAGGATATCTCCGTTTAATTCCCAGTCGTCATAGTCCGGAGCACGCCCGTCGTGACGCTGGCCGTTGCTTAAGGTTTTTCCAACCTGCATGATAAATACCGCGCCTTTTTCTTTGGTGATCTTATATTCCCTTTCTTTAGGCGTACAGTCCGGATACATATCTACCAGCTCCTGGGTGGTCACGAAGGAAATCTCCCGGGGAAGGATCTCTTCGATATAATCATACTGGACTGCCATATATTTTTCGGTCTTGCGCAGTACACTGTAGATGGTGCGCACAGTCTGGATCAGCGTATCCATGGTGCGCTCTTCTTTGCTGATGATTTTTTCCCAGTCCCACTGGTCTACATACACGGAATGGATGTTGTCCAGATCCTCATCTCTGCGGATGGCGATCATATCTGTATACAGGCCCTCTCCATGAGAAAAACCGTATTTTTTCAGGGCATACCGTTTCCATTTAGCCAGAGAGTGAACGATTTCAGCCGGTTCGTCCTGGCCTTTGATATCAAAGCTTACCGGGCGTTCAACACCATTTAGGTTGTCGTTTAAGCCGGAGCTTGGAGAGACAAAGATCGGTGCGGATACCCGCAGAAGGTTCAGCTTCTGGGAAAGGGTCTGCTGAAAGAAATCCTTGACTGTCTTGATTGCAACCTGGGTGTCGTGCAGGTTCAGCTCTGCACGGTAGCCGGCAGGGATTTTTATTTGTGCCATGGGAAGCCCTCCTTTTGATGTTATGGATTATATGGAAATGAAGACAATTTCCGGAAAGTACTTGCCGGATTGCCATCAATAATTTATCATTATAGCAGGAAACAACGCGGTTTGCAATTTATACCGTATAAGATTTTTCGAAGAAAAAGATTTTAAACCAGATAGATTTGAACGGAAGGAAGGGAAGAACATGAAAAAGCGATGCCAGGTCTGTGATGGACCAATTGTCAACGGAAGATGTAAGCTATGCGGGATGCCCTACCGCAACGATGAGATCCTGTATCATTTAAATGAAAACCGGAGGGATCATTACAGTCATGCCACAGAAAAGGCCAGAGAGATCATGAAGCAGGCGGAGATACCTTTGGGTGACAAAACCCAGGGGACGACAAGGCGCGCCCCGGCATCCAGACCCTCTTATACATATAAAAGAAAACAGCCTGCATCCGCTAAGAAAGAGACAGAGAAGGCGAAGAAGACCGCTTCCTGGATCACCATTCTTATTATTGCGGTTCTCGTGCTGTTATCCATCGCCCCCGATTTTCTGGAATATGTGCGGGAGTATTTCGGATATCCCTTCGAAAGCTTTTTTTAAAAAGGAAACACCGGCCATCTTTTTGAGAAAGAAAGCCGGTGTTTTATTATTTGATGATCGTTCCTGTTTTTTCACGGTAGCCGTCCCGGGCATGGGAAATGTCGGTGATGATCGCTCGGCGCCCTTCTCCTTTTTCGATAAAGGAGATTCCGGCTTCGAATTTGGGAAGCATGGAGCCGGGAGCAAACTGGTTCTCGTTCATGTGCCGGCGTGCTTCTTCTATGGTGAGCTCGTCCAAAAATTCCTCTTTGTCTGTGCCAAGGTTCAGGCTTACCTTTTCTACGCTGGTGAGGATCAGGAGGGTATCGGCATTTAAGGCTTCTGCCATAAATCCGCTGGCAAGATCCTTTTCGATGATGGCGCTGGCTCCGTGAAGCTCCACCCCTTGTTCCATAACGGGGATCCCGCCGCCTCCTGCCGCGATGACAACCTGGCCGGCGTCAACCAGGGTACGGATGGTTTCCAGTTCAATGATCTTCTGGGGCTTGGGAGAGGCCACGATCCTGCGGTAACCGCCTTCTGCCGGGGTTACGAAATTCCCTTTTTCTTCTTCCTGCTCTGCCTCAGCGGCAGTAAGGACGCGGCCGATGATCTTTTCCGGTTCCGCAAAGGCATCGTCATAGGGGTCGATCACCACCTGGGTAAGGACCGTGCTTACCGGCTTGGAAATTCCCCGGGAGAGGAATTCTGCCCGGATGGCGTTCTGGAGATCATAGCCGATATAGCCCTGGCTCATGGCGGAGCAGACGGACATCGGAGCAAATGTATAGTCAGGATGAGCCTTCCCGAATTCGTTCATTGCCGTATGGATCATGCCCACCTGGGGACCATTGCTGTGAGAAATAACCACACGTGTTCCCTCTTCCACCAGATCGGCGATGGCTTTTGCGGCCTTTTTGGTGGCGATCTTCTGCTCAGGGAGGGTCGTACCTAAAGCTCTGTGGCCTAATGCAACTACTGCGATTTTTTCGCTCATAGGAAGTACCTCATTTCTTAGAATTTATTTTTTATTATAAAAGAGTGCTAAGGGAAATGCAATAAGAAGAAAAAAGAAAACAAGAACCCTCGCATCTCTGCGAGGGTACCTTGCTTTTTTGAGGGGGGAGATAGAGAGTGGTTATTCATCTATCCGAAATTTATTATATCGGAGAAATGTGTGCAAAGTATGACGTATTTGTAAAAGAATTCGAAAAAGTATAAAGAAATCTTAAAAAAACAATATAATTATAGAAGCCGCTTGTAGTTTTTTTGGAAGCGTGGTAGAGTATACCTATCTTATTTCCGTGTTCTGCGGAAATAGCGGCCGATCATCCCCCTCAGGGAAAGAGGGCGGGTGGCGGACATTCTTTTCGTACCAGTTCGGTACAGATATCCAGATTTTTTTATTTTGCTGAAGCTGCATATGCGCTGCATTTGTATGCCGGGAAAGGGGGAATGCCTATGCCCTGAGAAAAAACGACGAAACTTGCTGATAGATTAAAAACAGGAGAATAGGACCATGAAAAAAAGAATCGTTTTTAAAGCAGGAACCATACTGGCGGCAGGAACTTTTCTGCTGGCCGGATATGGGGGCAGAGACATGTCCGTATATGGAGCCCAGATGGCAGAAAGCCTGTATCTTTCCCAGAATGCGGCCTGGACCAGTGAAAGAGAATACAAGGGAGAAATAACCCTGACGATAAGCGGATTGGATACGTATTTTAAAGGACAGCAGGAAGAGGCTCTTGTAGAAATGGAAGCTGCGGATCCGGAAGAAACGCCGGAGAACGCGGAAATGACAGAAAATACAGAAACGACAGGAAATACTGGAACGACAGGAAATACTGGAACGACAGGAAATACAGAAACGACAGGAAATACGGAAACGACAGGAAATACAGAAGCGTCAGGAGTATCTTTAGAAGCGGCAGAGATCGGAACAGAGGCTGCCTCTCTATCGTTGGTATATTTCTTGTCAGAATATTTTGAACCGGATCCCCAGCTGTTTCCTTCCTCTTATATAGCAGAGACGATATCCGTTGCCAGACAGAACGGAGAAGAGGACACGGCAGTAAAAATATCTATTCCCATTCCTTCCGGCAGTTCCTATACAGAACCCATATCGTTTGTCATACCAGTCTTATTAAAAGAAGAATTCCAAAAGCCGGGGCCCGGCGGTTCCTACCCTCTGAGCCGCCAGATCTCTCTTAAAGAAGGAGACGGAGGACAGGGTGTGTTCCTGATCCGGGAGGACACAGGGGATATCCTGGCACAGACACCTATGGTATATTTGGAGACAAGGCAGGCCTCATCCGGTTTTGCGCTCACCGTAAGGCCCCAGCTTGAAAATCCCAAAGGGGGAGAGCGGCTTACCTATGAAATCCTTTTGAAAAATACCGGAGAAACTTCCCTGACAGAAATACAGCTGCAAAATACATTTTCCCAGGGAGGATTAAGCCTGGTCTGGGAACCGGGAGAAAATCTTACAGACCTGGGCGGCGGCCAGGGAGCGGTGCTGTCCCTTTTGGAAAGCAAAGAAGAACGGATCTTATACGCTTATGTAGACCTTCCGGAAAGTCAGGAAACTTCTTTTATAAATACCTTTTATGCTGTCTGCCGGAATCCGGCAGATCCACAGGATCTTCTGGAAAGCCAGGCCCAGGTCCAGACGGCGGTCACGCCCCTTAAGGCAGAGTTTACTGTGGAAAAAACAGCCGATCGAACAACTGCGGTTCCGGGGGAGACGATCTATTACCAGATCTGCATCCGAAATACAGGAGAACGGACCCTGCATTCGGTTCTCAGCACAGAGCGCTTTTTATCTTCCAATATCCAGGCACAGTTTTTAGAAAAAGAAGGAGTGGAGCTGAATGCTTCCAAAACACAGGCGCTGATCCCTCAGATCCTTCCTGGAGAGGCGTTCTCCCTGGAAGCATCGGTAACATTGCCTGCCAATATGGTCAGCCAGGAACTAGTGAACCAGGTGATCGTAGTCAGCCGGGAGACCGGCCTTCAGTCAGTAAATGCCGGGGCAGCCATTCAGGTACAGACACCTAGGATAACGCCTACCCCCACTCCCTGGCCTACCCAGTATTCCTACCAGGGAACGATGTCCAAAAATGCGGGATCTTTGGCAAAGCAGACCTCTTCTTATCCCAAAACAGGAGACGAGACTCCGGTTTCTTTCTGGTGGGGGATCTGTGGCACGGCCCTTTTGCTGCTTCTTGCCCTTTCCTGGGTGTACAAAGCAAAAAGGAAACATTGAAATGACCGGTTAGGTGTGCTATTCTATAAAGGAATCTATGCTCAGCGGAAGGAGCCGTTCTTGCCGCTGAGATTTCCTTAAAAATATATTTCAGACATATGGAGGCCGGAATATGAAGTTATCATCGCTATTGGAAAGAGTGGAGTATACCATCAGCCAGGGCAGCCTGGAGGAAGAGGTAACAGAGGTTGTCTATGATTCCAGAAAAGCAGGCCCCGGATCAATGTTCATCTGTATCCGCGGAGCTGTGGCAGACGGACACAAATTTATCCCGGATGTACTGAAAAAAGGCACCCGGGTACTTGTGGTGGAGGAAGAGATCAGTGCCCCGGCGGATGTGACGGTCATCCAGGTGAAGGATACCCGGTATGCCATGGCATTTATTTCCGCCGCCTATTTTGGATATCCGGCAGAACAGCTGAAGACCATAGGGATCACCGGCACCAAAGGAAAGACTACCACGACCTATATGGTAAAATCCATTCTGGAAAACGCCGGTTACAAGGTAGGGCTGATCGGTACCATCGAGGCGATCATCGGGGATAAAGTGATCCCGGCAGAAAATACCACGCCGGAGTCCTTCATTATCCAGAAATATTTTCGGGAGATGGCCGATGCAGGATGTGACTGTGTAGTCATGGAAGTGTCCTCCCAGGGCCTGATGCTCCATAGGACGCAGGGCTTTCTTTTTGACTTTGGGATTTTTACCAATATTGAACCAGATCATATAGGACCCAATGAGCATAAGGATTTTGCCCATTATCTTTACTGTAAATCCCTGCTTCTGAAACAGTGCCGTGTAGGCATCGTAAACCGGGATGATGAACATTTTGAGAAGATCATAGAAGGACATACCTGTACCCTGGAAACCTATGGATTTTCCCAAGAGGCAGACCTAAGGGCTGAGGATGCAAAGCTGGTAAGCGGCAGGGGATACCTTGGTATTTCCTATCATCTGAAGGGACTTTTGGATTTCCCTGTGGAAATCGATATTCCCGGTAAATTCAGCATTTACAATTCCCTTACTGCCATCGCGATCTGCCGTCATTTTAAGGTATCCCAGGAGAATATCATCAAAGCTTTAAAAGTTGCGAAGGTAAAAGGACGCATTGAGATGGTGAAGGTGTCAGATGAATTTACCCTGATGATCGATTACGCCCACAATGCGATGGCTCTTGAGAGCCTTTTGACTACCCTGCGGGAATATCATCCCCATAGGCTGGTCTGCCTGTTTGGCTGCGGAGGAAATCGTTCCAAGTACCGCCGGTACGAGATGGGAGAGGTATCCGGCAGGCTGGCGGATCTGACGATCATCACCTCAGATAACCCCAGAAATGAGGAACCCCAGGCGATCATTGAAGATATCAAGATCGGGATCAGCAAGACCCAGGGAAAATATGTGGAGATCCCAGACCGGAAAGAGGCTATCCGTTATGCCATAGAACATGGCGAGCCGGGAGATATTATCATTCTGGCAGGAAAAGGCCATGAAGATTACCAGGAGATCAAAGGGAAAAAGTATCCCATGGATGAAAGAGTGCTGATCGCGGATATCCTTGCCGGCAGATGAGAAAGAGAGAGGGAATGATTTTTGCAGATATGATCGTGGATATTTCCCACGAGAAGCTGGACAGAAGCTTTCAGTATCTTGTCCCCCAGGAACTGGAAGAGCAGATCGGCGTAGGCATGGTGGCAGAAATACCGTTTGGAAAAGGAAACCATATCCGCAAAGGCTATGTGATCGGCCTTTCGGACCGCCCGGCCTATGAAACCGGAAAAATGAAATCCATCATAAGACTTTTAAACGGGGAGGAGACCACCGAGTCCCGTCTGATCGCCCTGGCGGCATGGATGCGGGAGCGTTACGGCGCTACGATGATCCAGGCGCTGAAAACCGTTATTCCCGTAAAAGAGGCTGTAAAAGCAAAAGAAAAAAAACAGATCCTTCTTACCGCTTCCAGGGAAGAGGCCGCTGCCCTCTTATCCCAGCTGGAAACCGGCAGATGCAGGGCCAGGGCCCGGCTTTTGCGGGCGCTCCTTTCAGAGGGGAAACTGGATTATACCAAAGCGGCCAAGGAACTGGGCGCAACGCAGAATGTATGGAAACCGTTAGAAGAAGCCGGTATTCTCTCGATCCGCCAGGAGGAGATCTATCGGATACCGGAAAATCCTTCCGCTGCTCCGGGAGAAGGAGAATGGGACCTGTCTCCTTCCCAGAAAGAAGCCGTTTCTCTTATAAAAGAGGAGTGGGACCAAGGAAATAAACGGCCGGTGCTCCTTCACGGAGTGACCGGAAGCGGAAAAACCCAGGTATATATGGAACTGATCCAGGAAACCCTAAATCGTGGGCAGCAGGCAGTGGTCCTTATTCCGGAGATCGCCCTTACTTATCAGACGGTAAGACGGTTTTATGCCAGATTTGGAAATGTGGTCTCTGTATTGAATTCCAAGCTGTCCCAGGGGGAACGGTACGATCAGTTCAGGCGGGCAAAAAAAGGAGAGATCCAGGTGATGGTGGGCCCCCGCTCCGCCCTGTTCACCCCCTTTTCAAATTTGGGACTGATCATTATAGACGAAGAACATGAACCTACTTACAAAAGTGAAAATTCACCCAGGTATCATGCCAGAGAGACTGCCATAGAGCGCGCCAGGCTTGAGAATGCCAGGGTGCTTTTGGGCTCTGCTACCCCTTCGCTTGCCTCCTACAGCCGGGCGGTGTCGGGAGAATACCTGCTGGTAAAGCTTAAGGGACGCTATGGACAGGGAACCCTGCCGGAAGTATCTATTGTGGACCTTCGGGAGGAATTAAAAGAGGGAAACCGTTCGGTTCTAAGCAGAAAGCTGAAGAAGGCCATTGAGGAACGCCTGTCCAAAAAAGAGCAGGTAATGCTTTTCCTGAACCGGAGAGGCTACGCAGGGTTTGTTTCCTGCCGTTCCTGCGGCCATGTGATGAAATGCCCCCATTGTGATGTTTCCTTGTCCGAACATAACAATGGCAGGCTTGTCTGCCATTACTGCGGATACGAACAGCCCAAGCCGGAGTTGTGTCCGGTCTGCGGTTCTCCGTATATTGGAGGGTTTAAGGCAGGTACACAGCAGATCGAACAGGTTCTGCAGAAAAACTTTCCTCAAGCGCGGGTGCTGCGGATGGATTTTGACAGTACCAGACACAAGGGAAGCTATGAAAAGATCCTGGCTGCCTTTGCTGCCCACGAAGGAGATATTCTTGTGGGAACCCAGATGATCGTTAAGGGACATGATTTCCCGGATGTGACCCTGGTTGGGGTGATCGCAGCAGACCTTTCTTTAAATACAGAAGATTACCAGTGTGCGGAACGGACTTTTCAGCTCCTTACCCAGGCGGTGGGACGCTCCGGGAGAGGAAAGAAGCCTGGCCAGGCCATTATCCAAACCTATAATCCCCAGCATTACAGCATCCAGACGGCGGCACGCCAGGATTACGAAGCCTTTTATAAGGAAGAGATCAGCTACCGCATGTTGATGGATTATCCGCCCTGTTCCCATATGCTGGCGGTTTTTGCTTCCAGTTCGGACGAAGAACTTTTGGAAAGAGCCATGGACTATCTGGCCAGATTTGTGAGAAGAGTATATTCCGGAGGAGATCTGCATGTGATCGGGCCGGCCTATATGACTGTAGGCAAGGTAAACGATGTGTACCGCAAGGTGCTGTATTTAAAGCATTTGGAAGGAAACGTTCTGACAGCGGTGAAGGATCGTTTGGAGCAATACATAGAAATTAATTCGGGTTTCCGAAATATATATATACAATTTGATTACGTTTAGGGAAAGGAAGAGAAAAAAGATGGCGATTAGAACAATCAGAACCCAGGGGGACGAGGTCCTCACCAAAAAAAGCCGGCCGGTAAAGGAGATGACCCCGCGCCTTCGGGAGCTTATCGCGGATATGCTGGATACGATGTATGAGGCCAACGGCGTGGGTCTGGCGGCAGTACAGGTGGGCATCCTTCGAAGGATCGTGACTATAGATGTGGGCGAGGGGCCCATCATTCTTGTGAACCCGGAGATCGTTTTTGCAGAGGGGGAGCAGACCGGAGAAGAGGGATGCTTAAGCGTTCCCGGAATGTCCGGACAGGTCACACGTCCCAACCATGTAAAGGTAAAAGCATTGGATATGGATATGAACCAGGTGGAGTACGAAGGAGAGGAACTTTTGGCAAGAGCCTTCTGCCACGAGATCGATCATCTGGACGGAAAAATGTATACAGATCTGGTGGAGGGAGAACTTCACCAGGTGACCTATGAAGACGAGGAAGAAGAGGAGTAAAGAAGGTATGAAATTAGTCTATATGGGAACACCGGATTTTGCGGTCAATCCCCTGGAGGCGCTGGTAGAAGCAGGATATCCTGTGGAAGCAGTCATCACCCAGCCGGACAAACCTAAGGGAAGAGGAAAAACCCTCCTGCCCACTCCGGTGAAGGAAGAAGCGCAAAAACATGGGATAACGGTATATCAGCCGGAAAAGGTAAAAGATCCGGCGTTTATAAAAATACTGGAGGAGATCGGGCCGGATCTGATCATCGTGGCGGCTTTCGGACAGATCATTCCCAAAGCAGTGCTGGACCTGCCCAGATACGGCTGTATCAATATCCACGCCTCTCTGCTTCCCAAATACCGGGGAGCGGCACCCATTCAGTATGCGGTCATTGATGGAGAAAAAGAATCCGGAGTGACCATTATGAAAATGGGGACCGGCCTGGATACCGGCGACATGATCGCCAAAGTTTCCGTGCCTTTAGACAAGGAAGAGACCGGCGGAAGCCTGTTTGACAAACTGTCCAAGGCCGGAGCGGAGCTTTTGGTCAGAACCCTTCCCTCTATTTTTGATGGAACGGCAGTATATGAAAAACAGCCGGCAGAAAGCCCCACCCCTTATGCCTCCATGATCACTAAGGAAATGGGACGGATGGATTTCCATAAGGATGCAGAGCAGCTGGAACGGCTGGTACGGGGGCTGGATCCCTGGCCCAGCGCCTACACCTATCTGGATGGAAAAGTCCTGAAAGTCTGGAAAAGCGAAGTGTCAAGGGAGGAGACTGCAGCAGAGCCGGGCACAGTCATCCGCACAGACCGCAAAGGGATCTATGTATCCTGCGGCAAAGAGGTCCTCATCCTTACGGAACTTCAGCTTGCCGGAAAGAAACGGATGAGTGCCGATGCTTTTTTGCGGGGATACGCGGTCCGGGAAGGAATGCTCCTGGGATAAATATTAGGATCGGATCATAATTCAAAGGGAAATCTTCGGATCTTCCTGGATGACGCGGCAGCGCGTCAAGAAAAGAAAAAGGAGTGAGCGCATTGTTTGGATATGGATACGGATGGGGTTTTGACTGGACTTACCTGCTTTTGGTGATCGGTATGCTCCTGTCTCTTGGAGCATCGGCCAAAATGAAGAGTACTTTTTCTGTTTATCAGAGAAGGAGAAGCGCCTCTGGGCTTACCGGCGCGGAAACTGCCAGGAGGATCCTTAACGCGGCCGGCATTTTTGATGTACAGATCGTGCCGATAGAGGGAAGCCTTACCGATCATTATGATCCCGGGAAGAAAGTGGTCCGCTTGTCCAGAGATGTATACGGACAGACTTCCCTGGCGGCAGTGGGAGTGGCGGCCCATGAGTGCGGCCATGCCATCCAGCATGCCAGAAATTATGCTCTTTTAAATCTTCGAAGCGCCATTGTTCCGGCAGCTAATATAGGAGCCAGCATTTCCTGGCCATTGTTTATCCTGGGGCTGCTCTTGTCTGTGGAACCGCTGATCACGCTGGGGATCCTGCTGTTTTCCCTGGCCGTTCTTTTTCAGCTTGTTACCCTGCCGGTGGAGGTGAATGCCTCCTCAAGAGCCCTTCGGATGCTGGAGACAACGGGGATCTTAAGTCCGGATGAAAATCGGGGAGCCAGAAAAGTATTGACGGCCGCTGCTCTTACTTATGTGGCCGCACTGGCGTCTTCGATCCTGCAGCTTTTAAGACTTTTGATACTTGCGGGAGGACGCAGACGTGACTAGTGGAATCAATACCAGGGAACTTGTCCTGGAAATATTATTAGAAATCGAAGAGGAAGGGCAGCACAGCCATATTGCGATCCGCAATGCCCTTTCCAAATACCAGTTCCTTCCTAAACAGGAGCGGGCCTTTATCACCAGGGTCTGTGAAGGAACGCTGGAATATAGAATACTAATTGATTATATTATTAATTCTTTTTCAAAGATAACGGTAGATAAAATGAAGCCGGCCATTCGGGAAATCCTAAGAAGCGCGGTATACCAGCTGAAATTTATGGACAGCGTGCCGGACAGCGCGGTATGCAATGAAGCAGTAAAGCTTACCCAGCGAAAGGGCTTTTATAACCTTAAGCCCTTTGTGAACGGGGTCCTGCGCACCATTATCAGGCAGATGGACGAGCTTGCCTTTCCTTCCAGGGAGAAGGATCCTGTGGCTTATCTTTCAGTAAAATATTCCATGCCGGAAAATCTGGTCATCCGCTGGCGGGAGGCTTATGGAGATGAGATCACCGAGCGTATGCTCAAGGATTTTCTTACGGAAAAGCCTTTGACCGTGCGATGCCGCACTTACCGCAGTTCTGTGGAAGAAATCATGCAAAGTCTTGCAGAGCAGGGGGTAGAGGTACATCCGGCGCCTTATCTTCCCTATGCTCTTACGATTTCCGGCTTTAACCACATACTCAGCCTGGATGCGTTTATTGAGGGAAAGATCCAGGTTCAGGACGTAAGCTCCATGTTTGTGGCAGAGGCGGCGGATCCGAAAAAAGGGGATTACGTGATCGACCTTTGTGCCGCTCCGGGAGGAAAAAGCCTTCATATCGGCGACAAAATGGAAGGATACGGCACAGTAGACGCCAGGGACATCAGCCAGGCAAAGGTGGATCTGATCGAAGAAAATATCCGGAGGACCGATTCTATCAATGTACAGGCAAAGGTTCAGGATGCCACTGTATTTGATCTGGATTCGGAAAACAAAGGGGATATCGTCATTGCAGATGTACCCTGCTCCGGCTACGGAGTGATCGGGAAAAAACCGGAGATCAAATACCGGATGACGCCCCAGAAACAGGAAGAACTGGTAATTCTTCAAAGAGCGATCCTAAAAAGGGCGGCAGAATATGTGAAGCCAAGGGGAACGCTGATCTTCAGCACCTGTACCATCGCCAGGGAAGAAAATGAGGAAAATGTGCTGTGGTTTTTAAATAATTTTCCTTTCCGTCTGGAAAGCCTGAACGGATGTCTTCCCAAAGAACTCCACTGCGAATCTTCGGCTCTTGGCTATATGCAGTTCCTTCCGGGCGTACATAATACAGATGGCTTCTTCCTGGCAAAATTCAGAAGAAAATAGGGAGAAAGTATGGACGGAAAAGATATAAAATCCATGACTATAGAGGAATTGACAGAGCTGATGGCAGCCCTTAAGGAAAAGCCTTTCCGGGCCAAACAGCTTTATGGGTGGCTGCACGAGCATCTGGCGGTTTCTTACGATGAGATGACCAACCTTCCCAAAACGCTTAGAGAAAAGCTTTCTGTTTATCCTATACGGGCTTTAACGCCGGTGGATGTCCGGATTTCCAAAATCGACGGAACCAGGAAATATCTCTTTCGCCTGCCGGATGGAAATGTGATCGAAAGTGTTCTTATGAAATATAAGCATGGCAATTCTGTCTGCATTTCTTCTCAGGTGGGCTGCCGTATGGGCTGCCGGTTCTGCGCCTCCGCCATCGGCGGTCTTACCAGAAATCTTTTGGCATCGGAGATGCTGGATCAGATTTACCGCATCCAGACCCTTTCAGGAGAGCGGGTTTCCAACGTGGTAGTGATGGGAACCGGGGAACCGCTGGACAACTATGAAAATCTTCTGCGGTTTATAAAAATCCTTACCGGAGAAGGCGGGCTTCATATCAGCCAGAGAAATATCACCGTTTCCACCTGCGGGCTTGTACCCAGGATGAGAGAACTTGCCGGGGAGAAGCTCCAGATCACCCTTGCCCTCTCCCTCCATGCGCCCAACGACGAAAAAAGGCAGGAACTGATGCCCATTGCCAAAAAGTACAGCATGGAAGAGATCCTTTCGGCATGCCGGGATTACTTTCAGGAAACCGGACGCAGGATCACATTTGAATACAGTCTGGTGGCCGGAGTGAATGATTCCGGGGAAGATGCGGCCCAGCTGGCGGAAAAATTAAAAAATATAAACTGCCACGTGAACCTGATCCCGGTAAATCCCATAAAAGAGCGTTCTTATCGGCGCTCAGAGCGTCTTGCGGTGGAAAATTTTAAAATAAAACTTGAAAAATACGGAATAAATGTTACTATTAGAAGGGAAATGGGCAGCGATATTGACGGTGCCTGCGGGCAATTAAGAAAAAGTTACATGGAAAAAACAGAAAGCGAGAAGTGACATGAGGGTATATTCAGCTACAGATGTAGGGCAAAAACGGAAGATGAATCAGGATTATGTGTTCGTATCCGAAAGCCCGGTGGGAAATCTGCCGAACCTGTTTGTCGTCGCAGATGGAATGGGAGGGCACAATGCAGGAGATTATGCATCCTCCCATGCCGTAAAGATATTGGTGGATGAGATTTCCAAAGATGAGGACTTTAATCCGGTTAAAGTGATCCGTCATGCCATTGAAACTGCAAATACGGAAATCCTGGATCTGGCAGAAAAAGATGAACATCTGCACGGAATGGGAACGACTATGGTAGTTGCCACGGTAGTGGGGCATTACGCCTATGTTGCTAATGTAGGCGACAGCCGCCTCTACGTGATCCAGGAAAAGATCCACCAGGTGACAAAAGATCATTCTCTTGTACAGGAGATGGTCAGGATGGGGGAACTGAAAGAAGAAGAGGCCAGGAACCATCCGGACAAAAATATCATTACAAGGGCTTTGGGCGCAGAGAGAACCATAGATATTGATTTTTTCGATCTAAAGCTGGAACCGGGGAGCATCATTTTGATGTGTTCAGACGGTTTAAGCAACATGGTGGAAGACACAAAACTGCAGCAGATCATTATGAGACCGGGCGCGGAACTCGGCGAAAAAGGGGAGGAACTGCTTCGGGAAGCGAATCAGAATGGCGGCAAAGATAACATTGCGATCGTATTAATAGAGCCATTCACGAATGAGGTGGAAAAATGTTAAAAACAGGAATGATTATAGCGGAACGCTATGAAATATTAGCGAAAATAGGAACAGGCGGCATGGCCGATGTATACAAGGCAAAGGATCACAAGCTGAACCGTTTTGTTGCTGTTAAGGTACTAAAAGCCGAATTCCGGGAAGACACAACTTTTGTCCAGAAATTCAGAAGAGAGGCTCAGGCGGCTGCCGGTCTGACACATCCGAACATTGTCAATGTATTTGACGTTGGAGATGACGATGGCGTACATTATATTGTAATGGAACTGATCGAGGGGATCACCCTCAAGGAGTATATCGCCAAAAAAGGCAAACTTTCTATTAAAGAGGCTACCAGTATTGCCATCCAGGTTTCTATGGGGCTGGAGGCAGCTCACAGCCATGGCATTGTCCACCGGGATGTGAAGCCGCAAAATATTATCATCGCCACAGACGGCAAGGTTAAGGTGACGGACTTTGGGATCGCCAGGGCAGCGTCATCAAATACGATCAGTTCGAATGTAATGGGATCTGTCCATTACAGCTCGCCGGAACAGGTCAGGGGAGGATATAGTGATGAAAAAAGCGATATCTATTCCCTGGGCATCACCATGTACGAAATGGTTACCGGGAGAGTCCCCTTTGACGGAGACACCACCGTTGCCATTGCCATCAAACATTTACAGGAAGAGATGGTCCCCCCAAGTATTTATACTGAGGACCTTCCCTACAGCCTGGAACAGATCATTTATAAATGTACCCAAAAGAGTCCGGACCGCAGATATGGAAAGATGGAAGAAGTGATCGCGGATCTGAAGCATTCTCTCATCGATCCCCAGGGGGATTTTGTTAAAATAAGCTCTGTAAATCACGACGCCAAGACTGTGGTGATCTCTGATGAAGAGCTGGGTGAGATCAAGCATACCCAGAAACAGGGCGGAAGAGCCTCCGCATCGGACTATAAAAAAGACGAAAGAGCAGGCAGGTCCTATGATAAGGACTACGATGACGATACAGACGAAGAGGACTCGTATAGAAGACGGGCCAAAGAAAAACAAAAACGCGGATCCCGGAAGGTTCCCAAGGGCCGCAGCGATACAGGGCGGGCAATAACGATTTTTGCCCTTCTGGCGGGAGCCGTCCTTTTGGTAGCGGTGATCTTTTTTATCATAAAGAATACCGGGCTGCTGGACGGAAACACGAATCAAGATCAACAGCAGCAGACCCAGGAAGAAGAGAATACTCTGGTTACGGTCCCGGATTTTGTAGGAAAGACCGAGGCAGAGGCTGAGGAGATGGCAAGTGCGGAAAATCTGGGCATCCAGATGATCGGAGAGGAACCCTCTACCCAGGAAAAGGGCAGGGTTTCTTACCAGGATATCCAGCCAGGGACCCAGGTGGAACAGCATACTACAGTGAAGTACCGCATCAGTGCAGGGGCACAGGAAGTGACTATGCCGGAAGTGGATCAAAGGACCGGAATAGAAGCTCAGCAGATGCTTGAGGATATGGGGCTTACGGTAGAAGTCCAGAAAGAATACAGCGAGCTGGATGTAACCGGTTATGCGATGGTGAATCCCGGCTATGCCTACTATACCATTCCGGAAGCCGGAGATACGGTGACCACAGGAGAAACGGTGACTTTGGTAGTGAGCCGCGGTGTAAACTACGGAAGCAGCGCAGAAGTTCCAAGCGTTGTGGGAATGAGTGAAAACGATGCGATCACCACTCTTGGAAAATGGCTGGACATCGAAGTGGTAGAAGAACAGAATGCATCGGTAGCTGCGGGAGAAGTTTTTGCTCAGTCGCCGGAAGGTTATACTTATGCCAACCCGGATGAACCGATCACCATTACGGTAAGCACCGGAAACACGGCGCCTACCCCGGAAGCAGCAGAAACCACCGAAGCGGCGGATACGGCCCAGGAGCAGGCAGTTGCTGCCGGTGAGGTATGGAAATGTACCCAGAGCCTGAATACGCCGGTGGGATACAACGGCGGACTGGTCCGTATGGAACTCCTTCAGGATGTGGGAGGAGAGCCTACCGTGACCATGATTGCAGACGAACAGCAGGTACAGTTCCCCTATAAGCTGGATATCACAGGTGCACCCGGCGTTGCCGAGGGAACCATTGTTCTCTACGAAAAGATCGACAACCAGTATCAGAAGCTTGGAAATTACACCATAACCTTTGAAAAAGCGGAGTAATCTATGCTTGGAAAGATCATAAAAGGAATTGCCGGCTTTTATTACGTGTATGCAGAGGATGAAGAGGTGTATGCCTGCAGGGCAAAGGGGATTTTTCGAAAGGACAACCAAAAGCCTCTTGTAGGGGATAATGTGGAGATTACCGTACTCCACGAAAAGGACAAAGAGGGCAGTCTTACAGATATTCTTCCAAGAAAGAATTCCCTTATCCGCCCGGCTGTGGCAAATGTGGACCAGGCGTTTGTGCTGTTTGCCCTGGAAGACCCGAAACCGAATTTTTTGCTTTTGGACAGGTTCCTCATTATGATGGAGCAGGCCGGAATCCCGGCGGTGATCTGCTTCAATAAAAAAGATCTGGCACAGGAGGAAGAAACAGAGAAGCTGTGCCGGATCTACAGAGACTGCGGATACCAGGTGATCCTTTCCAGCACTGTAAAAGGCGAAGGGATCCAGGAGATACGAAAAGCGCTCCAGGGAAAGACAACGGTGGTGGCAGGTCCTTCGGGTGTGGGAAAATCCTCCCTGACCAATATCCTGCAGCCGGAAGTAAAAATGGAAACCGGGGAGATCAGCCGGAAACTGAAAAGAGGCCGTCATACCACCCGTCATTCTCAGGTGGTCCCCATAGGAAAGGACACGTATCTTATGGATACGCCTGGTTTTTCTTCTTTATATCTTACGGATATGGAAGAGCAGGAATTAAAAGGCTATTTCCGGGAATTTCGTCCATATGAAGGGCAGTGCCGTTTCTTAGGATGCCTGCATATCCATGAGCCTGGCTGTGCGGTCAAGGAGGCTCTTGAGAAAGAAGTGATCAGCCGTCTCCGGTATGAAGATTATCTGGAATTATATGAGGAATTAAAAGAGAAAAGGAGATATTAAATGGAATATCAGTTATGTCCCTCTATATTATCAGCCGATTTTAACCGCCTGGGGGAACAGATCAAAGCCCTGGAGCGAGCAGGAGTCAAATGGCTCCACATTGATGTGATGGACGGAGACTTTGTGCCCAGCATCTCTTTCGGCATGCCGGTGATCCGGTCCATCCGCAAAGAATCCCATTTGTTTTTTGATGTGCATTTAATGGTGACAGCGCCGGAAAGATACATCAGGGATTTTGTGGACTGCGGGGCAGATTCTGTGACCATACACGCGGAGGCCTGTGAAGACCTGGAAAGAGCGATCCAGCTGATCCGGGATGCCGGGGCGCAGGTGGGGATCTCTATCAAACCGGCCACACCGGTGAATGATATCAGCCATTTTTTGGAGGATGTGGATACGGTTTTGATCATGACCGTCCAGCCGGGTTTCGGAGGACAAAAATATATCCAGGATTGTACCGAGAAGATCATGGAGCTGAAAGAGCTCATTGACAAAGAAGAACTGGAGGTAAATATCCAGGTGGACGGCGGCATCAACGATGAAACACTGGAAACCGTGATCAAGGCGGGGGCCAATCTGATCGTGGCAGGCTCCTATGTATTCAAAGGGGATCTGGAGTCCAATACCAGAGCTATCAGGAAGAAAATAGAAACAATCAGCGGAGAGGTTGAATAAGACATCTGATGATCGATACGATAATTGTAAGCGGGGGCAATATCCAAAAAGATTTTGCCCTCGGTTTTTTAAAAGAAACGCTAGAAAAAGAGAAAGGCATTGCTCCCAAGTGGATCGCAGCGGACCGGGGCGTGGAATTTTTTATGGCTATCCGGCGGAAACCGGATGTTGCCGTGGGAGATTTCGACAGCCTCTCGGAAAAAGGAAAGGAATATCTGAAGTGCTGCCGGGAAACAGAGATCATTGGCCTTGTGCCGGAAAAAGACGATTCGGACACCCAGCATGCCATAAATCTGGCCATTGACCGGGGCGGAAAGGAGATCCTTCTCCTAGGTGCCACCGGGAGCCGGCTGGATCATTTTATGGCCAATCTGGAACTTCTGCTCCTGGGGAAAAAACGAGGAGCCAGGGTGGTTATAGCGGACGCCAACAATTATATTTGTCTGGCAGAGAGCGGCTGCGTGCTGAAGAAAAAAGAACAATTCGGCAGATATGTATCCTTTTTCCCCCTGGACGGGGAGGTGGAGGGACTGACTCTTACCGGATTTAAATATCCCCTGTTTCAGTACCATCTGAAAGCAGAGGACTGCGGCCGCACAGTGAGCAATGAGATATCCCAAGAGGAAGCGTCTGTCTCCTACCGTTCCGGTACGCTGCTGATGATCATGTCCAGGGACTGAAAGCGCCGGGTATTTCTTTTTGCTTCAGATAGGAGTATAATAAAGTGAAAAACAGCAGGAAACTTGTATTTTTCTGTTGAAAAAAAGACAAGAATCCTGTAAATTGATGTAGAAAATAAATGGAAAGGCGAGAACCCGTAAACGTAAGGTTTTCGGACAGGTATACAGAATCATGAAACTAGGGATCGTCGGCTTGCCCAATGTAGGGAAAAGCACGTTGTTTAATTCTTTGACAAAGGCTGGCGCAGAGTCTGCCAATTATCCTTTCTGCACCATCGACCCCAATGTGGGGATCGTAACCGTACCGGATGAGAGATTGAACCTTTTGGGTGATTTTTATCATTCGAAAAAGGTAACCCCTGCGGTTATCGAATTTGTGGACATTGCCGGTCTGGTCAAGGGCGCTTCCAAAGGCGAGGGCCTGGGAAACCAGTTCCTGGCAAATATCCGCGAGGTGGATGCCATCGTTCATGTGGTGCGCTGTTTTGAAGACTCCAATGTGGTCCATGTGGACGGCAGCATCGATCCGCTCCGGGATATAGAGACGATCAATCTGGAACTGATCTTTTCCGATCTGGAGATTTTGGAGCGAAGGATCGCAAAGGTGACAAAGACAGCACGTATGGATAAGGAGGCAGCCAAAGAGCTGGACTTCCTGGAGAAGATCAAAGCCCACCTGGAAGCCGGAAAAATGGCCATTACCATGGAACTGGAAAATGAAGAGGAAGAACATTTTATGGGCAGCTACAATCTGCTTACCTGGAAACCGGTGATCTATGCTGCAAATGTTTCCGAAGATGATCTTGCAGACGATGGCGATGGAAACACTTTTGTTCAGGAAGTAAAGAGCTATGCGAAGGAACAAAACAGCGAAGTATTTGTGATCTGCGCCCAGATCGAGCAGGAGATCGCTGAACTGGACGAAGAAGAAAGAAAGCTTTTCCTGGAGGATCTGGGTCTTAAAGAATCCGGCCTGGAAAAGCTGGTGAAGGCAAGCTACCGTCTGCTGGGCCTGATGAGCTTTCTTACCGCTGGTGAGGATGAGACCAGAGCATGGACCATCAAGATCGGGACTAAGGCGCCAAAGGCGGCAGGAAAGATCCACACAGATTTTGAGAGAGGCTTTATTAAAGCGGAAGTTGTCAATTACCAGGATCTTCTGGACTGCGGCTCTTATGCCGGGGCAAGAGAAAAAGGCCTGGTACGGATGGAAGGGAAAGACTACGTTGTGCAGGATGGAGATGTGATCTTATTCCGCTTCAACGTATGATAAAGGTGCTGTATGGACATGGCGATTCGTTTCCCAAATCTGGGTGTTGACCTGGACTATGTGGGAAAATCCATTCATATATTTGGTTTTGAAATAACCATATACGGAATATTGATCGCAGTGGGGATGTTTTTGGGGATCGGCCTGATCGTGCTGGAGGCAAAGAGGAAAGGCTGTGACCAGGATCGGTATTTGGATATGCTGATCATTTCCCTGATCGCCGCAGTGGTCGGGGCCAGGCTGTTTTATGTGGCCTTTTCCTGGGAATTATACCGGGGAAATCCTCTGGAGATCCTGAATACGCGAAATGGAGGCACTGCTTTTTACGGCGGGCTTTTGGGCGGCGTGCTGGGGGCGGCAGCCTTCTGCAGGATCAAAAAGCTGTCCTTTGGCCAGATGGCCGATGCGTCCAGTGTGGGGATCCTTTTAGGCCAGGCGATCGGACGCTGGGGAGATTTCTTCAGCAGAGAGTCCTTTGGAGAGTATACGGACAATCTTTTTGCTATGCAGCTCCCTCTTTCAGCGGTCCACGCAAGTGACGTGACTTCTGCCATGCGGGATCACCTGGAGACCATTGACGGAATTTCCTATATACAGGTGCAGCCGGCCTTCCTTTACGAGAGCCTGTGGTGCCTTTTGGTGCTTGTTTTCCTGCTTTTCCGAAGATCACGCAAGCGATTTGAGGGTGAGATCTTTATGAACTATCTTGCCGGATACGGTCTTGGAAGGTTTTTTATAGAAGGGATCCGTACAGACAGTCTTAACTGGCCGGGAACAAGGATCGCGGTTTCCCAGGTGGTGTCGGCGCTCCTCTTTGTATTTTTTACCATCGCGGTACTGATACGGCGCACGATGGTAAAGAAACGGGAAGAAATACAAAAACGCCGGAGAGAATCCCTTTATCAGGCCCAGGAAGAGACGCCCCCGGAAGAAGAGGAGTGGAGCGTGCCCCTAAGAGAACCTGAGGAGCAGGATGCACCGGTAGAAGAGGAAACTTCCCAGGAGCAGGCTGCACCTGCAGAAGAGGAAATCTCCCAGGAGCAGGCCGCACCGGTAGAAGAGGAGACTCCCAAGGAGCAGGATATACCCGAAGAAGAGATTCCTCAGGAACAGGAGGTATTGGAAGATCTTCCGAAAAATGCAGAATAGAATTTATGAAGGAAAAGAGCATTCGTTCGCAAAACGGATGCTTTTTCTTTTGCGAAAAAACATATGTTCAGCCTTGTTTTTTACTAGCTTATAGGTTAGAATAAACACATAAGTGGTAGAAAGTGGAGAATGGTGGTGACAAATGGAGGCAATGTGGCAGAAAAATCCATTTGCCCCCAGAGAACACGAAGGGGAGAATCGTGTTTTCGAGAGTAGGTGAGTTACATGTTCATGGGCGAATACAATCATACAATCGACGCGAAGGGGCGTCTGATCATCCCTTCTAAGTTCAGAGAACTCTTAGGGGAAGAGTTTGTTCTGACCAAGGGCCTGGATGGTTGTCTTTCCATTTATCCCATGGATGAATGGGAAGCCTTTGAAGAAAAACTCCGAAGCTTGCCACTTACAAACAAAAACGCAAGAACCTTTTCACGATTCTTTGTAGCGGGAGCCACAGTCTGTGAACTGGACAAGCAGGGGAGGATTCTCGTGCCGCAGACGCTGCGGGAATTCGCTGGTCTGGAAAAAGATGTGGTCCTCACTGGAAATCTGAACCGGATTGAAGTCTGGAGCAAAGAAAAGTGGAGCGAGAACTGCAATTATGATGATATGGACAGTATTGCACAGGGTATGCAGGACATGGGTATCATCATCTGAGCGTTACGCAGGGAAAATCCTACAGGAGACGCATATGGAATTTAAACATGAATCTGTATTGCTAAAGGAGACCATCGACGGCTTAAGGGTAAAGCCGGATGGAATCTATGTGGATGGAACCTTAGGAGGAGCGGGACATGCCGTCAAGGTATGTGAAAAACTTTCTGCCAAGGGGAGATTTATTGGCATAGATCAAGACCAAGATGCGATAATTGCTGCGAGTAAAAGGCTGGAGCCTTATGGGGATAAGGTGACAGTGATTCGCAGCAATTATTGTTACATGGCAGAGGAACTGCGTTCCCGCGGCATCCAAAAGGTGGACGGCATTTTGCTGGATCTTGGAGTTTCATCCTACCAATTGGATAATGAAGAACGGGGTTTTTCTTACCGTGCAGATGCGCCGCTGGACATGCGGATGGATCAAAGGGCAGACCGGACGGCAGGAGATATTGTCAACGGTTATGAAGAAAAAGAACTTTACCGTATCATCCGTGATTACGGAGAAGATAAATTCGCAAAAAATATCGCAAAGCATATAGTGGCAGCCAGGGAAAAGGCTCCGATCGAAACCACCGGGCAGCTTACAGAGGTTATACGCAGCGCGATCCCTATGAAGATGCAGGCCCTGGGCGGCCATCCGGCCAAGCGGACGTTTCAGGCCATTCGGATCGAGCTGAACCGGGAGCTGGATGTCCTTCGGGAATCTCTGGACGGTATGATCGATATGCTGGGAGACGGAGGAAGAATCTGTATCATTACCTTCCACTCCCTGGAGGATCGGATCGTAAAGACGATTTTCAAAAAGAACGAAAATCCCTGTACCTGTCCTCCCGACTTTCCGGTATGTGTATGCGGGAAAAAATCCAAAGGAAAAGTGATCACCAGAAAACCAATTCTTCCAAGCACAGAAGAAATGGAAAGAAATCCTCGCTCTAAAAGTGCGAAGCTGAGGATTTTTGAAAGGGTAATAGAGTAAACAGCAGTAAGAGAGGCAGAAAATGGCAAGGACAGACAGAGCGGAAACAGCCAGAAGAACAGCGATAGCCGTACGAAACAACAGAGGGATCTATACAGATGGGAGCGCCGCCAGAAGACTTCAGGAGGTTCCGGAAAGGAGAAGACCTCCGGTAAACCAGCCGGCACGGAGACGCACCCGCCCGGCCGCACAGAGAACCAGGACCGTCAAAGCACGCACTGCTTATAAGGTCAGCAAGGAAACCCAGCGGAACAGGGCAAAGGCAACGAGCATGAATCTTGGCTTTGTGCTTTTTCTTACGGTGGTTTCAGCAGCTGTTCTGTTTTTTTGTGTGAATTATCTTCAGCTGAAGGCGGAGATAACCGGACGCATGGGCGATGTGGCAGTACTGGAATCGGAGCTTACCCAGCTGAAAGAGGACAACGATGCATACTACAGCCAGGTTACCTCAGATGTGGATCTGACCAAGATCCGCCAGATCGCCATAGGAAGGCTGGGGATGAAATATCCCTCTGAGAAGCAGACAGAAACATACCATACAGCACGGAGCAGCTATGTAAGACAATACCAGGATGTTCCGGATTCTAAGTAGGTGAGAAATTGAGCAATAAGAAAAGAAACAGAACCAGAAATAGAAAGGTGCCTGAGAAAAAGATCAATTATCAGACAAGAAAAAAGCTAGTGATACTCTTTGGGGGAGTATTGCTAGCTTTAGTAGCTTTGACCGTCAGGATCACCTATATTAACGCCACCAGCGGAAACAAATACAAAAAACAGGTTTTAAGCCAGGCCCAGCAGCGGTACGAAAGCCGCGTCCTGCCGGCAAAAAGAGGGGATATCTATGACCGGAACGGAAACCTGCTGGCTACCAGCAACAAAGTATACAACGTTATCCTGGACTGTAAGGCGGTGAATTCCAACGAAGACTATATAGAACCTACGGTAAATGCCCTGGTAAACATTCTGGGACTAGACGAGGAAGATATCCGGGACCGTCTCACTGATCCCAGCACGGAAAATAGCCAGTATCAGATCCTGAAAAAAGAGCTGTCCATGGATGAGAAAAAGGAATTTGACAGTTACACCACCATCCCGGAAGACAGTACCCTTACTCCGGAAGAGGAGGAAGAACGGAACAATGTCCAGGGTGTGTGGTTTGAAGAGGACTATTTAAGAAGCTATCCCTTTAATGAGCTGGCCTGTGATACCATTGGCTTTACTTTTGCCAGAGATACGGCGGACTGGGGCGTGGAGGGTTATTACAACAGTACCCTTACAGGAGCCGATGGACGCCAGTACGGATATTTTAACCAAAATTCCGATGTAGAACAGACCATCATCGAACCATCCAACGGAAATAATATTGTGACGACTTTGGATGTGGGCGCCCAGCAGATCGTAGAAAAATACGTCAACGGATTTAATAAAGAGATGGGCGCCAAGAATGTAGGCGTGATCGTGGAAAATCCTTCCAATGGAGAGATCATTGCCATGGACGGCGGAGACCGCTACGACCTGAACGAACCCAGGGATATGTCCAATGTCCATACAGAAGAAGAGATCAAAGCCATGAACGACGCGGAGACAGTAGACGCGCTGAATGCTATGTGGAACAACTTCTGTGTTACCGATGCCTACGAGCCCGGCTCTACGGTAAAGCCGATCGTGATGGCAGCAGCCCTGGAAAAAGGGAGCATTTCTTCAGATGATACCTTTGCCTGCGACGGCGGACAAGCTTTCGGCCAGAATGGAGAGCCATATATTAAATGTGCGGCATATCCGGGCGCCCATGGAGTGGAAACCCTTCAGCAGGTGATCGCCAACTCCTGTAATGACGGTATGATGCAGATTGCGGCCAAGATGGGAAAAGAGCAGTTTATTAAGACCCAGAGCCTGTTTAATTTCGGGACCAGGACCGGCATCGACCTGCCAAATGAAGGCACAGGCATTATCCATACAACAGATACTATGGGTGAGACCGAGCTTGCCTGCTCTGCTTTCGGACAGGGTTTCACTTGTACGATGATCCAGGAGATCAATGCTATGTGCTCGGTCATCAACGGCGGCTATTATTATCAGCCCCACTTGGTAACGAAGATCACAGACAGCAGCGGCGGTACGGTGAAAAATATTACACCTACCCTTTTAAAGCAGACTATCTCTGCCAATATTTCTTCAGATATCCGGACCTATATGGAATCCAGTGTAAAGGAAGGTACCTCCCGGTACTCCAAGGTCCAGGGCTACAGCATGGGCGGAAAGACCGGAACTGCGGAAAAGCTTCCCCGAGGCAATAAAAAATATCTGGTATCCTTTATTGGATTTGCCCCTGTGGATGATCCCCAGGTTGTGATTTATGTGGTTGTGGACGAGCCAAATGTGGAGGACCAGGCCAGCAGTACCTATGCGCAGTATATCGCCCAGGGAATCCTCTCAGAGCTCCTGCCCTATCTGAACATCGCTCCTGATGAAGTTTCAGACGGATATGTACCTACTACCACACTTTGGTCAGGATTCACAGGAAACCTTGAAACGATCCCGGGCGGCGAGATCGATGAACAGGGAAATCTGGTGGACGGCGAGGGAAATCTGATCGACCTGGACGGAAACCGGATTGATGAGCAGGGCTATCTTCTGGACGAAAACGGCCAATACCAGCTGGATGAGTACGGCAATTATATTATGTCGGAGAACTTAAGCGATGGAGGAGAGACAGAGCCGGTGGACGGTGTCTCAAACGAAAGCGCGCCGGCGCCTTTGGAAGACGACACCGATCCCATCCAGGGAAACGATATGGAGAGTGAAGGGATCACCAACGAAGAGGCCGGACTGGAATAAGAACAGGCATACCCCCAAAGAGATTTCTCATAGGATTAGTAGGAGAATCTCTTTTGGGGGTATTTTTTTGAAAAAAAATAAAACATTTCATAAAAAAAAGATCTGGATCGTTTTTGGAACCTGTACGCTGCTGCTGTTGGGGCTTGGAGGACGTCTGGTCTACCTTATGGGCATCCGGTCGGATTATTACTATGAAAAAGCCCAGGATCTCCATGAAAGAGAACGGGACATCAAAGCCAAAAGAGGAGAGATCCTGGATGCCCAGGGAAAGGTCCTGGCATCCAATAAAACCGTATGCACCATCTCCGTGATCCACAGCCAGATCAAAGATGCCGAAGAGGTTATTTCTGTGTTGGCAAAGGAACTGGACATGGAAGAAGAGACCATCCGGAAACGGGTGGAAAAGGTGTCGTCCATTGAACGGATCAAGACCAATGTGGAAAAAGAAGTGGGAGATGCCATTCGAGACTATGGCCTTAGCGGAGTAAAAGTAGATGAGGATTATAAGCGGTATTATCCATACGGTTCCCTTGCTTCAAAGGTGCTGGGCTTTACCGGCGGGGACAATCAGGGTATTATCGGCTTGGAGGTGGAATACGAAGAGATCCTCAATGGAACACCGGGTAAAATCCTGACGACTACCGATGCCAGGGGCGTGGAGATCGATGAGATGGGGGAAAGCCGTCAGGATCCCGTGGAAGGAAACAGCCTTCAGATCAGCCTGGATATCAGTATCCAGGAGTTTGCCCAGCAGGCGGCGGAAAAAGTGATGGAAGAAAAGCAGGCGGAGCGGGTCTCCATTCTTCTTATGAACCCTCAAAATGGGGAGATCTATGCCTGTGTCAATGTGCCGGAATTTGATCTAAACGATCCCTTTACTTTAAATACCGGATCCGAAAACACCTCCCTAAGCCAGGAGGAAGAACAGGATCTTTTAAACCAGATGTGGCGGAATCCCTGTCTGAATGATACCTACGAACCTGGCTCTACTTTCAAGATCATCACCATGTCCGCAGGGCTGGAAGAAGGGGTGGTTTCTCTGGAGGATTCGTTTTACTGTCCAGGCTATAAGGTGGTAGACGACAGAAGGATCCATTGTTCAAAAAGAACAGGGCATGGCGCTCAGAATTTTATAGAAGGGGCCCAGAATTCCTGCAATCCTGTGTTCATAGAGGTGGGACTTCGCCTTGGCGTCAAAAATTATTATAAATATTTCCGCCAGTTTGGCCTTCTGAAAAAAACAGGGATCGATCTGCCGGGGGAAGCCGGGACGATCATGCATAAGGAAGAAAATATGGGGAATGTAGAGCTGGCAACGGTAGCCTTTGGCCAATCTTTTCAGATCACGCCGATCCAGCTGGCTACTACCGTAAGTGCCCTGATCAACGGGGGAAACCGCATTACCCCGCATTTTGGCGTAAATGTCCAAAGCCCCGATGGGACGCAGGTGAAAAAAATCGAATATCCGGTGGAGACCGGGATCGTCTCAGAAGAGACCTCCCAGACGGTACGGGAGATCCTGGAGAGTGTAGTTTCAGAGGGATCCGGAAAAAATGCCGGGATCGAAGGTTACCGGATCGGAGGCAAGACCGCTACATCCCAGACCCTTCCAAGAAGCGCAAACCGTTATATCTCTTCTTTTCTTGGATTTGCCCCGGCAGAGGACCCGCAGATCCTGGGGCTCTGCATCATCCATGATCCAAAAGGGGTATACTATGGGGGGACCATTGCCGCTCCAGTGATCCGCAGTATTTTTGCTAATGTCCTTCCATACCTGGGTATTGAAAAGGAAACGGAAGAAAATGTAGAGGCGTCTTTTACAGAGGGTTGATAATTCGGGGAAAAAGCCTTATACTAGAAAAAGCACAGCCGGAAATACGGCAGGCTTAGGAAAAACGAAAAAACGAAAGATTTATGAGGTGTGAGGATGGAGTTTCAAATTGTAATCCCTGTATTGATCTCTTTTGCGATCAGTGTTGTACTGGGACCGATCATTATCCCATTTCTTAGAAAATTGAAAATGGGTCAGACAGAACGAGTAGATGGTGTACAGTCTCATTTGAAAAAAGCGGGAACCCCTACCATGGGCGGTGTGATCTTTTTAATCGCCACGGTGATCACGGCCCTGTTTTATGTGAAAGATTATCCTTTGATCATACCGGTGCTGTTTTTGACACTGGGATTTGGGATCATTGGTTTTCTGGACGATTATCTTAAGGTGGTCCTTAAGCGTTCAGACGGTCTTTTGCCCTGGCAGAAATTTCTCCTTCAGGTTATCCTGACGGGTATTTTTGCTTATTATCTGGTGAACTATACCGATATCTCCCTGACCATGCGGATCCCATTCTGGAGCGGGCATTTTCTGAATGTAGGATGGCTTGCCATCCCCATCCTGTTTTTCGCGGTGATCGGCACAGTTAACGGGGTGAATTTTACGGACGGCTTGGACGGCCTGGCCTCCAGTGTGACCCTGATCGTGGCCATGCTGTTCACAGTGGTCTCTGTGGGAATGAAAACCGGGATCGAACCGATCACCTGCGCGGTAGTAGGCAGCTTAATGGGCTTTCTCCTTTTTAATGTTTATCCGGCAAAGGTGTTTATGGGAGACACCGGCTCTTTGGCCCTTGGCGGTTTTGTGGCAGGTGCGGCCTATGTGATGCAGATGCCTTTGTTTATTCTTCTGGTGGGCCTGATCTACTTGATCGAGGTTCTTTCCGTGATCATTCAGGTGTCCTATTTTAAAATCTCTCATGGAAAGCGCGTGTTCAAAATGGCGCCGATCCACCATCATTTCGAGCTCTGCGGATGGTCTGAGACAAGAGTGGTTACTGTTTTTTCTGTGGTCACCGCCATTATGTGCCTGATCGCGCTTCTGGCATTATAAAGGATAGAGGAGGAGAAATCCATGGAATTACATAATAAAAAGGTTCTTGTGTTCGGCTCCGGAAAAAGCGGGATCGGAGCAGCAGATCTTTTGGGAGCAGTGGGCGCATTTCCAGTGATCTTTGACGGAAACAGCCAAATCGATAAAGAACAGGTGAAGGGCCGGACTAATGGCACGTATCCCCTGGAAATCTATGCCGGAGAACTTCCTGAAGAGGTTCAGGAAAATCTGGATCTGGTGGTATTAAGCCCGGGAGTGCCTACAGATATCCCCTTGGTACAAAGCTTTTATCACCAGGGACTCCCTGTGTGGGGGGAAGTGGAGCTGGCTTATCAGACAGGAAAGGGAGAAGTGCTGGCAGTTACCGGGACCAATGGAAAGACTACTACTACAGCCCTTTTAGGGAAGATCATGGAAGACGCCAGGTCTTCGGTATTTGTTGTGGGAAATATCGGGACACCTTATACCTCCAAGGCTCTTGACATGACAGAGGACAGCGTGACAGTGGCGGAGATCAGCAGCTTTCAGCTGGAAACCATCGAAACCTTTGCGCCAAAAGTCAGCGCCATTCTGAATATTACAGAGGATCATCTCAACCGTCACCATACCATGGAGGAATACATCCGGGTAAAAGAATTGATCGTGAAGAATCAGAAAGCGGAGGATTTCTGCATCCTGAACTATGAAGATGAGGTCCTGCGGGAATTTGGGAAAGACCTGATCCCCAGGGTGATCTATTTTTCCAGTGCCCGTCCTTTAAAAGAAGGGGTATACCTGGAAGGAGACCAGATTATTTTCCATATAAACGGGGAAAAGATTCCCTTTGTAAAAACCGGGGAACTGAAGCTTTTGGGCCTTCATAATTATGAAAATGTAATGGCTGCTTCAGCTATGGCTTATTGTGCGGGGGTTCCGCTGGAAAGCATCAAAAAGAGTGTCTGCGCCTTCACAGCAGTGCCTCACCGGATCGAATATGTTGCAGAGAAAAATGGCGTAGCCTATTATAATGATTCCAAGGGCACCAATCCCGATGCGGCCATCAAGGGGATCCAGGCAATGAACCGGCCGACACTTTTGATCGGAGGGGGCTATGACAAGGAGTCCAGCTATGACCAGTGGATCCGTTCTTTTGACGGTAAGGTGAGGTACCTGGTCCTGATCGGACAGACGAAGGAAAAGATCCGGGATGCAGCCCAAAGACTGGGATTTACAAATTGTATTTTGTGTGAGGATCTAAAAGAAGCGGTGCAGGTGTGTGCAGAGAAAGCCAATCCGGGAGACGCCGTGCTTTTGTCGCCGGCATGTGCCAGCTGGGGACAATTTGATAATTATGAACAGCGGGGAGACTGTTTCAAAGAATATGTAAGAGAACTTACCTGATAAGAGGGGCGTGTCAAAAGAAGACACGCCCTGTTTTTTGCCCGTTTCTGGAGTGTTTCTTGCTATTTTTTTTCAGAAAAGTGATGATTATTAGCGGATATGGCAATAAAGAAAGGAAAAATTTCCTATTTAAAAGCCACATTTCCAAAATCATCATAAGAAAGGACGGTTAAGAAATGCCAAGAAAAGGAGAGAACATTTACAAAAGAAAGGACGGCCGGTGGGAAGGAAGATTTGTCAAAGGCAGAAAAGATAATGGAAAAGCTCTTTATGCTTCCGTATATGGGCCTACTTACCAGGAGACCAAGGACAGACTTGTAAAAGCGGAAAAGGAGTTTTTGAAGGCCTCCGCCCCATATTCCAAAGGTACCTTCGGACAGATGCTCCGGGAGTGGCTTTTGGCCATGCGGCCCCGGATCAAAGAATCTTCTTATGTAAAATACGTGAGCATGACGAAAAATCATATTTTGCCCTGCCTGGGCCATGTGGCTCTGGCGAAGCTGACCACAGAGCTTATCGAGCAGTTTGTGTGCCGGGAACTTACCTATGGGAACAGGACGGATGGAAAGGGCCTCTCGCCCAAGACAGTTAGGGATATTTTGGCGCTGATCCGTCAGGTGGTGGATTTTGCAAATGGACAGTATGGAGGGATTCCCTGCAGTATCCAGTCGGTAAAAATAAAGGTAAAAATAAAGGAAGTAAATATACTGACCCTGCCCCATCAGAATAAGCTGGAACAGTTCTTGCTGAAAGAAAACAGCCGGATCGGAGACGGCATCCTTTTGAGTCTGTATACCGGTATGCGGATCGGGGAAGTCTGCGCCCTTAAGTGGGAACAGATCCTTTTAAAGGAAGGCCTGGTACAGATCCGTTATACCATGCAGAGGATCCCCAATCTGGAGTATGACGAAAAGGATGCTTCCTCCAAAAGGACAAAGGTCATTGTGACACCGCCCAAAAGCAGCTGCTCTAACCGGGATATCCCCCTTCCTTTGTTCCTTTTGGAGCGGATAAAAAAACAGGTTCCTCTTTGTGGGCAGGCTTTTTTTCTTACCGGCTCCAGTGAAAAATATATCGAACCGCGGACGATGAACAACTGTTTTAAAAGGATCCTGCGCCAATGCGGGATCCCGGAAACCAATTATCATACGCTCCGCCATACTTTTGCCACCAGGTGCATTGAACTGAACTTTGATATCAAAACCTTAAGTGAGATCCTGGGGCATTCCAATGTGAACATCACACTGAACCGGTATGTACATATCACGCTGGAGCAGAAAAGGAAAAATATGGAGATGCTGCAGTTTTATGAAACCATGGAATGAAGAAGACAAGAACTTCATACTTATAATGTATACCATATAGATTTGGGGGCGTACAATGGAAAGGGAAAGAACCGGTCAGGGGGACAGAGGGCTTTTAGCTCTGGTACTGCTCCTGACTGTATTCGGTCTGGTATTTTTGTACAGTGCCAGCTCTTACAACGGCAGAGTACGTTTTCAAGATGAAGCCTATTATTTCAAAAAGCAGCTGTTTGCCACAGCTCTGGGACTTGCCGCTATGTATGCCGTGTCACAGATCGACTACCGCATTTGGGTATCCTTAGCTCCCGGGGCCTATATTCTTTCCTTGCTCTTATCCACAGCGGTCCTGCTGTTCGGCCAGGAGATCAATGGTTCCAAACGCTGGCTGGATCTGGGACCGCTGTCCTTTCAGCCGGCAGAATTTGCCAAGGCGGCGGTGATCCTGTTTCTTTCCTGGCAGATAGACCGTACAAATAAGAATACCATAGGCGTTGGTTTCATATGCCGGACCATGGTCACCCTTCTTCCCATAGCCGGGCTGGTAGGGTCCAATAACCTAAGTACGGCGATCATCATCCTGGGGATCGGTGTGGTGCTGATCTTTGTCTCCAATCCCAGATATATGCAGTTTATCGGACTTGGAGCTGCGGGAGCCGGGTTTGCGGCTGTGTTTTTGGCTGCAGAAAGTTACCGCCTGGAACGTCTGGCTATCTGGAGAGATCCGGAAAAATACGAAAAAGGGTTCCAGACGATCCAGGGACTGTATGCCATAGGAAGCGGCGGCCTGTTTGGCCGGGGGCTGGGGAGCAGCCTGCAGAAACTGGGATTTGTGCCGGAGGCCCAGAATGATATGATCTTTTCTATTATCTGTGAAGAACTGGGGCTTGTGGGCGCGGGAACCCTGATCCTGGTGTTTGCCCTGCTTTTATGGCGCCTTTGTGTGATCGCTACATACAGCCGGGACCTGAAGGGAACCCTGATCTGTGCAGGGATCCTGGCTCATATTGCCATACAGGTGATCTTAAACATAGCCGTAGTGACAAATACGATCCCGAATACCGGCATTACCCTGCCTTTTATCAGCTACGGAGGAACCTCTGTGGTGTTCCTTTTGGGAGAAATGGGGCTGGCATTAAGTGTGGCCAGTCACAGGAATCCCTATCCTGCATACAATAAGCTTAAGAGGCCTTTTAGGAGTGGAAGGGTTGGATAATATCCGCGTCACGGGAGGAAGACGTTTATGCGGAAGCATTTCCATACAAGGGTCAAAAAATGCGGCGCTGCCTATGATGGCCGCATCTCTTCTGCACCGGGGAGTAAGTATACTAAAAGGCTGTCCAAGGATCGCAGATGTATTTTGGATGGAAAAAATCCTAAGTGAGATCGGGGCGGTCACCTGGTGGGAAGGGCATGACCTGTATCTGGACTGCACAAATGCGGATAAAACGGAAATCTCAGGGGTTTATACAGGAAAAATGCGTTCTTCCGTGATCCTTCTGGGAGCTATGCTTGGAAGGAATAAAAAAGGGTGCCTGGGGTATCCTGGAGGGTGTGTGATCGGCAAACGTCCCATTGACCTTCATATTTTGGCATTGAAAAGCCTGGGAGCCCATATTGAGGAGCGTCCCTTTTTCCTCTGCGCTTCCTGCAGGGAGCTTCAGGGAGGAAGAGTTGTTTTTCCAGGGAAAAGCGTAGGGGCCACGGAACAGGGGATCCTGGCCGCTGTTCTTGCAAAGGGGGAGACCTGCCTGGAAAACTGCGCCCGGGAGCCGGAGATCCAATGGCTCTGCCGGTATTTAAGAGGTATGGGGGCAAAAATCTGGGGAGACGGCGGGGAATGCATCCATATATCCGGTGTAGAGGAACTAAACCGGGGAGAGATCCAGGTGCCTCCGGACCGGATCGTAGCGGGAACTTATCTGTGCGCCTGTGCTGCCACCAGAGGGAAAATCGTGATCGAAAATCCTCCGGAAGGAGAATTGGACGCATTTCTTAAGGTGTATCGGAAAATAGGTGGACAATATCAAGTAAAGAGTGGTAAACTAGTAGCGGATGGAAGCGGCGTCCGTTTTTCGGTTCCTTATCTGGAAACGGGAGTTTACCCGGGATTTCCCACAGACCTGCAGTCGCCGCTTATGGCCGTATTGACAACGATCCCTGGAGAAAGCCATATCCGGGAAAAGATTTTTGAGGACCGCTTCAAGGCCGCCGGAGAAATGAACCGGATGGGCGCCGGGATTACGGTGGCCGGGAGAGATGCCTGGATCCAGGGTGGCAGCCCTCTCTGCGGCTGCTCGGTTTTTGCCCAGGAACTTCGGGGAGGAGCGGCGCTGATCTTGGCCGCTTTGGCGGCAGAGGGGGAGACAGATATCCATGGGTACTCTTATATCCGCCGGGGATATGAACATATATGCCAGGATTTGTGTTCCCTTGGAGGCATTTGCAGCTGTCAGACACAAAGGCGGTAAAGGATGTGCAGAAGGGCACGATTAAAAAAGACACAGGAATTTTTATATGAGAACATCCAATTACAGAAAAAAGTTACATATAGATAAAAAAGTATGGAAGATCATCGGCGCCGGTGCCGGGGGACTGCTCCTGGCTGGGGTGATATTCTTTTTTACCTATTACAGAGTTGAGCATGTGGAAGTGATGGGAAGCAGCCATTATTCCGAAACGGAAGTCAGGGAGATGATCCTGCGGGGACCGTTGGCATCCAATTCTATTCTGGCTCCGATCCTGTATTCCAGAGACGATGTGGGGGACATTCCCTTTGTGGACGGCTTCCGTGTCAGACGGTCAAACCGGAATACCATAGTGATCACCGTGCGGGAAAAACAGCCGGTGGGCTGTATTCCCTATCTGGACAGCTACATTTATTTTGACCGCAGCGGTATTTTTATCGAAAGCTCCCGGGAACGGGATGAAAGCGTCCCCTATTTCGATGGGATCCAGGTGGATCATGTGATCAAGGATGAAAAGCTTCCTATCAAGGGAGACACGGTCCTGAATACCGCTGTGGCTCTTGCTACCATTTTTCAGAAGAATGAAACCATACCGGACCACATCCAGTTTGACAGCAGCTACCGGATCAGCCTTATATATGGGGATATCACGGTCCAGCTGGGAAGGGACGAATACCTGGAAGACAAGATGGCCCGTGTGATCGCCATCCTGCCAAAACTCCAGGGACAAAAGGGGATCCTCCACCTGGAAACGGTGACAGACAATGTGAAAACCATTACTTTTGAGCGGGAACTGGATTATACAGCGGAAAACTGGCCAGGCGGCTATGATGAGATCGGATATTTCACCGGAGACGGAGAATACGATGAGGAAGGCGTTTATGTAGGACCGAAACCTGAGGAAGAAGAGCCTGAACCAGAAGAAACGGAGGAAACAGATCTGTCAGCCGGAACAGAAGGAACGGGAGAAGCAGACCTGAGCGCCGGAACGGAGGGAACGGAAGAAGCAGATCCGAGCGCCGGAACAGAAGAAACAGCGGAAACAGATCTGTCAGCCGGAACAGAATTTAGTGCCACTTACGGAGTATATTAGTTTTATGGCGAATTTCCATGAAAAAAGTATAAAAAAACGAAAATAGTGGTTGATTAATTTCAAAAAAAAATATATGATATACCTATATGTAGCTTGATATGAATGACTGAATATAGATATCAGGTAAAAATAAAGGAGGAAGTACATTGTTAGAGATTATGACAAATGAGGCGGAGTCATCTGCAAAGATCATCGTCATTGGTGTAGGTGGAGCCGGAAATAATGCAGTAAACAGAATGGTAGAAGAGGCCATTGGCGGAGTGGAGTTTGTAGGTGTCAATACAGATAAGCAGGCTTTGACTCTGTGTAAAGCTCCGACAGTACTTCAGATTGGGGAAAAGATAACAAAAGGCCTTGGCGCAGGCGCAAAGCCGGAAGTTGGCCAAAAGGCTGCTGAAGAGAGTATAGAGGAAGTAAAGAAGATCGTGGAAGGTGCCGACATGGTATTTGTTACCTGCGGTATGGGCGGCGGAACCGGAACCGGTGCTGCGCCGATCATTGCGGCAGCTGCCAAAGAAATGGGTATTCTCACAGTCGGCGTTGTGACCAAGCCTTTCCGTTTTGAGGCAAAGACACGCATGAACAATGCGCTTGCCGGTATTGAAAATCTGAAGAAGGCAGTAGATACACTGATCGTTATCCCAAATGACAAGCTTTTGGAGATCGTGGACAGACGGACCACGATGCCGGAAGCCCTTCGCAAAGCAGACGAAGTCCTGCAGCAGGCGGTACAGGGCATTACAGACCTTATCAACCTGCCGGCACTGATCAATCTTGACTTTGCAGACGTACAGACCGTTATGACTGACAAGGGCATCGCCCATATCGGGATCGGTGAAGCCAGAGGTGACGAAAAGGCTATGGAGGCCGTACAGCAGGCGGTATCCTCCCCGCTTCTGGAGACCACCATCAAAGGTGCGACCCATGTTATTATCAATATATCCGGAGACATCTCCCTTATGGATGCCAACGATGCAGCAAGCTACGTACAGGAGCTTACCGGAGAGGATGCAAATATCATCTTTGGTGCGATGTATGACGATACCGTTGCAGACTATGCAAGGATCACTGTGATCGCTACCGGACTGACAGATGCCAATGCTCAGAGTACATCTTCCTCTTCCTTCGGTTCCAGGACGTCTTCTCCTTTCAGCTTGAGAAAACCGTCCGCAGCAGCAGGGCAGACTTCTGCTCCAACTATGAGCATGCCAAGTTTTAACCTGCCGAACATGAATTCCAATCCTTTTGGAGCGAAGGTTCCGTCCAGCACGGTACAGAAAAAGGATATTCAGATCCCGGATTTCCTGAAAAACAGATAAAAAAGAGTTTGGCCGCGGCTATCATGCCGCGGCCATTTTACTGTCGGCGTATCAGCCCTGGCAGTGGAATGTGCTGCATTTGGTGTCCTGGCACTGACAGGCTCCCTCCCCTGCGATCCCGATAGAAGATGCGGTACATTGACAATTGTCGTTGTAGGTACATTCCCGGGCTTTGCAGTCGATCTGGATCTTTTCACAGCCGCAGCCCTCAGTAAAGCTGTTTTTGGCGGCCCCGCCGGTACGTTCCTGAAAGCTTGCACAGCAGGTTTCATCTGCGTAGCGGGCATTGCTGCCGTTTACCTCGATCTCGCCTTTGGAGCAAAGTTCTTTTTGGTTATACATACAGGTAGTTGCAGAACATTTTAGAATAGTCATATTCTATAAACCTCCTTTTCAAAAGATGAGATTAGTATGTACACAAGCAAGGCATACTATACAAAAGAGAAAAAATTAGAAAAAAAGACAGTTGGATATTGTGTTTCACCTTCTATCAATGATACAATAAAAAGAACGTCCCAAGGGATTTTTATCATACCCCGGACAGCAAAAGACAAAATTGTGGAGGGAGATTACAATGGAGAATCAGAGAAGCAGCTTTACCAATAAGCTGGGATTTGTCCTTGCCGCTGCCGGTTCTGCAGTGGGATTGGGAAACCTGTGGCGTTTTCCTTATCTGGCAGCCAAGTACGGCGGGGGGATTTTTTTGCTTGTATATCTGATTTTGGTGGTTACCTTTGGATTTTCGCTGATGATCACTGAAATCGCTATCGGAAGAAAAACGCGCCTAAGCGTTATCGGTGCATACCAGATGCTGGACAAACGGTTTAAGGGATTGGGCTATCTGTCCTGTGTGGTACCTTTTATCATCACCCCTTATTACTGTGTCATCGGCGGATGGGTTTTGAAATATTTTGTGGTATTTCTGACCGGTCAGGCAGGCCAGGCGGCTAATGATACCTTTTTTTCCGAGTATACTGCTCAGGCAGTGTCGCCGGTGATCTACTTTCTGATCTATGCCCTGGTGGGTGTGGTCATCGTATGGCTGGGTGTGGACAGCGGGATTGAAAAGGCGAGCCGCTTTATGATGCCGCTGCTTATCATTATGACGATCTTTATTGCCGTTTTCAGTGTCATGCAGCCGGGAGCTCTGGAAGGTGTGATCTATTATCTGAAACCGGATTTCAGCCGTTTCAATGCGACAACGGTCCTGGCAGCCATGGGGCAGCTGTTTTATTCCATGTCCCTGGCGATGGGGATCATGATCACTTATGGTTCTTATATGAAAAAAGAAGATCATCTGGAGACTTCTGTGCGTCAGATCGAGCTTTTTGACACCGGCGTGGCTTTTATGGCCGGCCTGATGATCATTCCGGCAGTGTTCGCCTTTTCCGGCGGCAGTGAGGAAGCACTGGGAAAGGGACCGAGCCTTATGTTTGTCACCATGCCGAAGGTGTTTGAAAGCATGGCGTTTGGAACGGTGGTCGGCTGCATCTTTTTCCTGCTGGTATTGTTTGCGGCGCTGACTTCTTCCATTTCCCTTACAGAGACGCTGGTTTCTATCGTAACGGATAAGTTTGGCTGGTCCCGTAAGAAGGGCTGTGCGGTCATTACACTCTTTATCGTTGCTGTGGGCGTTCCGGTATCACTGGGATTTGGTGTCCTGGACTTTATTGCTCCCATGGGAATGACGCTCCTGGATTTCTTTGACTTTATCAGCAACAGCGTACTCATGCCGATCGTGGCATTTTTGACCTGTATCTTTGTGGGTTATTTTGTCAAACCCAAAATGATCATTGATGAAGTTGAGATCAATGGGCCGTTCAAAATAAAAAGATTTTATACAGTGCTGATCAAATATATCGCGCCGGTGTGCCTGATCGCGATCCTGATCTTTGCAGTGATGGAGACCACCGGAATGATCACTGTTTGATCCAAAACCGATTTAAAGCATTTTATCCTTGGGGAGGGAAGGGCATTTTTTTCAGACCTTTCCTTCCCGGAAATAGGATCTGGACGATAAGGACGAAAATCCGGAAAATTATCCGGGAAAAACTTGAAAGATAAGGAGAAAACCCCTTGACTTTTTAGGAAAAGGGTGGTATTTTACTTAAAGTACGTGAAGAAAAGAAAGCAGAGTTCACCTCTCACCTTAGCGCATCCGGCGACTCGGGTTTATATCGCAGAAATATAGGCATGCCTCAACAGTTTGGAATGTCTGTGCAGATGTGTGTATAAGAGTGTGGAATTCTGTCCGCACTTTTTTTCATGTAAAACAAAATGAGGGTGACGACAGGAGTCATTGTTTATCTATCGGGTATGGAGGTGTACAACAATTAGCAATTTAATGATTAATGAACAGATCAGAGACAAAGAGGTACGTTTGATCGGAGCGGACGGAGCACAGCTGGGTATCATGTCCGCGAAGGAGGCCATGTTTAAGGCCCAGGAGGCAGGGCTGGATCTGGTGAAGATCGCTCCTCAGGCAAAGCCGCCGGTATGCAAGATCATCGATTACGGGAAATACCGCTACGAGCTGGCCAGAAAAGAAAAAGAGGCAAAAAAGAAACAGAAGACCAT
The DNA here is from genome assembly GCA_019116385.1 of Candidatus Blautia faecigallinarum. Classification (GTDB taxonomy): domain Bacteria; phylum Bacillota; class Clostridia; order Lachnospirales; family Lachnospiraceae; genus Blautia_A; species Blautia_A faecigallinarum. Next base: position 15,307 of record DXBU01000004.1, on the reverse strand, counting down.
CGAGGTCAAAGAAGTGCGTCTTTCTCCCAATATTGATACCAATGACTTAAAGACAAAGGTAAATGCGGCGCGCAAATTCCTTTCCAAGGGAGACCGGGTGAAGGTCACTCTTCGTTTCCGGGGAAGAGAAATGGCCCATATGGCAAGCAGCAAGCATGTCCTGGACGATTTCGCAGAATTGCTGGCCGATATTGCGGTTGTTGACAAGGCACCGAAGGTAGAAGGCAGAAGCATGACGATGTTTTTATCTGAAAAGCGCTGAGATGTTATCTGTACGCCGCCCGCCCTGTACGGCGGACGGAGGCAAATTTAACATTCAATAGAACCACGAAGATTAAGGAGGAAATTACAATGCCAAAAATTAAAACATGTAGAGCAGCAGCAAAGCGTTTCAAAAAGACAGGTACAGGAAAATTAATGAGAAATAAAGCTTACAAAAGCCATATCTTAACTAAGAAATCTCAGAAGAGAAAGAGAAATCTTAGAAAAGCGACTGTTGTGGATTCTACCAATGTTAAGAGCATGAAGAAAGTATTACCTTATTTATAAGAAAGAATAGAGAGAAGACGAACAGGAGGAAAATAAGAAATGGCAAGAATTAAAGGCGGTTTAAACGCAAAAAAAAGACATAATCGTACATTAAAGCTGGCAAAGGGCTACAGAGGAGCCCGTTCCAAACAGTATAGAATCGCAAAGCAGTCCGTTATGAGAGCCCTGGCTACTGCTTACGCAGGCAGAAGACAGAAAAAGCGCCAGTTCAGACAGCTTTGGATCGCACGTATCAATGCAGCTGCAAGAATGAACGGTCTTTCCTACAGCAAGCTGATGCACGGCCTGAAGGTTGCAAACATCGATATCAACAGAAAGATGCTTGCAGAGATGGCTGTAAACGATGCGGAAGGATTCACCGCACTGGCAGAGATCGCAAAGAAAGCGATCGCATAAAGCAGGATCGAGCAGGTTGCCCGGGGCAGAAAGCCCCGGGTTTTGTCATTTTTACAGAGATTTTTTCCATTGTATCCTTAAATTTTTATAAATTTCCACTTGTATTCAAAAACACATGATGCTATAATCTTAACATTAAAGTATTAGCGAATGAAAGTGTGAAAGACTTCTGATACATAACACCGGAAGTAATGGCTGTTCTCTCTGGAAAACAGAGAGGATTTCATTCGTGCAAAACATAAGGAGGAGATTTATTATGAGAAATTGGAAAAAAGCTCTCAGTGTTGCAGCCGCAGCGGCATTAGCAGTATCCGCTCTGGCTCCTGTATCTGTATACGCAGAAGAGGAAGCTACATTTAAGATCGGCGGCATCGGACCAACCACAGGCGCGAACGCAGTATACGGAAGCGCAGTTATGAACTCCGCTCAGATCGCTGTTGACGAGATCAACGAGGCTGGCGGCGTAAACGGCTATATGCTCGAGTTCAACCCGCAGGACGATGAAAGCGATGCAGAAAAGTCTGTAAACGCATACAATACATTAAAGGACTGGGGTATGCAGATGCTCCTGGGTACCGTTACCTCTGCTCCCTGTATCGCAGTAGAGGCGGAAGCCCTCAATGACAATATGTTCCTTCTGACTCCTTCTGCAACTGCAGTAGAGAGTATCTCCGGCGACAACGCATTCCGTGTATGCTTTGCCGACCCGGCACAGGGAACTGCATCCGCAAAATATATCGGAGAGAACGGACTGGCAGAAAAAGTTGCTGTGATCTACGACAGCTCTGACGTATATTCTTCCGGTATCTACAATGCATTCCAGACAGAGGCAGAGAACCAGCCTTTCGAGATCGTTGCTGCAGAAGCGTTTACCGCAGACAGCAAGACAGACTTCTCTGTACAGCTCCAGAAAGCAAAAGATTCCGGCGCAGACCTGGTATTTATGCCATTCTACTACAACGAGGCTGCCCTTGTCCTGAAGCAGGCATCTGACATGGGATTTGAGCCCACATGGTTCGGTGTAGACGGTATGGACGGTATCCTTTCTGTAGAAGGCTTTGATACCTCCCTGGCAGAAGGACTGATCCTTCTTACCCCGTTCAGCGCAACTGCTGAGGATGAACTGACCCAGAACTTTGTTTCCAAATATCAGGAGCAGTACGGCGAGGTTCCCAACCAGTTCGGCGCAGACGCATATGACGGTGTATACATCCTGAAGGCTGCTCTGGAGCAGGCTGAGGCAACACCGGATATGGAAGTGAGCGATCTTTGCGAAGCTCTTAAGGCTTCCATGCAGGAGATCACCTTCACCGGCATCACCGGAAAAGATATCACCTGGGGTGCAGACGGCGAGCCTGTAAAGGATCCTATCGTAGTACAGATCGTAGACGGAGCTTACCAGCTCATGGACTAATCCCCATGATCTAGGTCCGGCAGATATTGAATTACTGTATGAACCCGGCAGGGGGTTGCCAATGCAACCCCCTGTTTTGATAAAATCAAAGAAAATACGGGTATATTTTCTTTGAAATACTTAAAGAGGTGTCTTATGAGTGTATTGTCCTATTTTGTAAATGGAATAAGCCTCGGCAGTGTATATGCCATAATCGCACTGGGCTATACCATGGTATATGGTATCGCCAAGATGCTGAACTTCGCACACGGCGATGTCATCATGGTAGGCGCTTATGTAGCTTTGATGACTATGCTGAGCGCAGGCACCCATCCGCTCCTTGCGGTCCTGCTGGCTATTGTGGTATGTACAGTGCTGGGTGTTGTGATAGAGAGGATCGCTTACCGCCCGCTCCGGGAGGCGGCGTCTCCGCTGGCAGTTCTGATCACGGCCATTGGCGTGAGCTACCTGCTTCAGAATGTAGTGCTGTTGATCTTCGGTTCCAATCCCAAAAGCTTCCAGTCCGTGATCAATCTTCCGGATCTGAAGCTGGCCGGCGGATCCCTGGTCATCACCGCGGAAACCATCGTTACCATTGTGAGCTGTATCATCATCATGGTGGTGCTTACTACTTTTATCAACAAAACGAAACCGGGACAGGCTATGCTGGCTGTATCTGAAGATAAGGGCGCGGCTCAGCTTATGGGCATCAATGTAAACAGGACCATCGCCCTGACCTTTGCCATCGGTTCCGGCCTGGCGGCTGTAGCAGGCGTTCTCCTTTGTTCGTCCTATCCTTCCCTGTCTCCCTATACAGGCTCCATGCCCGGCATCAAAGCCTTCGTGGCGGCTGTATTCGGCGGGATCGGATCTATTCCCGGCGCTTTTGTAGGCGGGATCCTTCTGGGTGTGATCGAGATCCTGGGCAAGGCGTATATTTCTTCCCAGCTTGCGGATGCTATCGTGTTCGCCGTGCTGATCATTGTACTCCTTGTGAAACCTACAGGCTTGTTCGGCAAGAAGATCCAGGAGAAAGTGTAGGTGTAAAATATGAAGAACAAAACATTAAAAAGCAATCTTATTACTTATGGTATGGTGATTGTGGTCTTCGTCATCGTACAGGCGCTTCTGAACGCGGATATGCTTTCCAGCCTGATCGAAGGGCTTCTGATCCCGCTGTGCGTATATGTGATACTGGCAATTTCCCTGAATCTGGTGGTGGGTATCTCCGGCGAGCTGAGTCTGGGACATGCCGGATTCATGTGCGTGGGTGCTTTTGCCAGCGCGTTCTTTTCTAAATGCACCATGGACTCCATCAGTTCTGTGCCGGTACGCTTTACTCTGGCTATTTTAGTGGGGGCCATTGTCGCCGCTGTGTTCGGCATCCTGATCGGGATCCCTGTACTGCGCCTCAGAGGCGACTACCTGGCTATCGTAACCCTGGCCTTTGGCGAGATCATTAAAAACGTGATCAATATCTTTTATGTGGGAATGGACAGCAAGGGCTTTCATGTATCTTTGAAAGACCAGTTTTCTCTGGGAATGGAACCGGATGGGAAAATGATCATCAGCGGTCCCCAGGGTATTTCCGGAACGCCTAAGAATTCCACTTTCCTGATCGGAGTGATCCTGATTCTTATCACTCTTTTTATTGTGCTGAACCTGATCCATTCCAGAGAGGGAAGAGCGATCATGGCTATCCGCGACAACCGGATCGCGGCAGAATCCATCGGTATCAATATCACCAAGTATAAGCTGATGGCCTTTACCATCTCGGCAGCCCTTGCGGGAATGGGCGGAGCCCTTTATTCCCACAATCTGGCAACCCTGCAGGCCTCCAAATTTAATTTCAATACCTCCATCCTGGTACTGGTATTCGTGGTATTGGGAGGGATCGGAAATATCAGAGGCTCCATCATTGCCGCTGTGATCCTGACCCTGCTTCCGGAGCTGCTGCGTGGACTGAGCGATTACCGTATGCTGTTCTATGCGATCATCCTGATCCTGATGATGCTCTTTAACTGGGCGCCCAAGGCGATCGAGTGGAGAGAGCGCGTACTGCAGGCAGTGTTTAAGAAGAGAAAGAAGGAGGCGTAGATCATGGCGATGCTTGATGTAAACCATTTAAATATTTCTTTCGGCGGTCTGCATGCAGTGGATGATTTTGAAGTGACCATTGAAAAGGGACAGCTTTACGGCCTGATCGGACCAAACGGCGCCGGAAAGACGACCATCTTTAATCTGCTGACAGGGGTGTACAAGCCGGATGAGGGCAAGATCCTTCTGGACGGTGTGGACATTACCGGAAAAAAGACCATTGAGATCAACAAAGCAGGTGTGGCAAGGACTTTCCAGAACATCCGTCTCTTTGACAAGCTGTCCGTGCTGGACAACGTTAAGGCGGGACTGCATGAACACAATAAATACAGTCTGCTGACGGGGATCTTCCGTCTGCCGAAATTTTATAAAACAGAAAAACATATGGACGAGGAGGCTCTGGAGCTTCTTAAGGTCTTTGATCTGGATAAGGAAGCGGAAACCCTGGCATCCAATCTTCCCTATGGTAAACAGCGTAAGCTGGAGATCGCCAGAGCGCTTGCCACAAAGCCGAAGCTTCTGCTTCTGGACGAGCCGGCGGCGGGGATGAATCCCAATGAAACCGCAGAGCTGATGGATACGATCCGTTTTGTACGGGATCATTTCGATATGACAATCCTTCTTATTGAGCATGATATGAAGCTGGTGTCCGGTATCTGCGAGGAACTGACGGTATTAAACTTCGGCCGGGTTCTCGCCCAGGGTGAAACCTCAGAGGTTCTTCACAATCCTGAGGTCATCAAGGCATATCTGGGAGAATAGGAGGAAGAACAATGGCATTGCTGGAAATTAAAGACATTCATGTTTATTATGGTGTGATCCAGGCGCTGAAAGGCGTCTCCTTTGAGGTAAATAAGGGAGAGGTCGTAGCGCTGATCGGAGCAAACGGAGCAGGAAAGACGACCACGCTCCATACCATTACCGGACTTCTGCGGGCAAAGAGCGGGAGCATCCTGTTTAATGGAACAGATATCTCCAGGACTCCTGCCCACAAGATCGTTACCATGGGAATGGCCCATGTGCCGGAAGGGCGGCGCGTGTTTGCGGATATGACGGTGCTGCAGAACCTGAAAATGGGGGCCTATACCAGAAATGACAAAAACGAGGTGGAAGAAACCCTTAAGAAGGTATATCAGCATTTTCCCCGCCTGGAAGAGCGGAAGAATCAGCCGGCGGGAACCCTGAGCGGCGGCGAGCAGCAGATGCTTGCCATGGGCAGGGCTCTTATGAGCAAGCCCAGCATCATCCTGATGGACGAACCCTCCATGGGGCTTTCTCCTATCTTTGTAAATGAGATCTTCGATATCATCAAGGAGGTCAGCCAGGAGGGAACTACGGTCCTTCTGGTGGAGCAGAATGCGAAAAAGGCTCTTTCCATTGCCGACAGGGCGTATGTCCTTGAGACTGGAAATGTGACCCTTGAGGGTTCTGCGGACGCGCTCCTTCACGATGAATCCGTACAGAAGGCATATCTGGGAGAATAAACGGGGAAAAGGAGGAATCTTACATGGATGAACATTTTGTAATTACCATTGCGCGGCAATATGGAAGCGGCGGCCGCACCGTCGGACAGATGCTTGCGAAAAAGCTGGGTTATTCCTTTTACGATAAAGAGATCATCCAGATGGCTTCCGACGCCAGCGGGATCGATGTGAGCCTGTTCGGGAAGGTGGAAGAGGGCAGCAGCGTAAAGAAAGCGTCCCTTTTCAACAGGACAGGGCTTTATAAAGGGGAACTGATCCCTCCCGGAAGCAAAGAATTTGTCACAGATGAGAATATTTTTAATTATCAGGCCAAGGTGATCCATGATCTGGCGGAGAAAGAATCCTTTGTGGTGGTAGGACGCTGTGTGAACTTTGTGCTGAAGGACCGTCCCAATACCCTGCGGGTATTTGTCCATGCGCCCTGGGAGTTCCGTGTGGAGCATTCTATGCCGAAGATCAGCGGGACCAGGGAGGATGTGGAAAAATTCCTTCTGCGGGACGACAAGCGTAAGCAGGATTATTACCGCCGTTTTGCAGGCGGGGTGTGGAACGACGCCACCAACTACGATCTGTGCCTGAACAGCGGCAAGCTGGGGTTTGAGAAATGTGTGGAAGCCATCGAAGCGCAGATGGAGATCATGAGAAGATAAAGAAAGCAGCAGCGGGCAAAATGCCTGCTGCTTTTTTTGAATGAAAGCAGGAAAAATGGCATATAATGTGCAGAATGGATGCAGGACGGCAAAAAATGAGAAAGAGAAATCTTATTCTGGGGCTTATGGCTGCAGCCGGGATGACTGCCGTATTATTCTGCGATAAATATCTGCAGGCTGTGAAAAGTCCGGAAGAGACGCTGGGAAAGACAATCCTGGAACAGGAGAATACTGGCAGAGAAAGCCCCAGAGCGGCTCTGACCTTTGATGACGGACCAAGCAAAAAATATACTCCTCTCCTTTTAGACGGACTTAAGGAACGAGGAGTAAAAGCCAGTTTTTTTCTTTTGGGAAGGAATATAGAAGGGAATGAGGCACTGGTCCTGCGCATGTATGAAGAAGGACATCTGATCGGAAATCATACCTACGACCATGTGCAATTGACGAAAACGGATCAAAAAGAAGCACAGATGCAAATAGAAAAGACAGGCAACCGGATCTATGAGATCACCGGGGAGTACCCGATCTTCCTGCGGCCTCCTTTCGGAGAAACGCGGGAAGATCTGCAGCTGGCAGTAGCGCTTTTTAATGTTCCCTGGAATGTGGACACTCTGGATTGGAAAACAAAAAACGCAGATTCTATACTGGAGATCGTACAGGAAAATGTAAAGGATGGTTCCATTATCCTTATGCACGATGGGTATGCCTCTTCAGTGGAGGGCGCCCTGGCTGTTGTGGATTATCTGCAGAAGGAAGGGTATGAACTGGTGACAGTGGACCGGCTGCTGCTGGTTTAAAGGCTCAGACCCTTCCTTTAATGCGCTTCATATGTTCTTTTAATGTTTTTTCATACCCCATATCGCTGAGCTCATAAAATTTCGTGCCCAGGATCTCTGTGGGAAGGTACTGCTGTTCTACATAATGATCAGGATAATCATGGGCATATTTATAGCCGATGCCCCGGCCAAGCTTTTCATGTCCGCCGTAGTGGGCGTCCTGGAGATGGGGCGGGACGGTGGTCTTGGTACGCTTCACCGAGTCCATAGCGGCGGAAATGGCGTTCACGGCGGAATTGCTCTTGGGAGCGCAGGCCATGTAGGACGCCGCCTGGGAAAGGATGATCTGAGACTCAGGCATCCCCACCCGCTCTACAGCCTGGGCGGCCGCAACGGCCACACACAGGGCCTGGGGATCGGCGTTGCCGATATCCTCGGATGCCAGGATCATGATACGCCTGGCGATAAATTTCACATCTTCCCCTGCATAGAGCATCTTTGCAAGGTAGTATACGGCGGCGTCCGGGTCGGAACCGCGCATGCTTTTGATAAAGGCGGAGATGATGTCATAGTGGTTGTCGCCCTGTTTGTCATAGCGTACGACCCGTTTCTGGATACATTCGGAAGCCACATCGAGGGTGAGGTGGATCTTTCCGTCGTCGCTCCTGGGAGTGGTGAGAATGCCCAGCTCTACCGCATTGAGAGCGTTCCGGGCGTCTCCTCCGGCCATATCCGCCAGAAATTCCAGGGCGTCTTCCTCGATCACGGCATTATAGCTGCCCATACCCTTTTGCGGATCGTTTACCGCCCGCAGGATCAGGGTCTTGACCTCCTGGATCTCCAGGGGCTTTAATTCAAAGATGATAGAACGGGAGAGCAAAGCCCCGTTTACCTCAAAATAAGGATTTTCCGTGGTGGCGCCGATGAGGATGATGGTCCCGTCCTCCACAAAAGGAAGGAGATAATCCTGCTGGCCCTTGTTGAAACGGTGGATCTCGTCGATAAACAGGATGGTCTTCTTTCCGTACATGCCAAGGTCATTCTGCGCCTGCTTTACCACTTCTTCCATATCTTTTTTTCCCGCCACCGTAGCGTTGATCTGGGTAAAATTGGCGCTGGTGGTATTGGCGATCACCTTGGCCAGGGTGGTTTTCCCGGTGCCGGGAGGCCCGTAGAAAATAACAGAGGTGAGCTTATCCGCTTTGATGGCGCGGTAAAGCAGCTTGTCCTTCCCTACGATGTGCTCCTGGCCAACCACTTCGTCAAGTGTAGCGGGCCGCAGCCGCGATGCCAGGGGGGACTCTTTGTCCAGAGTCTTTGATTTTGCGTATTCAAATAAATCCATATAGATTCCTCTTTCATGTTCTCTTATTTGTCTTACTCAGTGTGATCACGATTGTCCTCCTCGATCCGGATCCATTGATGGTCGTCGGCCATGCGGCCCTGGGTTTTCTGGACAATGAGCCAGGGATCATAAAAAGGAAGGTCCATGGCCCGGAGGATGGATTTCATCTTGTCCCTGGTCCGGGGAAAGCAGCGCTCCTCCAGCATGAACAGAAAATCCTTCCAGTCCGGATCCTCGATACATCCAAAGGCCCGGTACAGGAGATCATCGGTTTTATTCTCGATCCGTACCGTTTCCTTTCGGAAATCCACATAGATAACCGTGCACAGCTCATCGCCATTCATATAGTATAAAATGTATTTCCCGGCATTTTCAGGGGGGAATCCTTTTTCTTCAGGATGTAAACACAGATCTTCCATAGGCTATCTTTCCTTTTGAATTTTATCCACAGCTTTAAACTGTGTGGTATAGATATCAGTATACTCTTGCGGATATATTTAAGCAACGATTTTCTGAAGCTGTAAAAGAAATGGAGGAGCTTACAAAAGCTCCTCCATTATCAATTCATAGATATTCTGGCTCTTTTTGGGCCAGCTGCGGCAGATGGATCTGGCGGCTTCCTGGGAAGGGGCGATGAGGTTCAGATCGATCAGCGTTGTGTTTTTTTCTACCAGCTGGCACCGCACCGCGTAGTTGCCCTGGGGCGTTTCGTAACAGTCCGCCGGGGTAAGGATCCGCTCCGGCTCTTTGCAGCCGAGATCCCTAAGATAATCCAGGATGTCCTTGCGGATCTCCGAAGAAAGCTCTGCTTCCAGGGCGGAGAGGACAGCTTTTCCCTCCCCGGTCAAAGAGTAGTAGGAAGTATTGGAGATCGTCCGCTTTTCCAGAAGCTTGGATTCCATCAGCTCGGAGATCGCCTGCTGGAGATGGAAATAACTGGTATACCCCCGTTCCAGGATAAAGTCGGTGATCTGTGAATTGCTGACCTCCTTTTCGGAATGGGAGACCATATAGAGGACGATAAGTTTATAGATCGTAAATGGCTCTGCCAATGATGTTCCCTCCTGTCTTTTACAGGGCATCAGCATCCGGGGACAAACTGCTTTCCCTGGAAGCTCTGCCGTTCTTTCATGGTATGATGGAGCAGATTTAAAACCTCACGCTTGCGGCTGGCCCATAAGGGAGCGATCAGAAGCTCCTTAGGCCCGTCGCCGGTCATGCGGTGGATGACGATAGAAGGATCCAGATGCTCCAGACATTCTATGAGCAGGTCCAGATATTCCTCCCGTTTTAATGCCTGAAATTTTCCTGCCAGATAGTCCGCCGCCAGATCCGTTCCTTTTAAAATATGCAGAAGCTGCAGCTTTATTCCCTGAATATCACAGGTATTCAGATAATCCATGGTTTTCAGGATATCTTCCCTGGTTTCTCCGGGAAGGCCCAGGATCGTATGTACGATCACCTCGATATCCGCAGCCCGGAGACGGCGGACCGCTTCCTGGAAGCAGGAAAGGGGATAACCCCGGCGGATATATTCCGCCGTTTTTTCATGCATGGTCTGGAGTCCCAGCTCCACCCACACCGGTTTGCGCTGGTTCAGAACGTTCAGCAGCTCCAGCACGTCAGCGCCCAGGCAGTCCGGCCGCGTGCCGATAGACAGCCCTACGATGCCGGGATGGGAGATCGCCTCCGTAAAGACCTTTTCCAGGTAAGGCACCGGGGCGTAGGTGTTGGTATATGCCTGGAAATAGGCGATATACTTGCGGATGGGCCGCTTGGACTGAAGGGCCTTTATCTGGCTGTCGATCTGTCCGGTGATGGAAAGACGGGCGTCCGCGGCAAAATCGCCGCTGCCTCCTTCGCTGCAAAAAATACAGCCGCGGCGGCCAAGAGTGCCGTCGCGGTTTGGACATGTCATACCTGCGTTCAAGGTAACTTTATAGACTTTTTCCTGAAACCGCTCCCGGAGCATATAGTCCAGGGAGTGGTAAGGCTTTTCGTTCCAGGTTCTCATAGAGTTTTTTCTCCGGGATCAGGGAGCTTCTGGTCAGCGTTTTCCTGGCTTTCCGGAAGAGATCCATCGGTCTCCTCTTTTTCATCCGGAATATAATTGTCAAAAATCTTAACAAAAAATTTTGAGTTAAGATAAGAAATGGTGGATATTCCCATCAGAAATACAAGCATCATCATCGTTGCCTGGATGCGGGCATCCGGAATGAACAGGACTGCCACAGGGATCAGGCTGATAATGATCATGATGACCGTATAGGGAAGATGCCGGATCGCCATTAAGATCGAATTGGAAAAAGTATTCTTGATGGTATTGTAAAATTTTGACTGTAACGGATATATGTACAGGAAAACCAAAAAATACAGGAACGAAAAAGCGATAAAAATGCAGGTCAGTACCTGGGACAGCATTCCCTCAAGGCCCCGGGAGATATTCAGGTCAAAGAACAGCATTACCGCTGTGACCAGCATGATCACATTGATGATTGTGGACTGTTTGAAATTCTCACGGAAGGATTTGAAAAAGCTTTTTATGATATAGGATTCTTCGTTCCGTACCATCTTTAAGGTGACATAATACAGAGCGGTCAGGGACGCTCCGATGGTTATGATGGGAATGCAGCATACAAGGCAGATCAGGTTCAGGATGATTAGATCCGCCACTCTTCCCATAAAGACAAAGAATTTATTGTCCATGTTGAAAATTCTGTTCATAGTGTGTTGCTTCCTTTCTGTGGACTGAAGGGACCGATGTGCCTGGCTGAAACAACCGTCCGGTCAGATGTCATTTTATGCTTAAAGAATAGTATAACGAAAATGAATTGAAAAAGCAATGGAAAATCACTATCCAAAAGAAAGAAAAAAGATGTATAATAGGGAAGAAATACTGCATAACCGTTATACTTCAGAGAAAGAGGAGAGTAGAAATATGGATCGTAAATGGGTTTTGGATCTGCACACACATACGGTGGCAAGCGGACATGCCTACTGTTCTTTGCGGGAGATGGCAAAGGCGGCGGCGGAAAAGGGCCTTTCCCTTCTTGGGATCACGGAACATGCACCGAAGATGCCGGGTACCTGCCACAATTTTTATTTTCATAATTTAAAGGTGGTCCCCCGGCAGCTGTACGGCATTGAGCTCCTTTTGGGAGCGGAGGTGAATATCCTGGATCCGGAAGGACATGTGGACCTGGAAGAAAAAGAGATCCGGAGGATGGATGTGGTGATCGCCAGCCTCCATACTCCCTGCATGACGCCGGGAACCATCAGGGAGAATACAGACGCTTATAGAAACGTGATGAAGAACCCATATGTAAATATCATCGGACATCCCGATGACGGACGTTTTCCCGTGGATTACCGGGCCCTTGTGGAAAGCGCGAAGGAGTACGGAAAGGTCCTGGAAGTAAATAACCATTCTCTTGCCCCGGACTGCTTCCGCCAGAACGCCAGGGAAAATGACGTCGCCATGCTGGAGCTGTGCAGAGAATACAAGGTTCCGGTGGTGATGGGCAGCGACGCGCATTTTGATACTTATATCGGAGAATTCCCCTATGCGGAGGCTCTTCTTAAAGAGCTGGATTTTCCGGAAGAACTGGTGCTGAACCGTTCGGTATCGGAGATCGCGAAATACGTGAACCGCAGCCTGGAAGAATAAATATTTTTGACATAAGAGGTAAGGCATGATAAATCAGACATATGGGATCGCCGTCTGTGACGACCAGGAGACAGACAGAGAAAGGACCCGCATCATGGCGGAAGAGATCTGCAGGAAAGAAAAAATCCCGGGCGAGATTTCCTGTTTCAGCAGGGCAAAGGATCTGCTGGAACAGTTGAAAGGGGGCCGGCAGTTTGACCTGCTCCTTCTCGACGTGATGATGCCGGAACAGGACGGCATCGCCCTTTCCCGTCAGATCCGGGAAGAAGACAGAAAGACGGATATTATTTTTCTCTCTGTTAATAAAGAGATGGCTCTTATGGGATATGAGGTATCTGCGGCCCGCTATCTGGCTAAGCCGGTGGAAAGGGAAAAGCTGAGAGAAGGGATCTTGCACTGCTACGCCAGGTACCGGAAAGACCGGGATATCCTGCTCCATACAAACGGCGGCATAAAGAAAGTATCTCCCGGCGAGATTTATTATATTGAGATCGTAGGAAGAAAGAGCAGGATCTATCTGGAGTCAGAAGAATGGGATACGTCACTTTCCATGAGCAGACTTGAGGAAATGCTTTTAAGCCACGGCTTTGTACGGTGCCACCAGAGCTTTCTGGTAAACTGCCGCTATGTGCGGACTCTGCAGAGCACCTGCCTTGAGCTTGCCGGCGGAAGGATCGTTCCGGTCAGCAAGCATCGGATCAAAGAGGTGCGGCAGGCGTTCTTTTCCTACATGAAGGAATAGAGCTATAAGGGCAGGATCACCGTGATGCTGTATGAGGAAGGGCTTTCTTCAACAGAGATCATATCCTCTCCCCACCGGCTCATGATCTGCCGGATGATCTTCAGACCATAACCATGCTCCTCCGGATGGGGGAGCTTTTTCTTTTGGGGCAGGTCTGCCCTGGAATTTTCACAGGAAAAAACAAAATGCTGTTCCTTGCAGTGGAAATCCAGACGGATAAAATGTTCTTTTGCCCTGGGACGTGACGCGGCGTAAACCGCGTTGTCCAGGATGTTCAGCACGAGACGGCAAAGATCTCCGTCGGAAAGAGGCAGGCGTTCAGGAGCGTCTGAGCGGAGGATCTCCACAGAAATTCCTTTTTCCGCCGCCTCGCTCAGCTTTCCGTTGACCAGGATGTCAAGGACCCGGTTCCGGCTGGCGACCACAGGACGGATATCCCGGGCCTGCCCGATCAGATCCTTCAGATATCCGGATATCTGTTCGGGCCGCTCCTTCGCCATGGCATATAATAGAGAATAATGCTTCATGGTGTCATGGCGGAGCATCTGTATTTCTTCGGACTGGCGGCGGAGATTTTCATAGCTTTCGAGGGCAAGCTTATTTTTGGTGGTAAGAACGGCATTTTCTGTAAAATACTCCGTCATCTGGGATACCACCTCCATGATTACAGAGACAAGGGCTGCTATAAGGCAGAGATCCCATACAAGCTGCAGAGAAAAATACGGGAGACGGGTGACTGCTTCATCCTTCAGCCGTTTGAAAACATCTGCGGCATAACCTGGCCGGAGGAAAAGAGTGCATAGGAGAAATATCCCGTATCCTGCGGCTGTGGTCAAAGCGGCTGCGCACATGCGGCGGAAAAAACGGCTTCCTCTCTTCCACAGGAGAAATCCTTCTGCAAGAAAGAGCAAAAGACCGAAAAAACCGGTGTACTGGGGAAGCTCCGACAGGAAGACATACAGGGCTCCGTATTCCATGAGCCAGTCCATCTGCACCAGAAAATAAAGCGCTGTGGCGGCCCAATGCAAAGCGGTGACAGCGGCGGACAGCAAAAGCAGCCGGCCGGAATACAAGGTGAGGAAAAGGAACAGAGCCCCTGCAGACAGGTGGAAAAACAGCTGCCGGAGATCCACAGGAAGGATCCCGAAATAGGAACTGAAAAATTCCGCTCCGGAAAGTATACTGCCGATCTGGAATAAAAGCGCAAGGACAAAGACAGGAAGCTGAGGGTACAATTTCCCCATCCATGCGTTCCACACAAAGACTGCCAGAAGCAAGAGCATCAGGGCAGACAAAAGAACAGCGGGAAGCATCACCCGGGAAGCCTCGGCGATCAGACCGCTTTCATAGGCATATCCGCAGTACAAGGTTATATCACAGGGCCAAACCGTTTCGCTGAAGGATGGATCCGCTTCTGTGGAGGTTTCCGAATATATGGGAGTGGACTGTGCGATGGTCAGCGTCCTGCCGGGATAATCCGGAGGAAGAGAGACCGTCAAAGGTTCAAAACGGTCGGCCTCCAGCATAGGAAGCGCTAGATAGCCGATCCGGTTATCCAGATCCGGGCAGTCCGTATAGATCACATCATCATCGAGAAATACAGCGACTGTGCGGTTAGCCACGCCGATCTGCAGCATGGGGCTGTCCAGACGTTCTGTGAGCTTCCGGGAATAATAAAAGGTCTGCCCCGGTTCCGTAAGGCCGCTGTATCCTCCGGTGCCGTTTGAGGTAAGCGGCGTTCTTTCTCCGGCTTCATCGATATATACAGTCCACCCTTTGTCGCCCTGGTATTCCTGCCCGTCTTCCGCAAGCAGGGACAGATCGTAAGATACATCTTCCATAGGCTGCGTAAAATAGAAAAATGCCAGCCCTGCCGGAATGCAGAGCAGCAGAGAAAGGAGCAGAGCGCCCAGTATGCGGACAACAGATCTTCGGTGTTTTTTCTTCATTTTCCCAACCTCCATTTCTGCTTTAAGTGTACCAGTTGTTTTTCCCGGCTGTCAATGAAGGCGGGGAAAACAATATGCCCAGTTTTGCCGCTTTTTTGCCCGGATTTACAAAAATAGGAAAACATATCAGCTAATTGCATAAAGTGCAGTGCCTGGGAAAGTTGATTTTGTCAAAAACTTCACAAAAATAGGAAAATTTGTAGGAACATTTTAGGAAAAAATACTTGAATCGTAAAAAGAGATGTGATAAAATTTAAGA
>DXBU01000189.1 GCA_019116385.1 Candidatus Blautia faecigallinarum | reverse complement strand
AGGCTTTCTGATAATTTTTCACCTGGATCTCTCCTAAAGAAGGGGAAGTGATCACCAGGCACTTGGTGTTCTTTATCACTTCCATAACTCCCAGAAATTTCAGCATTCCTTTAAGAAAATAAGATAAAAGCTCCCAGGGTTCTTTTTGTTCTCCGGCTACCAGGACCGGGTCTTCTTTTTTACAGGCATCGTAGAGATTCTCTACCAGAAACCCTCCCTTTTCCCTGGCAAAATATTCCGCCTCAAGACCTACGCAGTAATCCCCCTGTTCCACTCTTCTGCAGAGACGTGTGGGCGCTTCGTACTGTGCCGAGCCTACTTTCATAGAAAGGGACCGTGGCTCTTTTGCATTCCGGTCGTAATAGCATATCTGGGAATCCTCTTTTCCAAAATCAATCCCAATGATCAAGTCGCGAATTTCGTTCATTCCTGTTTCCTCTATTCTACTCTTCCTTCTCTGTCACAAACAGTTCCTTTACGTACTGTTCCTGGCGGAGGTATTGCTTCATCTTCTGGAGGACCTCCTGCTCTTTTTCCAGTCTTCTGGCGGCAAGTATCTGATTCAGCATCTGGTACTTGCTTCCGGGCGTTCCCTCCACCTTATTCATGGTGATGACCCGTTCTGAAGTCTTCTTTTTCTGTCCGTCTTTCTCAATTACAAAATAGTAATGCAGGCTTTCCCCATAAAACAGCGTAAAAGCTTTGGTAAAGATCCCTTCAAAAACATTGGCCAACGGTTCGCTTTTATATTCCCTTTCAAGTCCAAGTCCGGCATCCAGCGCGTAATATAGGGTAACTTTGGCCTTGGGGTGGGCATGACATTCCACAAAAGTCTTGTCATCCAGCTGATAGGGGCTTAAAAGATCCGGCTCCAGCCTTCGGTAAAGGGCAAAGATCATTCCCTTTTTGGCAAACTCTTCCAAAAGCTTTCTTTTCATTTCCAGGGTATCCCCTTTTTTATGTTTTTCCCTGGAGAGGGAAAGAAGAAGAGCCATACGGCATACCTGGTTCACCGGCCATTTTCTTTTGTAGGCATGGATCAGCTCTTTTTTCACAAAGTCGCTCATGGGATACTCTTTTACAAAAATCCCATACGATACCTGGGTAAGATACGCACCGATGATCCGCTCCTTACCGGATTTTTTTGCATAATCTTTGAGAACCGTTTCTCCTTCCTTGCGGTAATCGCAGGAAAACATCAAAAGCTCCAGGATTTTTTCTTCCAGCTGATAGGTATCCATATCAAAGCCCTGGGCGCTCTTCCAAATGGAAAGCAGTTCCTCTATGGGGCCTGTACGGTATTTCATCAGATACTCCAGGATCACTTCATCGTATTTGCCCTGCCGGTACACTTCACTGGCAAGGGCCAAAAGCTCTTCATCTTCAGAAAGCTCGCTTCTTAGGATCATCCTGCTGGTCAGCTTTAAAAGGTCCGAAAGGGATACTCCCTCATAGCCAAACTCCTCGATGATGCCCAGTGCCTGGGGAAACATATGCCGTGCGATCAGGATCTCCAAAAGGGCCGGACGGTCTACCAGGGCATATTCCCGGAAATCTATATTTTTCAGATGATCATCTAAATCTTCCCCGTATACGTGGTGTTTATAATAATCCAGGATCTTTTTCCTTATATGCCGGCGGTATTCTGAAGCAAATCCGGAGGATTTCACCAGTTTTTGGAAAATACCCAGATTGTCTTTGCTGATAGCGGTGCTTTCACAGTAATGAAGGAGAATGCCCGGATCGTTTATTCCAAGCCTGATCAGTACCGGGACGGTATTTCTCTCGTCAAACAGGCGGCTTATATTGTAGGCCACGGTAGAGGCATACCGGCGCTGCTTGTCATCCTGGAAAAGAATAGCGGCATCTTCTGTGTAGATCCTGGGATAGGCTACTCCGTGAACGCAGGGATAGACTTCCTCTTTGTCCAGCTGGGCATGGCGCACGATCACCTTACGGATCTTTTTGTCATCACAATACAGGCGGCAGGTAAAACAGATCCCGGCAATGGCCTTGGCCTTGGAAACATTGTCCGGCAGCATCAGAAATTCCTGGTACAGCGCCGCATAGTTCTCATTCATGCAGCCCTCTGCCAGTTTCTTGGCCGCAAACTCTTCCATACTGTTTTTGTACCGTGCATAGGTGCCCGGATCTTTTTCCTTGTGCCGGATGACACTGGCATAAAGAAAGGCTTTTTTTCCATCTCCAAGGGAGTCGTTATTGTAGGTAAAATACATCAGGACCGCCTTGGGAAGTTCCTGCTGGTAACTGGTATCCATAGTTTCGATATAATATTCATAAAGCCTGGTAAGACGAAGGCCATGTTCCACGGCCAGGGAATACCAGCGGAAATACTCCTGCTTTCTGGGATTTCCCTTCATGATATATTTGCAGATGGCTTCCAGGGCATCGTCAGTAGGATAGGCCTCATATGCCATTCCCAGCGCCCGGTACAGGCTTTGGCTGAATGTCTTTTCATATCCGGAAAGATAGGCCAGCCGCATGGAAAGCTCTTCTGTAAGAAGGCCTTCTTTTCCTGCCAGAAGGAAAACCTGGATCCAGAATCTGTCCAGCCGGTGAAGAAGGGACATATCCTTTTCGATATACCGCCATGCTTCCAGATAGAGAAGGGGACTTCTGGAACCTTTGTCAAATATTTCCTCCATCATAAAAAGAGCTTTGGATGGAGCTGTCCTAAAGGAGGGCTCCATCTGCAAAAGAAGCCAGAGCAGCAGAAAGCTGTCTTCTTTTTGATGGAAGAAGTTCTGCACTCTTCTAAGAGCTTGTTCCTTATTTGGATATAAACCGGTCAGGGTGCACAGATACAGATACATCCCTGCAAACTCCAGTTCCTCTCTGGAAAAAGATTTATCCTGGAATTTTTTCAGGATCTCACCGGCAGCTTCGTCGTCCCCCTCCAGATGAAGAAGGTAGGCTTCATACATCTGATATTCCGGATAATCGCACCCGGCTTCCCACAGCTGGTTTAAAATATAGTGGCTGCTTCCCGCCCAGGTTTTAAATTCCATCTTTCCGGTGCGGTAGTCCAGGTAATCCCGCATCATAGAAACACGGTGCTTTTTTACACGGATATTCATATTTACATGGGATCTGGGTCCTTTGGAGGCGACCACGTGATAGACCAGACGCTGATAGGGGCTTTGGACTATGATCTCCCCAAACTGTGTGCCCTTTCCTAAAAGTTCCTGGCGGATCACATATTCTGCCTGATACTGGCTTCCTATAAAATCCTCCTCTGTGACTACCTTTTTCCCAACTTCCAGGAAATCCCCTCTGGTTTCGATCTCCAGGCGCAGATGTCCCCAGCCGTTCCGGCGGATGGCAAAGGATTCCTGGATAGACTGGCGCATTTCGTAAAATTCAGCCTGTTCCTCCTCAAGGGAAATACGGATAGGTTCTTTTCTTCCTGTGCCGATAAAAAACTCTTCCAGATGCTGATAAGTCACCGGCTGAATGGAAAGGCCTTTATATAAGGCCTGTTCTTTTTTAGGGGAATCTTTCAGGATCATGGCAAAGGACCGATCGGTAAAGATCCGGTAGGCTTCCCGGAAATTTTCTCCGGCGATCCTCTGGAAGGCATCCATATCCTTTATTTCCCCTGACGAACTTTTGACCTGTTCTTTTTCCACTGTAATGGCAAAGGGAAGCTTATATTCCCCTATATTTGTGGTAAAGCAAAGCCAGCCGGTACATTCTTCTCCCGGCTGCATCCCGCCTCCGTCTATGCCATAGGGAAGGCAGACCGTAGTGCCGGAAAATCTGTCCATCCCGGGGACCAGACGCCGGTGGGAGGAGGTGATGTAGCCCCGGATCCGTTCATTATCTTCTGTGCCGAAATACAGCTCTCCCCGCAAAGTTTCCCCCGGTTTTACCGTAACCGCGATCTTTTCCTGGGAAAACAAGAGAGCCGGCTGTTCATACTGAAATTTTCCGCTTAACAACTGTTCTATTTTTTTCTTCAAATCTGTTCACCTATCGTCCTTGCTCGTTCTTCTACTGATGTTTCCCATTATACACCACAAACCACACAGGTGCAAGAAAACGACAGGATTTGGCAGGATAAATACAGGCGCCTCCTGGTTTTGTCCAGGAAGCGCTGGAAATAAGTCGCTGTTCAGTTGTTGTCTGTCTCCCATGCAAGGACTTCCTCCCGCAGAGGGATCGACGCGGTGGCTCCCGGACGGGAAACTGCAATGGCCGATGCCTTGGCCGCCAGGGAAAGTCCCTCCTGCACCGGCATTCCATCGATGATCGAAGAAATAAAATAGCCGGTAAAAGTGTCCCCTGCCGCGGTGGTGTCCACTGCCTTTACCTTATAGATGCCCTGGCGGTAGATGCCGCTTTCATCCTGGTATACGGAGCCTTCTCCCCCAAGTGTGAGCACGATCTTTGACTTTGGATACAGCTCCTTGATCCTGGCCAGGATCTTTTCCGGTTCCTTTTCTCCGGTGATCTGATATCCTTCGATCTCGTTCACCAGGAACAGGCTTACTTTGGAAAGATCGCAGGCGTCCAGGGCGCTGTCATAGGGGGAGGGGTTCAGAATGATCATCATCCCCTTTTCATAGGCCTTGTCAATGATATAGTCCAGTTCATTGATCTCGTTCTGGAGAAGGATGATATCCCCTCCTTCAAAAGCAGCGAGTACAGAATCCACGAATTCTTTTGTCATGCTCCTGTTGGATCCCCCGAAAAGAAGGATGCTGTTCTGTCCGTTTTTATCCACCTGTATCACGGTGTGGCCGCCGGGGCCCGGGATCTTGCGGATGAACTCCGTGTTTACCCCGTTTTCCCTGCAGGTTTCAAGGAGAACATCCCCCTCGTCTCCGATCATGCCTGCATGATATACCGGGATCCCCGCCTTGGCAAGGGCAATGGACTGATTCAGGCCCTTTCCCCCGCAGAATGTCTTCCGGTCCGAAGAGGCCAGTGTTTCTCCCGGGATCAGAATGTGGTCTACCTGATACACATAATCCAGGTTCATAGAACCAAAGTTTAATACCTTCATAAATAAAACCCTCTCCTTATAGCTTTAAAATGTATGACTGTTTATCTGTCCTGATATGAATTATAAAAAAAATCAGACAAAACCGCAAGATAAGGTGTAATAAAAAAAACGAAAAATACGAAAAAGGAAACCTCTTACAAAATATAAGAAGTTCCCTCTTTCTAAAACTTACCGATAACTCCTGACCAGCTTTCCGTTCTTATCAAACTGGAAATACTGCTCCCGGCTCTTGCTGTACATGGTTCCTGTCACCCGCTCGCCGAGATTTGTGGCCCTGCTTTTCAGATTTTTATTTTTGTTCCACATAAAGTACCGGCTTCCGTCTGCGAAGGTGACCCAGCCCACTGCCATCTGGCCTTTCTTTTTGGCGTTGGTCTTTACCTTTTCGCTTCCGGTCCACAGATAGAAGGTCCGTCCGCCGGTTCCGGTCAGCCAGCCGGTGGCCATCTGGCCCTTCTGGGTGGTATTGCTCTTTACGCCTTTGTTGCCATTGTTAAAGAAGAATCGGCTTCCATTGGAGAAGGTGACCCAGCCGGTGCACATGGCGCCTTTCTGTCTGGCATTGCAGCGGATCTTTTTATTTCCGTTCCAGAAATAAAATCTCCGTCCGCTCTTTCTCTGTTCCATCCAGCCGGTGACCATCTCTCCTATTTCCGTAGCCCCGCAGCGCACCTGGCTGCTGCCCTGGTAGAAGTAGTAGACGGCATTGTCGATGGTCACAAAACCGGTCACCGGTTTCCCGTTCCGGTAGTAGTAGGTCTTTCCTTCGATGGTCTGCCAGCCGTTGCGGACCGTCTCTGTGGGGTAGGCGGTAACCCCGTCAAGCTTCCGCAGGATAAACCCGCCTTTCTGGGGGATATAAGCCGTCACATAAAAGCTGCCTCCGGCCACAGCCCCTGTGTAAGCAGTTCCCTTGGAAGGGCAGAAGATCTTATCCTGTTTTTCCAGCACAGGCTCTGTGCCCTCTGTCCTTAAAAGCCAGGTGTCCGCCCACTCTGTGCCGTCGTCCTCTGTATCCTTCACAAGGCCGCTGATCAAAAAGCCTTCTTCCACAGCCGCCACAGCCAGCGGGGTATAGGTAGATAAATGTTCCTCTCCCTGGAAGGGGATCACTTCCCAGTCCTCGCCGTCATAATAATACAGAACGTTTGTCTGGCTGCTGGCAGCAGGATACACCAGAAGTTCTTCTCCCCGGGATCTTATGCCCGTCATTATAGCTTTGTATGGAAGCTTCAGTTCGATCCTTTCTTCCTTTTTTTCTTCAAAATCCACCCGGAAGATCACATCGGTGTTTTCTTCATAATATCCCCCGGCACAGTACAGTTCTCCCTGATATTCGAAAAGGCTTCCATACCTCGGTGCCATCGTCGAGGCCATCGGGTCTTCCCATTTTCCCTCTTTTAAACTGTATCGTAGGAACGTAGGACCGGTAAGCCCTAATCCTTCTATTTCCATTTCCCCGTATCCATAAAGGTAATCCTGGCAGACGGCGATACTGATCAGCATGGCTTCTCCCGGAACAGGGATCTTTCCCCACTGTTCCGTCTTTGTATCATAGGTCCAGAGATAAGCATACAGACTTTCCTGCTCAATATCCGGAGCAGGCAGGAAATATAACGTCTGCCCGTCGCTTGCCACATTTTCCCAGGTAATGTCTTTGAATTCTTCTCCGAGAGACCCCTGGGGAAGTTCTACATCCTGGAAACTCCGGTCACTGTCCCCCAGGAGCCAGAAAAATCTTCCTGTTCCCCTGGCAGTGCGCACAGTTATCTCCGCCAGGCTTTCTTTAAAGCCTTCAGGAACCTTTACCTCCAGATAGGTTTCCGACTGATCCAGGATCTCTGCCTGTATTCCGTCTATAGTCACAGTAAGGTTTTCTCCCGGGAAAAATCCATTGAGCAGGCAGGTGCTTCCCAGGTTTTCCACAAAAGTGATCACCGGTTCCGGATTTTCCACGGCTTTATTCACGTCAAGCCTGCCGCTCTCTAACGCCAGATCACTGTAGGCCTCTGACTTTACGGCTCCGCCCCGGAGCATCGCCGCGATCACATCGGCCTCTTCATTGGGATAGATGGAAGAAAGCAGGGCCGCGGCGCCGGCCACAGCCGGTGCTGCCATAGATGTTCCGGATTCATATTTGTAAGGGATCTCCTGCCGTCCGATCCCCACACAGTCGATCCAGGCGGTAAACGAATCTTCCCCTTCGTAATAAGGTTCTACACCGATACAGATCTGAAAATCGTCCCAGGAATCAAATTCTTCCGGAATATCAAAAGGCACAGTTTTCCAGCAGTTATCTGCTATATAAAACATTTCATCGGAGCTGTAATAAAGGGCATACTCTTCCCCGTCCTTATCGATCAGCCAGGCGCCCACGATAAGATTGGTGTTATTGACATGCCCGTCCAGAGACAGATGGTACTCTCCTTCCGGCACCCCTTCTATGCTGATAGGGGCGGAAATAATATATTTACAACTGCTGCTGAGGGAAATGCTCTTTTCTCCCAGCATATAGTTTTCTTCTGTAGGCTCCAACTTCTGTCCCATCTTTCTGGGTGCGTCTTCCTGGCACTGGTAAAATTCCAGTTCCGGTCCCACCGGCGCCGGATCCGAGCCGGTATCGCCGCTGTCTTCAAAGCCGCTGTAGAGAAGATTCCCTTTGGCATACTCTGCCGTATAGACCTCCGTTCCTGTGGGGATCGTGGAAAGGATCGATGTGCCCGGCGCCAGAACATGAGTATAGCGCTTTCCATAATTGGAATAGACGGCAAGGTTTCCGTCAGAATCCATGGAATCCACAACAACCACATAAGGGCTGGTCTGCATGCTGCTGGTATCCATGGTATTCTGATCGATATCTCTCGTGTCATTTCCCGAAGCTATGCAGGTAACGATGCCTTCTTCTCCAAGACTTTCCATAATGCGGTTCGTGATCGCAGAAAGAACAGGCCCTCCAAGAGAGTAATTTACTGCTTTTACGTTGACTCCTGCCCGGGCGGCGGTCAATACATACTGCAGTCCACGGTATATATCCGAATAGCTACCTCCGCTGCTGCCCATCACCTTCACAGCCATCAGTTCTACCCCGGGGGCGATTCCGGTGGTGCCGAATCCGTTGCTTTCCGCCGCGATGATCCCTGCGCAGTGTGTTCCATGCCTATAGTCGTCCATGGGGTCTATGGAATCGTACACATCCTTCGAAGTAACATTGATCCCAAAGGGGCCTCCGCCTAAAGCCGTCAGAGCCGGATAATTCAGGCCTTCGTCCCACATCCTGCCGGCCAGGTCCGGATGGGTATAATCTATGCCGGTGTCTACCACCGCTACCACTACCTTTTCGCTTCCCTGTCCGTACTTTGCCCATACCTCATCGATATTGACGTCTGTACCTTCCGCGCCTTTCATCTGTCCGGTGTTCCATTTATTCCATTCTCCCCGGGTCATATCCGCGTAAGTGCCGTCATCGTCATAGGCCTCTGCCCTATAGGCTGCCTCTCCGTCAGAAAATGCGGATTCCCCGCTCTCGCTGCCAAATACTTCTTCCCCGTCTGCAAAAGTACTTTCTGCGTCATCAGCAGGGACATAGACCGGCTGCTCTTCCTCAGATAAAACCGGTTCTTCTTCCCCACCGGCACTGCTGTCGTCAAAAATCTCTGCCGCATCCTCTGCGGTCATATCCTCCGGAGGCTGGCTGCTGCCCAGAGTAACGATATAGTTAGGCTCCGCCGCCTTCACCTGGGGATAGTTCAAAAGCTCCTGGATCAGTTCCTGGGTGCTCTGGCCATTCCCTTTTATCAGCACTGCTTTTCCGCCATTCTGGCTTTCTCCCTCGGGACTGCTCCCCAGAAGATTCTCCGTGGACGTCTCCGAAACCGTGCTGTCAAAAAGCGTCTCTGCCGCATAAGGAAACAGGGCATTGCTCCTTGCCCGGCTGTTGCCTGGGGAGGCGTCTTCTTCGATCCATACGATGGCCTCCCCCTGGATATACCCGCTGATCCCGCCGCCAGAAGGAATTTCTCCATGCTCCGCAAAAACGAAGCTTTCTTCCGGCAGTTCTTCCGCGCCGGACTCCTCTTTCGCACCGGTACTGTTTCCGTCTGTGAACAGCGCATCCTCCGTTTTGGATGCTTCTTCCCACTGAAACTCCTCTGTTTCCGTACCGGCTCCATCAGCGAATAATTCCGCCGCTGAAACAGGGAGAGATGTTCCCGCCACCGCCGCACTTACAACCAGGGCGATCCAGGCTTTTCTTTTTCTCATTTCTCTTTTCCTCCTTCCAGAACCATAAAAAAAAGAGCACAATCATGACCAGCGCATAGAGATCGCCCCACAGCCGGGAAAACCCTCTTTCCTCCATGATCCAGCACAGGCACACAAAACCACCGGCAAAGAAAAGCTCTGCCAGCCCCAGGTGCGCGGCATATTTTTTCCAGTGCCCTCTGCCGTTTATCTCTATTTCTGTCAGAATATAAAAACAAACGATGGGAACCGTCTGCAGCACAAAGCCCAAAAGCTGGATCCATAACTCCATTGTTTCTCTCATATCCCCGTCTCTCCTATGCCCGCTCAAACAGATAATCATGATACCGCTGCCGGATCTCCCCGCGGTTTTTCCTGCTGAGAAGGATCTCCGTTCCGTCCTCCAGGATACATTTTTCTCTGTCGATGCTTTGAATGTAACCCATGTTTACCAGATAGCCCCTGGAAACCACCAGGAATGTGCCGTCATCCATAAGGTCCGCCACATTCTGAAATGACGTTTTGATCCACATATCCGCTTCCTCTTTCTGATAAATGCGGATCCCTTTCTTTTCGCTGATGATCTTGGTGATATTCTCTTTCTGGAATAGATAATCCTTTCTGCCCGCCTTCAGCTCCAGGACGCCCAGATTATTCTTTTTCTGCTGGTAGCGTCTTAAGACCTCACTGACCTTTTCCACAGACAAAGGCTTTACCAGATAATGCAGGGCATTCAGTTCAAAGGCTTTTATGGCAAAATCCAGACTGTTGGTCTGAAATACCAGTTCCGTTTCCTTGTCCAGGTCCAGGATTTCCCGGGCGATCAGATCCCCCCGTTCCTCTCCCAGATAAATGTCCATAAAGATCAGGCCGAATCTATTGCCTTTTTTTATTTCTTCCAGAAGCTCTGCAGGCTTATCGAACAATTGAATGGGAAACGGATGGGCTTTCCAGTCTGGTGTTTCCCGGATCAATGCAGCCAGCTCCTCTCCGTCCCGTCTTTCATCGTCACAGATCGCGATCATAGTACATACACCACACTTTCCAACTTTCTAAATGCCAAAACTACTATTCATTATATATAACTTCTCTAAATTCTTCAAGTTAAACTGCGCAGGCGGTTTTATCTCTTAACGGCAAAAAGGCCAGGCCGGGAGCCTTTTTCTTTCTCCCTGCCTGGTCCGTATTCTTTTTCTATGTATTTTTCATTTCATTTTTTACTCGATGGCCGCCATATATTCGTCAGACACATAGCCGATCTTTCCGTCTTCCATTGAAAATTTAAGCCATCCGTTTTCATCTGCGCTGACTTTGATCTTGTCCCCGTGCTTCAATTCGCCGATGATCTGTGCGTCCGCGCTTGCCCCGGAATGGATATTCAGGGAACTCTTTACGGTACAGGTCATCATCTGGGGAAGCTCCGGCTTCAGATAGTCGTCGCAGATATATACGGTTTCCCCTTCGTATTTACACTGGTACCATTCTGTGTTCAGGACATTCCCTGTTACGTGGATTTCCTCCCCTTCTTTTACAACAGCGACCACTTTCCCGGATTTTCTTGGCTCTGTACGTACATTTACAGCGGAAGCGCCCTCTACGGTCATGTACATATTCAGGGAGCGGACATTTTCTCCCACCTCTGAATTGCTGTTTGTCTCCTGTACGTATTCAGACGCAGGAACCATGTAGCTGGCATATACATATCCGGAAACGTCTCCGGAGATCTTATACCACATACAGTCCGGGCACTCTCCCACCACATAGTATTTCTGTCCGGGAGTCACGCTTCCCAGGATATCTCCGAAAGGCGCCACACGGATCATGGCATTGGCAGTCGCCACATAATCCTCTCCTATAGCGATCAGTTCGGAATCATCGTATCCGGAATAGCTTCCGGAATGCTCGTATGCGTTGTAGTCCGGTGAGGAGACTGCCTCCTCGATGTCCATAGGCATCGCAGATACAGGGATCTGGGCACCTGCCAGTAAAGCTATTGCCAGTAAGTTTCCTGCGATCAGATTTCTTTTCTTCATTCTATTTCCTCCTGTTTTTACCGTTCTCTCTCGTCTTCGTTTCCTATATCTTTGGATGCGATCTTCTGCTCGTCGGTAAATTTCTCTGCCCGGCGTTTTTCCCATTCGGTAGCCTTCTTAAATTCGATAGGCTGATTGATCACAACCTGCGGGAACGGGATGTTGATATCGTATTTGTCGAAGATCAGCTTCATCTCTCTGTTCAGGTCACGCTCAAGCTGTACACGGTCCTGCTCCCGGCACTGTGCCACGATACGCACATTGACGCTGTTGTCAGCCAAAGCCACCACGCCCTTATAGAAGGGTCCGTCCAGGATAGCCGGAAAACGTTCTTTGATATTGGGGAATTCTTTTTCAAAGATATTTTCCACTCTTTCCAGGGATTCCCCGTACTCGATGCCCATATCACAGGAAGCGAAGGATGTATGCTTGGTCATGTTGATCACATCGCTTACATTGCTGTTCCGGATGATCTTGATATTCTTGGCGCCGTCCTCGATCTTGGTGGTACGGATCCCGATCTCCAGGACCGTGCCGATCCAGCCGCCGATGTTGACTACATCGCCTACACGGAACTCTCCCTCAAAAATGATGAACAGTCCTGCCAGGATATCTCCCACCATGTCCTTGGCCCCAAGGCTGATGGCAATGGAAAGGATACCGGCAGAAGCAAGGAGCGTAGCCGTGTCCACGCCGAACAGGGCAAAGCAGTAATACAGCATGGCGATCACAGAAAGATATTTGATAAAGCTGCTGATCATCCTGCAGATGGTCTCGCCCCGGGCGCCGAAGGTGATGGCAAGAAGCTTCAGGAGCTTCTTGATCAGCGTCGTTGCCGTGGTGACCACACCGATCACAAGGATACATGCCGTAATGGCAAATACATTGATCCCTTTTTCCCAGCCGCCGTCAATAATATAAGTAAAAAGGGAATCGCTTCCGAAAAACTTATCCTTAAATAAAACACCGATGCAGATCAGGACCGATAAGGTTCCGAACAGTCCTTTTACAACGGATGCGATCTGCTGTTCCGCTGTTTTTTCTCCCCATTTCATGGTCAGGAAGGTCCAGCGGCTTTCTGCGGACTCGGTCTTTTTCACCCTGCCGTCCGGGAGCGGAACATCGATCATACGCTTGTCCAGTCCTGTTGTCTGTTCCAAAGGCTCCGTTCCGTCCACAACTTCCACCCAAACGTGGCTTCTTCCAAAGGTAAGAGCCAGGAAAATGATGATCATGCAGACCAGGCTGAACAGACCGGTCGCCAGTGTCAGCGGCACCCTCTGGGTCATGATATTTTCTTCCGGAACCGCAATGTATACATAATAGTCTCCGTTTTCTATGGAGCCGCAGTAATAACGCTCGGACTGGATCTTCAGGTAGTCGCTGTAGCCGGCCTTGATCTGATCTTCCTCAATACCGTAGTCCGATGCCTGTCTTCCCACAAGCTTGTCATCCGGATAATAAGCAAAGGTTCCGTCCTCTTTGTTGATGGCAAAAGCAAAGCCGCCTCTTCCCACCTGGATTCCGTCAAGCACATTGGAAAGCTGCATATTCTGAAGGATCTGCTCCAGCTTCTCCGGCTTGATAGCGATCTGGACAAATCCATCCACATCCCCTTCTTCATCATGCATGGATACACCGATGTACTGGTAGAAATCTCCGGATGCTTCATCCGGCTGGGCTTCCTGGATCAGGTAATCGCCGCCCAGAAGAAGCTTATTGAATTCATAGGACTGATCCTCCGGATCCTGGCTGACCTGGAAGTTATTATAGGTAGAGTTGGTAGCAACAATGGTTCCCGTATGGTCGAACACATAGATGTATTTTACCTGAAGGATATCTGACAGCTCTCCGATCTTCTCTTCATCCTCGATCAGCTCCCTGTTGTTTTCCAGAATATAAGTGGCGATCTGGCACTTGTTCAGATACCAGGTGTTGTACTGCTCTGTCAGTTCCTCCACCCTCTGCTCAAACCTTGCCATGGTCTTCTCCACATCATCCAGATGCTGGTTGTTGCTGATGGACTGACTGGAAAGAGCGAAAAGGGTCTGCATATAGAAGGAGATCACCAGAATACAGATGATCCCTACAAAGGAAAGCACCGCCGCTTTGCGGCCAACCACCTTATCGTGGCAGAAACGCTTGAATTCCTTGTAATCCCTCTTATCCTCCAGACTTTTTTCGTGGTCATGCATCACAAAGATACCATAAGTGATCACAATGGTCATCCAGGAGAAGTTCCCGTCCTCCAGCTTATCCACAGAGATCCCGCAGGTCAGGGCGTCTTTTCCAATCATTTCTTCATCAGGATGATATTCGATCTCATAGCTTTTTCCGGAAACAGCGATCATATAACCGGTGGTTCCCACACTCACATTGGAAAGGACGCTGCCCTGGGGCACAGTGCCGTCCAGAAGCTGATACAGCTCCTCCGGCTGGTTTTCCACCACCGCCATGGTCTCTGCGTCGATCTTCGCGCTGTAATATCTTTCCCAGATATTGTCCGTCTGGATCTCAATAGGCTCGGCAGGCTCGCCGGTCTCAAAGACCGTGCGGAGCTGGTTGAACCGGGCGCGGGTGAAGTCCACCTCTGTGTCCTGTGCCTTTGCAAGCTGGTTTCCTTCCTTGTCCAGGATCAGAACATTATCCACCTGGAGAAGGTCTGCATACTCCTGCATCTTAGAGTTGCTCACACGATAGCTCTTGTCATTTTCCGCCAGAAAGCGGATGCTCTCAACCTTCGCCTGATAGATCGCGTCATCTGTGGCGATGGTATCCTGCCGTTCCTGGTCTGCTTCTGAAAGAAGGGTCTCCAGCTGTCCAAGACCGCAGGAAATATCCGCCTGGTAGTCATTCAGGGAAAGACGGCTCTGCATGGCAGTCAGAAAAACGCCCATGACGATCAGGCTGATGATCTCGATGACAAAAAGTAAAATTGCTTTTCTGCTCAATTTTCTAGACATACGCCGCTTCCTCCTAATCCCATTTGTCGATCATCGTTTCGATGGTCCCGTCGTCCAGCATTTCCTGGATGGTGTCCGCCACCGGCTGGCTCAGCTCCGATCCCTTCTGGGTGGCCACGCCGTAATTCTGCTCTGCGATATTGATGCCCAGGATCGTACGCTCCTCATTCATATACGTATTGGCAATACTGCCGTCCATACATGCGCCGTCCACAACGCCTTCTTCAAGGGCGTCTGATACTGCCTGATAGGACTCAAACTTCTTCACATGCATGCCTTCGTATTCCGTTCCCTCGTCTGTGTTGGATACCACCACATCGGTGATCATTCCCATTTCATAAAGCTTGTTGGCAAGAAGAGGGCCGGCGTTGGATCCGGACATGATGCCGATGGTCATATCCTGCATCTCTTCCAGAGACGTGATCAGGCTGGAATTTTCCACCATGATGTCTGTGGTGTCTGTATAATAGGCAGGAGAAAAATCAAAATTCTCCAGTCTGGAATCCGCAATGGAGTAGCATGCCACCAGACAGTCTACATCGCCCTCCAGCAGCACTTCCTTCCTGTCGTCCGGGACCACAGTCACATACTCTACTTTGCTGTAGCCCATACGTTTCGCCATCTCTTCTGCGATATCGATCTCCAGACCGAAATACCGTCCGGTTTCCTTATTCTGGAATCCAAAATTTACGATATCGTCCCGTACCCCCACTGTGAGGGTTCCTTTCTGTCCGGAAGAAATGCCGCATCCGGACAGGAGCGTCCCGGCGCCAAGCAGGAACGCCAATGCCATACACATCCTTTTACTCTTCATTTTTCCTTTCCCTCTTCAAATTGTTTCTTGTTCTTTTGTTTTTTCTATACACCAAAAGAAGGGATTAGCCTCTATTTCAGTTAATCCCTTCCTGCTGTCTCTGCTTTTATTTGTCTTCGGATGTCAATACATATTTATGTACGATCGCTGCCAGAGCACCGCCCACTAAAGGAGCAACGATGAACAGCCAAACCTGGGAGAGAGCCTCGCCGCCCACTAAAAGAGCCGGTCCAAAGCTTCTTGCCGGGTTTACGGATGTTCCTGTGAAAGGAATTCCAAGAATATGGATCAGGACCAGGGTCAGACCGATCATCAGGCCGGCGATGTTGGAAAACTCCGGCTTGGAGGTCACGCCAAGGATCAGGAGCACAAACACAAAGGTAAGAACGATCTCCACCAGGAAAGCAACTCCCATGGTAGTCCCCAGTGCGCTTGCAGCGCCATATCCGTTTGTTCCAAGTCCGCTTTCTGTGCCGCCCATGAATGCGCTTAAGATCCCTGCGCCAGCGATACCGCCAAGGAACTGTGCGATCACATAACCGATAAAATCTTTCACTTCCATCTTTCCTGCAACCAGCATACCAAAGGATACGGCCGGATTAATGTGGCATCCGGATACATTCCCGATGGAGTATGCCATAGCAACGATAGAAAGACCAAAGGCAAAGGCGATCAGCAGTGTAGAGAATGCCAGCGGTACGGACTGTCCGCTGTTGCCCAGTAAGGTTTTGGCTGTCACAGCGCTTCCGCATCCAAAGAGCACCAGCACTGCTGTGCCGATAAATTCTGCAATGTACTTTCTCATTTTCGATTTTCCTCCTCATCACATTTTTTCTTCTTATTATATGCTAATGTCCTCAAGTGGGATAAAGGATTTGTCAGATTCTGTCAATATAAATATTTTATAAATTTATTTTAAAAAACGATTAAAAAAATATAAATTTCTCATATACCCTTATCGATCATTTTGTTGGAAAAGCACGAAAAGCACGTCCTTTACATAGACTATAAAGAAATCCCCTTTGAGGTGAGGATTTGAAGACCTTCCTGAAACCACTGACTGCAGCTGAAGAAAAATACTATCTTCAGCGTTACAAGGAGGGCGATCCGGAAGCAAAAAATATCCTGATCGAACGAAATCTCCGTCTCGTGGCCCATGTGGTAAAAAAATACCAGGGCACCGACGAAGATATGGACGATCTGATCTCCATCGGAACCATCGGCCTGATCAAAGCCGTCTCCACTTTTGACGATAAGAAATCTGTACGTCTGTCCACCTATGCTGCCCGCTGCATTGAAAATGCTATCCTATCACCAATGCGGTTTTACTTCCGAAAAAAATCCCCCAGCAAGGATTGCAGTCCCATTGGAGGGTATTTACGCAGTTTTCCGACGAAAATTATCTCATGTGCAGAACAGAAGACGGCATTGTACGGTACGCTCCTCTGTGTATCCGTACATTCCGGCTGATCGCTCCCCGTAAGCTCCTGGAAGCCCAGCAGTTTAATCAGCAGTATCACAGCTATGAGGAAATACAAAACGTTCCTGACCGCCTGCGCTGGTGCCGCCATCACATGGGCTTGATGCAGAAAGAAGTTGCAGAACAGATTGGAATTTCCAGAGGACACTATATAGATTATGAAGTGGGATATGTTGATTACTACCCGAAAGAAGTGGTGGACAGGCTGGCAGACTTCTATCATATCCCGGTTGAAGACCTTCTGGATGAATACAATCTTTTCTTATA
>DXBU01000188.1 GCA_019116385.1 Candidatus Blautia faecigallinarum | reverse complement strand
ATAATCCTTTAGGCCTTCTTCCATCTCAGTCAGATCCTCTTCCTCACTATCGTATTTGCCTGGTCTTTCCTGCCTGGGACTTTCTGGAAAGTCCTTCTGTCTTCTTTGGCTCTCTTTTAAAGCAGAGGGTTTATTTGTGGCAAACTGGATCAGCATTCCCAAGGCTGCGAAACCTGCACTCATCAGTATCCCATAGGGAAATTCTTCCATCTCCCCGATCTTTGCCAAGGAAAATCCTGCCATAACCCCGCCCATAAGACTAGTAGAAACGATCAGCACCTCCCGGGAGTACCGGACTGCAAGGGAGCCTAAGCCCACTCCGATCAGCAGACAAAGGAAAAAAATAAAAGAAGTCGTGGGATGCAGGATGTAAATACTCAGCGCCGCCCCAATACCGGCTCCCAGAACAAATACGCCGATTTTATAACTCAAAAAAGCGATCGTTCCCAAAAGGACCCCTGCTGCCGCCATGATCCCTACATAGATCCATCTGCTCCCGGAAATTTCCAGGGTACTGGCGA
Source organism: Candidatus Blautia faecigallinarum (assembly GCA_019116385.1). Lineage (GTDB taxonomy): Bacteria > Bacillota > Clostridia > Lachnospirales > Lachnospiraceae > Blautia_A > Blautia_A faecigallinarum. The sequence goes on along the minus strand of DXBU01000188.1, from coordinate 4,399 downwards.
AAAAGAGGCCGATGCCGGCTCCCACGCCAAAGCCTCCAAGCATCATCCAAAACCGCAGGAGACGATATCCCAAAAGACAATTCAGAACACCAAAAACCAACAGCACCGAAAAGAATCCTACCGCTATCGATGAAAGTTCTTCCATACCCCGGACGCGCTCCAGGATCGTCATGATACGTGTTAAAATCTCGATCATACGCTCTTTACTCCTCTAAAACATAAAATACATCGTTTTCAGATCTTCCAGAATACCATAATGATATTCTACCTGATTTATTTGATACAGCTCCATATAATACTGCGCCAGCGCCTGGATCTGTCCATTCTGGATCCACTCTGTATATGCGGCATCAAAGGCTTCCTGGCTGGTAAACTTGAATCTTACCACTGCCGCCCCATTGTTCAGCCGCATACAGCAGTAATCGTAAAGCTCCTGGAAGCTGTAGCTGGCAAAACAGCCCTGATTTAAAACATAAAAATTTTTGTCTCCTGCCTGTACGTCCGGTACCGGAAACTCCTCAGAGGGTGTGTAGTTCTGCTCATATTCGTCCGGAAAGGGACAAAGATAATCGTAAATGATCGTCTTGTGCTCTTCCATAGAAACGGCATCTCCCTCCAAAAACTCCGGCTGATCGCCATTTGTGGCATCCAGATAATAGTACTGTCCGTCCAGCTGCACGATATTCCAGGCATGGCCTTCGTCACTTCCCCGGGCGCTTCCCTCTACATAGATACAGGTCACCCCAAGGCGCTCCAGAAGATACTGCACGCCGCCTGCGTATCCGGCACAAACAGCCTTATGTTTCCAAAAAGCCCCGGCAATGCTCTGGTCGTCCTCAGACACCACATAGTCCACCGAATCGATCAAATAGGTGTAAACGACTCTTGCCTTTTCGTATTCGCTGGCATCCTCCGGAAGCATAGACAATACCTCCTGATAAGCCTGTTCCATCGCCTGGTCGATTTCCTCCATTTCCTGGGAGGTATAAGTATATCCTGGGGCAAACAGACAGTAATCCCCTTTGGAAAAGGTAGTCTTGTACACCTGCTTTCGGTTATGTATCCAGTAAAGCTCCGGATGATCTTTTAAAAGTGCGTGATACGCCCGGTCCACTTTATCATCACTGGAAATGGAAAGATAAAACTCTTCCTTTCTTTTTCTCACTCCATCCAGCATTTCCCGGTAGCCTCTTTGCTCTTCTTCATCTAGGAGCTTAAAATAGTACTCCTGATGCCCTTCATCCGTCTGGGGAATTTCTTGTTTTCTAAGTTCTGCTACTTCCCTGGGCTCCATGTTGAAAAAGCGCCTTACGGAATCCAGATCAAAGCCATTTTCATTCCAAAGTCCAATGGCCCGGGTACCTGTCAGCATAAGAAGGACCAGCAGCAGGATCAGCAGTACCCGCAGGAATCTGTTTTTTTTCATCCCATTCTCCTTTCGGATATCATTTTTGCTTTTTTATTATAGCTCATTTGCAGGGGCAATGCAAACACAGAGCAAATGCCTATGAAGATTTTCTATCCTCCTAAGGTTACCTTATTTTACCATTTCCCCCAGCAATTTCTGTAAAAGCAGTTGATATTTTTTTCCAGCCGAGGTACACTTTACAAGAAATAAATGTAATCTTAAACACCACACGGAGGTAAGGCCACATGAGTATAAAAATCCCCATCGAAACGTCTGCCCGTCATATCCACGTATCCCAGGAGGATTTTGAAATTCTTTTTGGAAAAGGCGAGGCCCTTCATTATATAAAAGAACTAAGTCAGCCGGGGCAATATCTCTGCCAGGAACGGCTCACCGTCAAAGGACCAAAAGGCCAGTTTGAAAACATGGCCATCCTTGGCCCTTTCCGAAAAGAGACCCAGGTGGAATTGTCCTTAACGGATACCAGAAAACTGGGCATCCCCGGCATCATACGCCAGTCCGGAGATATCGCTGACACGCCTGGTTGCATTTTGTGCGGACCCATGGGAGAACTTCCCATCTCCAAAGGGGTGATCGTGGCCAAGCGCCATATCCATATGACCCCTGATGAGGCCATTTCCCTGCGGGTACGGGATAACGATGAAGTATTTGTCCTCACCAAAAGCTACGGCAGGGCCCTGATCTACGCTGATGTGGTCGTCCGTGTTAACCGCGCGTTCCGCCTTGCCATGCATGTGGATACAGACGAGGCAAACGCCTTTTCCAGCGATGCGGAGCCCTACGGCGTGATCGTCCGGCTTTTTGATGATAATTACAATACAGACAAGTGGATCGAAGAAGTCCTCTCCGGCATACAGCGCTGAAGCTTTTTCCGAAAAAGAAACGGTATACAAGGAAAGAAACAAATTTTCTTATCCTTGTACACCGTTTTTTTACCATTCAAGCAGCGCTGCTCCCCAAGTGAGGCCCGCTCCAAAACCAGAAAGCAGAACAAGATCACCTTTTTTCAGCCTTCCCTCCCGGTTCATCTCATCCAGCAAAAGGGGAATGCTGGCCGCCGAAGTGTTTCCATGACGGTCAAGATTTATAGCAAACTTTTCTAAAGGCATATGCAGCCTCTTGGCCACAGATTCTATAATACGGCTGTTGGCCTGATGGAGTACTACATGATCCACCTCCTCAAGGCTCCGATCCGTCTTTGCCATAAGCTCCTGGATGCATTCCGGCACGGTTTTTACCGCAAAACGGAATACTGCCTGGCCGTCCATGGAAAGGGGCATGCCTTCTCTCTCACTGGAAACCGGAGTGGCTGTTCTCCTGGTATTCGCCATCAGCACATCTCCTTTTGTCCCATCGCTGTGCTGGAGGATCTGGATCAGACCAGTTTCTTCCCCTCTCACTACACAGGCACCTGCTCCGTCACCAAACAAGACGCATGTGCTTCTATCACTCCAGTCGATGGTCCGGGACAGGGTCTCCGCTCCGATCACCAGCACTGTCCTGCAATATCCGCTGACAATATAAGCATGAGCTGTATGAAGAGCAAATAAAAATCCCGAGCACGCCGCGCTCAGATCCATAGCAGATGCATGGGTAAGTCCTAATGCCTCCTGGACCCGGCACCCCACGCTGGGAAAATAATTTTCAGAAGAACAGGTTGCCACCAGTACCATCTGAATCTCTTCCGGAGACACTCCACTGTTTAACAGAGCTTTTTTTCCTGCTTCCACAGCCAGTGTCACGGTACTTTCTCCATCTCCTGCAAGCTGTCTGGTGCATATTCCTGTCCTGGTACGGATCCATTCGTCACTGGTATCCAAAAATTTTGATAAATCGTCATTTGTCAGTGTATGTACAGGAAGAGCACTTCCTGTACCGATAATTCGTGTTGTGATCATAGTTTCCTCTTTTCCTCATGTGCCCGGCGCATCATCCAGGCCGATCTGGAAGGATGTTTCCAGATCATTTTATATATTTATTTTGATTATCAAAATATTACCTTTTCAAAGTATAGTAACTTTTCCTATATTTGTCAACACTTTTCTATCCCCACATCAAAAATGCCTGCAGAATCTATGCCTCTGTCCGATATTTCGGCAAAAGGTTCGATTCTGCAGGCACTTCCTGTACTTATTTAGATTTTGTTTCTGTCCGCCAGGAAAAAGATCAGCGTCCGGACGGAGCCACAAATACTTCGATATCGTTGTTGTCATCTACCAGCGGCTTCTCCAGGAGACTGCCGGTGCTCTGAGATACAAAGGTATTTGTGGAAATGATATCCTGCAGGGTATTGGATACGGTCACCTCATCGGAAGTAAAGGAAGAGGCAGTTCCTGCTGAGAACCCTTCTTCTTCCATAGCCGCTACTTCTTCCTGGGTCGGATAGAAGGAAGGCTGACGTATATACCGGAAACCGGCACTATAAGCTTCTCCTACCGTAACGCCGTTCTGGCTGGAAGAACAATGTACTGCGATCCAGTCTCCTGCATCGGTTTTTCCGCAAAGGATGCCTACATGGTTGTCGCTTCCTGCTTCCGGTCCTCTCTGGAATACCAGGTCCCCCGGCTGGGCATCTGCTTCACTGACGATGTTTGCCTTATACCACTGATCAGAGGTCCCGTCTCCAATGGCAGACTGCATTCCCTGGCTCTGATAGCCGTTGATCACCGCCCAGGTAACAAAACCGCTGCAGTCAAGGCCGTATGCACGAACCGTACCGGTACTGCGGCTTCCATCGGCAAATACGGTGGCTGCAGTTCCCCAACGGGAATCTTTTCCCAAAGTTGTGGATTTACCACCCCAAAAATAGCCTACCTCGCCTACCAGAGAATACGCCTGGGAAATGACATTTACCCGTTCCTCGGAGACATCTTCTCCTGCACTCTGGCGTACAAATCCCTTGGCAGCTGTGACCACTGCACACAAAAGCTTACAGTCGGTCTCCAGATATTTCTGCAAAAATTTTCTCTC
>DXBU01000187.1 GCA_019116385.1 Candidatus Blautia faecigallinarum | reverse complement strand
TCCGAATAGCCTTTATTCTTCATACGGCGTGCCGTAATCATTGCCTGTTTCTGCTCGCCTTCCTTGATTCCTTCTTTCACACCATCCTCTTTGCCCACATTATAGATTTCCTCGCTGATCTCATCCATAAGGCCATAACCTCCTTCCTCGCACTTCAGCAGATGCACTCTTTTTGACAATGCCCCATATCGCATATCCTGTGGGTCTGCCGTCCTAAAATAGTCCATCAGTCTTGCTGTATCGCTTCCATCGTCTATCTCTGCATTCACATAGATCACATGAATACCGTCATCGTATGGTACCCCGGTTCCTTGAAATTTTTTCTCTACTTTGTATACTGTCCGTCCGGCTTTCCATAAGTCCGTTTCGCTGATGTAAAAGATATGTACCTCTTTTACTACCAGATCCGGAATGCCGGTAAGTACCCGGATCACATGCTGGCAGGCCTCCTTATCGTCCAATGCCACTGACAGGAATATATTACTCAAAAGATTAAACTTCTTTGCTTTCTCTACCAGCCATTCTTTTCGCCGGATAACAGAACCGCCGTATTCTTCGGCGTCCCCTGCCGGGTTATCATTCGTAACTGCCCCTTGGGCTTTTACCATGACTTCTGTATTTTTCAACGTATACCTCCTGTACAGATGAGCCTATAGATGCTATTTCTGTACTAACCTTATTATAAAAGAATATCCTCACCGCCGCAAGGATAAACCGATGGAAGATATTTTTGTAAGTTATAGAAAATTATGCTATATTAAAGTAAAAGCAGAAGAGGAGTGGCAGAAATGGAGTATTCATTTTATCAGCTTGCGTGGTTTTTCCTTGTTTACGCCTTTGCCGGCTGGGTATTCAGTACTGTAGTGTCGGCAATACGGGCAAAAAAATTTGTGGATCCCGGTTTTCTTTTAGGACCTTATTGTCCGGCATATGGTTTTGCCGGCGTTCTGTTTGCGGTTTTTCTTTCCGATTTGAAAGAAGATCTCTTCTTTCTCTTTTTGGGAGGAGTAGTTTTGTCCTTCCTGGTGGGGATAACCGCTGGATTTTTTCTGGAGCGTATTTTTCATCGGAAATGGTGGGATTTCTCCAAAAGACGTTTTCAGTTTGGCGGTTATGTGATCCTTCCCCTCATGATTCTCTGCGGATTGGCCGCAGTGCTCTGCGTCGTCCTATGGAATCCCCTTTTAGAGGACGGCATCTCCCTGGTGCCTTCCACATTGGGAAAGATCCTTCTTGCCGTTATTTATGGGATGCTTGCAGCCGATCTTCTGGCAACAGTTACCAGCTTCCGGGCTTTAAAAATTCGTTTAAATAAAATAGATATCCTGGAAAATATATCGGAAAATCTGGAAAAGGCTACCGATACTCTGGGAAAAGGTCTTGCCGGATGGGCTCTGAAGCATGTTTCCCACGCTTATCCCAACCTGGAAACAAAAAAGCTTCTGGCAGCCCGCAAGGAACACGAACAGCAGCGGGAAAAGGCCAGGGAAAAAGCCGGGGTATTTGCAGCAGGCTGTTCTTTTTATAAGCTTGTGTGGCTATTTTTTCTGGCTTCCTTTCTGGGAGATATTGTGGAAACCATCTTCTGTTATATTACAATGGGGTCGCTTATGAGCCGCAGCAGCGTTGTATATGGACCCTTTAGTGTAGTATGGGGATTTGCCTGTGTTCTTTTGACCGCTATCCTTCATCAATACCGTGACCGCAGCGACAGTTATATCTTTGCTTTTGGCACAATTTTGGGCGGGACCTATGAGTATGCCTGCAGCATCCTTTCCGAACTGGTTTTGGGCACAGTATTCTGGACTTATGAACATATCCCCTTTAATCTTGGAGGAAGGATCAATCTTTTATTCTGTTTTTTCTGGGGGATCGCTGCCGTGGTATGGCTGAAGGTTTTATATCCTTTTCTTTCTTCCTTCATCGAAAAAATACCAAAGAGGATCGGCATCCTGCTGACCTGGATCCTGATCCTCTTTATGACCTTTAATATGCTTCTCTCCGGTCTTGCACTAATGCGGTATTCCGAAAGGAACACAGAACATACGCCTCCCGGCAATCGCCTGGAAGCCATGCTGGATGAGCATTTTCCGGATTCCCGCATGGAAAAAATCTATCCCAAAGCGATCATTATAGACCAAAGGTAATTATTTATTTTTCAGATCCAGATATAAAAGTTCTTCCTCAGACAGATCCAGATTCATTGCATCGATATTCTGCTGCATCCGCGCCTGGCTTGAGGTATTGACCACAGCGAAGGTATTCACTTTCTGGTGGAACAGCCAGGACATCGCGATCTGGGATACCGTACAGTTCTTCTCCGCCGCCAACTCTTCGCAGCGTCTGAGGCGCTCATAATTTTCCGGGTAACCATACCCTTTCATAGCCACCGGATCCAGGATCTCTGCCGCACGGTGGATCTCCGAACTTTTTAATCTTCCGGAGAACAGGCCTCTTCCCAGGCTTGAATAGGCAATGACCGGCATGTTGTTTTTGATATACCAGTTCCGTGCTTCCTCATTGGACGGCCCGGAGATGGTTACACAGCCGCCTCCCCAGGGATCCTCCACCTGGTCTGCCAGGCCAAAATTTGGGCTGGATACAGAAAAGGGGAGCAGTCCATGCTTGTAGGCATATTCATTTGCTTCTTCAATCCTCCGGTATTCCCAGTTGGAGCCCCCGAACGCACCGATCTTTCCCTCTGCATGAAGAGCGTTCATGATCTCTACGATCTCTCCTGCCGGCACATCCGGGTCGTCTCTGTGTAAGAGATAGATATCAATATAGCCGGTGCGCAGCTTCTCGCTGGACACGGCAAAATCCGCCCGGATGGCCTGCTCGTTTACACGTTTTCCCCATTCACTGTCCGGATGGGCGCATTTGGACAGCAATACCACCTGATCCCGGAGGTTCCGCTTTTCCACCCATGCGCCCAGAGATGCTTCCGCCTCTCCGTAACCTCTGGCTGTATCAAAGGCATTGATACCAGTTTCATAGATTTTGTCAAGGATTTCACTGCCGTCTCCTCCCGATGCAAAGGGATCGGCCGCTGTTCCATAAAAAATACGGGATACTTTTTTCTCTATGTATGGGATCGATGCATACTGAACCTTGCTCATATGTTTTTCCTCCTCTTTTCAGATTCTATATGACTTTTCCTGTTTATGATTTTATCATATATGCCATCTTTCGTGAACTCTGAACCTGCAGAAGGAACTCATTTTCCTTTATTGTCAAAATGAAGCCCGTCCCAGTAAATCGTTTCATTGACCACCGTCTCCGGCATAAGCTCTACGCCATCCAGGGCCCATCTTTTGTATTCTTCGAATCCTACCCGGTCAATAATGTATCCGATATGTTCCTTGCCTCCGGGCGCATCGGGGGAAATATATTCCTTTACAAATTTATAGGTATTCAGGATGATCTTGATGATATTATCCTCATCCGCCCATACCAGGAAGTCCTTTCCCAGCCTGGGATTTTTCTTTCCGGTCCTTCCCATGACAGCCAGTTTATAATACTTCTTTTTGCTCCTGGTCCAGGCACGGGTGGGACATTTGGTGACACAGACACCGCAGCCGATACACTTTTCCGTATCCCGCAGGATCTTGTAATTCTCCATCCGGAGGGCATCCACAGACAACGTTCTGCATCCCTTGATGCAAGCCTGACAGCTAACGCAGCGGCTGGGATCATACTGCGGCATAGTCATGCCAATGATGCCGAAATCATGCATCCTGGCCTTGGCACAATCGTTAGAGCACCCGGTACAGGCCACCTTAAAATGCAGATCATTGGGGAATATTTCCTTCTCGATCCGTTTAGCCAGCGCTGCCGTGTCATAATTGGCAAAGGGACAAACGTTGCTTCCGATACAGGCGCTGATATTCCTGGTCCCGGAGGCCGGGTAGCCTGTATACGGATCTTCCTGATTGATCTCCAGCATTTCGATAATAGGCTGAAGCTTTTTGTTGATCTCTTCCATGTCCTCCAGCCGGATCCCTTCAATCTCAAAACCCTGCCGTGTGGTCAGATGTACATAACCATTTCCATAGGTCTGGGAAATCTCCTGGACCATACCCAGGATCTCCGCGTTCAGATATCCTCCCGGGACACGGATACGGGAAGCGCCGATCCCACGCTCCTTAGACACCCGGAAAGCGTTTTTCTTCAGTTTTTTGGTATTAAAATCTTTTCCCATGACACCCTCCCTAATCTATCAGATTTTTTCCTTCTTCATAGTTGAATACCGGACCATCCAGACAGACATAGGTGCTTCCCATCCGGCAGTGTCCGCATTTTCCAAGCCCGCAGCACATTTTCCTCTCGTTGGATATCCAGATCTGCCGGTCCTTTATCCCGAGTTTCTGGATTTCCATTACAGAAAACTTCATCATCGCCGGCGGACCCACGCAGATGAAAACTGCAGTTTCCGGATCCTTTAAGCACAGTTCCGGTATGTACTTAGTCACCATTCCCACAGCTCCTTCATAGTTTTCCGGTGCCCGGTCCACGGTGAGGATCACCTGCATCTTTTCTTTCCAAAAGGCAAAGTCGTCTTTGAATAATACATCATCCGGAGATTTAAACCCGGCGATCAGCGTACAGCTCCTGCACTCCTCCATATGGCGGGCAAAATGATCCACTACGCCTTTTACCGGAGAAAGTCCCGTTCCCCCGGCAACCACCACGATCGCTTTTCCCCGGAAAGCATCCAGTTCAAAACCATTTCCGTAAGGTCCACGTATAAAAAGACTGTCTCCCACATAATTTTCAAAAATTTCATTAGTCACCCTGCCTACCCGGCGGATGGTAAAATCGATGGTATCCTTCCCGATGCCGCTTACGGAGATCGGCGCTTCCCCATATTTGGGAAGGGATATCTCAAAAAACTGTCCAGGCTTTACCTCTCCTGTATATCCCATCCGGAAGGTATATTCCAATTCTGTGTGTTTGATCACCTCTCTGATAGGAGACAGTTGAGGAATATACTCATTTTTCATTGCTCTTCCTCCTTTGCCAGACGATTTACGCAGTTTGAATAGGAAATGTATTCCGGACAGATGTCGTCACACCTGCCGCAGCCCACGCACATGGGATAGCCAAACCGTTTTTCATGATCATAGATCTTATGCATTACTTTAAAACGGAAACGGTCTCCCTGCTCCTTTCGGAAGGAAATCCCTCCTGCCATATCCGTGTATCCGTCCACCTGGCAGGAAGCCCAGACTCTGCGGCGCTCTCCTGCTTTTCCATTATCCTTGTAGATAATGTCCTGCATGGTAAAGCAGGTACAGGTAGGACAGACAAAATTACAGCGTCCGCATCCAATGCACCGCGCCCCGTATTCCTTCCAGATCTCCCTGGTAAAGCTTTCATTAGAAAGGTTTTTCGGCAGCGTTACCTTTTCCTTATTTTCCGTCACATGATCCGGAACGACCCTCTGAGGCGTTCCGCCGGCTTTTTCCACATAGGCCTCCAGCTCCTGGCAAGGACAATCCACATATACATACTCCTTATCCACCTTGATATAAACATCATATTCCTCTGCTTTATTGGTCCCCATGCTCACACAGAAACCGGATCCGCAGGTTGTCTCACAGCCCATCAGGACAAATTTGGTGCGCTCCCGCCTTCTCCGGTAATAAAAATCTTCATAACCATTCCGCAGATAGATCTCATCCATGCGCCTGACCCCGTGCAGATCGCAGGAGCGAAGGAAGACCAACTGTTCTTTTTTCATCTCTTCCGGCACGGCAGTGTTATTTTCTGTAAAATAAAAAAGTGTCTCATTCACCGGAAGCAATGCTTCTTTATAGGAATAATCGGATCTCCTGTCCCAGACGATCTCATCTGGCGACGTTACCTTTCCATAGCGGATCACATCGGTATCGGCAAAGCAGCCGTCCCCCTTCATCCGTACCGGTGCCAGGATATCGTACTTCCCGGAAAGTATCTGAAACACTTTCTCTGCCTGTGCTTTTGATAATCGATAACCCATAAGCATCTTTTCTCCTCTTCTTTTTGATATGTTTTTATTTTAACAAATAAAAAAACAGGATTCCGTGATGTTTCTCACGAAAATCCTGTTCTCTGATTACTTTTCCCGGACATCTGTTTCTAGCCTTCTTCATAGCGCCCGGTTTTATAAAAACAAGCCATTCTGTCCGCGTCTGTAATATAAATCCGCTTTTTTTCCATGGTGATCAATCCATGTTCCGTCAGATTTTTGCACACACGGGAAGTAGTCTCCCTGGGTGCGCCGAGAAGATCTGCCAGAAATGTCACTGACATTTGAATGTCAATCTCAATTCCCCGATCTCCCGCTTTTCCGAAATCTCTGGCCAGTTTCCACAGCTTGGCGGCCAGCTTTCTCTCCAGATAAATACTTCCCATAGTGTTTTTCAGCTGGTGTCCCAATCGCCAGATCTTCTTTTCCTGTACGGAGATCACCCGCCTGGTCAGAGCAAAATCTTTTTCCATAGCCTTAAGGAAACTGGGAGCAGGTATTTTCAAGATCCGGCTTTTCTCTATGGTTTCGCAGAAAAGAGAGGTTTTATGCTCGTTCAGCACATGGTCGTTGAGCAGTTCCCCTTTTCCCAGAATGAATATGATTTTTCTGCTGCCATTATGGGTCATATTATACAGCGTGGATTTTCCGGACAGTTGAAAATAAATGTGCCTTACTTCTTCCTTTGCCCGGTAGAGGACCTCTCCCCGTTCATACGTACAAACACAGGCACCGGAAGCGAGTTCCTTAAGGGTGCTTTCATTAAGCTTCTGAAAGAATCCTGTTTCCTCAAGAATATCTGCCGTCTGCATCTTCCCGGTCATTCTTTTCCGAAAGGCACAAGATCCTTCACCGCGTCCGCCGGAAGGATGACCGCATCGTCATGATCGATATCCACCAGTTTATACCGGTCGTTTCCCATGCCCAGCTCTTTCATGTAGGTGAGCTGGCGCAGTCCGTGGCGGGACTCGATACGTTCTACCAGGTCATGGTGTTCCTCTTCTTTCATAGCATAAACGATGTCTACGCAGGCCTGGTCCACAGCCAGGATATCCAGGGACGCGCAGATGCCTACATTGGGCGTTACCACCGGAGAAGCCATCACTCCTTCGCAGTCACAGGAAACGGACATGTTGCGCATAACATTTACATAGGTGATATTCTTTCCAAAATGATCCACCACCGCCTTGGTAGATTCCGTCATCCGCTCCATAAATTCCTCGTAGCTGATATCCCACTGGTCGTCCTGCCCCGGCGTGGTATGGATCATGGCTTTTCCGATCTTTCCGTCTGCACAGCCGATGCCGATGTTTTTGTTGGAGCCCCCGAAGCCGCCTTTGCTGTGGCCCTTGAAATGAGTGAGCGCAACCAGGGAATCATAATCTGCAAGATTTTTTCCCATGTACATCTCGTCAAACCATTTGCCGTTTTTCACCGGGAAGGGAACCGCTCCGTCCTCGTCCATAATGTCTACCGGAGCAAAGGTCCAACCGTTTACCTTCAGGGTCTCTCTGTGTTTTTCTGTGGTATCTCTGTCCCCTTCGTAATAGGAATTGGTCTCAATGATCACCCCGTCCGGCAGATCCTTTTCCATAAGGTTTTTCACCCATGGCCGTGGAATGATATTTGGTCCGTCCTTCTCCCCGGTATGAAGCTTGATCCCTACCTTTCCTTTTATATTTTCATTTACCCGTTCATAGATCTTACGCAGTCCCTCCGGAGAAAGATCGCGGGTAAAATATACGATGGATTCTCCGCCGCTGCGTTCCTCATAAGGAATATAGTGATCGCCGCCTGTTCCTGGTACTGCTTTTTTGTCTGCCATTGCTGTTTCCTCCTTGTCTTTCAATACAATTACTCTGATTTTCCCTTCGGATGCATAAAACATAGAATGTCTGCAGTTCTCTATATATGATTATAGCAGTTTCAGGATAAATGCGGAAATACTTTTCGTCTATAAATGCGTATTACTGAAGGTTATACAATACCGTCTTAGAGGCAGTCTGTCCGGTAAACTTTAAGGGGCTGTTGGTACAGCCCCTTAATAAACGGTTTTTATTTAATTACCACTGACTATAGTATTCCTGCATGATCTCTTCGGTCTTGGCATCTTCTTTAATCTTTCGAACCAGTTCTGCCACATATTCTGCCGCAATCTGATATTTCTTTCGTCCAATCTCTCCTGTTGCAGGCGTGGGATCTCCGTCCTGATGGGTAGGATGATCTGCATACCAGCTTACTGGAGTCTGAATACCATTCATATGATCTAAACGATGCTGATTAACCGCCCCGATGGGGTTTACGCGATCCATATGTACCAATTCGGGTCTGTAAGCCATCACCAATTCCGTCTCTGTTTTAGCGGCATGACCATCCTCAGAGGGGGAAGAGTATATCGCATTACATTTTTCTATAATATCAAAGATACCGATTTTATATACTGTATAATCACGTTTTCTATGAAGTTGTGCTTGAAGAAAATAATTTAGAAAATTTATGTTTCCTCCATGTGATTCTAAAAGAACGATCTTCCGAAAACCGTTCCGATATATTTCTTCCACTACCTCGTCCAGAAGTTCCATCTGGGTTTTAGGTGAGACTGCTATCGTCCCTGGCACATGTCTGGCCTCATTGATCTGTCCGAAAAAATAGTACGGAAATATGACAAAAGGTTCTATCTTTGCTGCCAATTCTGCGATCGTTCTCCCAATGATCATATCCGTTCCCAAGGGCAGATGATCCCCATGCTTTTCTATTACCCCCATTGGAATCACACACACTTGTGTTTCTTCTGCCATTTTCTTAAAATCCTGTGCTGTCAGTTCTTCCCAATACATATATCCTCTCCTATTGATTTTTGTATTTTTATGTTCTTTTATACAGCATCTTTACACTTCCGAAATGATGTTCAAACGCTTCTCCCTGATAATATTTTACTACTGGGTCATCCGATCCGGCAAGGATTTCTTCTACGCATTCCAAAGTATCCTCTATACACGATATTCCAATGTCATCCATACAATGTCCGCTATATAGATGCTGCACCATCGGAAATTTCTGCAATCAGATATTGTCCTTTTTACATCCACATCTTGCTCTCGCAGCTCCACCGTTTGTCAAAATTCTTTATAGCCATACTCCTAGAACCTCCCTTACCTTTTTTT
>DXBU01000186.1 GCA_019116385.1 Candidatus Blautia faecigallinarum | reverse complement strand
GAGTCCCCCAGAGACGTAAAAGAATCTTTCTTGTCGCAGATTTTGGAGGAACATCCGCCCCGGAAATATTATTTAAGCAGGAAAGCCTGCCTGGGTATTCTGCGGAGATCAGCAGAACGGGGCAAGGAGCTTCCGGAGAAACTCAAAAAAGCACTGGAGATCCAAGCGGGGATCAAATAGGTCAGGAAAGATTCATGGCTTTCCATATCAATCAAAGAGAGGAAACGATCAACCTGGGCCATGTTTCCGGCGCATTGATGGCAACAAGAAATATGTAGATGCAGACCTTTATCGCCGGATTCTCTGACCAGCAGAAAGAACCAACTCTCTGCCTGAACGATCAGGGCGGCCAAGTGATGGACTGCAGTGTAGATGTGGCAGGAACCCTTCGGGCGCAGATGTCCGGTCATCCTCCGCTGGTTTTTGATAACCATGGGCAGGATCTCCGATTCACCGGCCCCGTTGAAAAAGCACAGGCGGTAACTGCATCCTACGGGATGGGAGGCAATACACAATCCCTGGTACTATTTGAAAACCACGGGATCGATGGACGTTATACCGGACCGCTGCCGGTATCCCCGACACTGTCAGCCAGAAGCGGCACAGGTGGCAATAATCTTCCTCTGATTGCGGAGGAACCGGACAGCTATTGTATTGCCGGGAATATCATTGACCGGCAAAGTAAAAATGGCGGGAATGGGTTTGGCTATCAGGAAGATATCAGTTACACCTTGAATACAACAGACCGGCATGCAGTCTATAGCCGCCAGCGAGTGGATGAATTCCAGGAAAGCAAAGTCGCTGGCACAGAAAGCGCCAGACAATATAAAGATGCAACTGACCTAATCTGCCAGCCTGAGGTAAACAGAAATCTGATCCGCCGTCTCACTCCTCTGGAGTGTGAGCGGTTGCAGGGTTTCCCGGATGGCTGGACTTTGATCGATGGGGCATCTGACTCGGCAAGGTATAAAGCCCTGGGCAATAGTGTGGCAATCCCATGTGTTACTTTTGTTCTGCGTGGGATTGTTCTGATTATGGAGAAAGAGTTTGCGGAGGAACAGAAAAACTGAATCGAAGATTGGAGGCATGACCAATGAATGATATCGATGTTACCGTATATTTTAACGAGCATCGGCTCGCTGCCCTGGATGAGATCCTAAACGATCAGGGGCGTACCATCGAAGGTGTGTTGCGGAAATGTTTTGAAGAAACTTATGCGTCTCTCGTCCCGGAAGAAAAGCGTGAGGAAATCGAAACACTGATCCGTCAGGAAGAAGCGAAAGCACAACGTGAGACTGAAGCTGCCAGACGGTTTGCTGTGATCCATTTCCATGAGGACGGGGATGATTTTCATTTTACTTCCGACCTGCGGAACAACTTCTACAGTGCGGCTTATCTCTATCGGAATTTTATGCGGGAGAATGAAGGCAGGCTGACCTTGGACAGTCTGGCACTTTCCTTTGGAGAACATCAGCCTATTGATGACCTGACCTTCTCTGTCTTATGCACCGCTATGGAGCATGATGACCGGATCACCGCTCTCCTGGAATTTGATTTTGACGATGGAACGATTAGCGTAAAAGAGCAGGGCGATCCGGAGTGGCGGGCTTATCGTCTGAAAGATGTTTCTACTGCGGTCTACCGTGCTGAGCGCAAATCTACAATCCCAATAGCAGCAAAAGAACTGATCTTCGAAGAAGCATTGCGGGATCGTGAGATTGACTGGCATTCTCCCGAACAGGCAGAAGAAACAACGCTGCCGGTTCAGGAGATGTGATGCGAAAAGAAACACCCCTGTGAGCCGCCTGTCGGCCCCGTGTTGCGATTTTGTGGGCGAGGTCGAGGAAGTATCCCTCCCCGCCGGTTTGCGGGCGGTTGAGGCCCGTGTGAAGGCAGGCTCCGCCCATGGAAAAGCAACGGTTCCCCGTGCGGATACAAGGTCGAAAATCAAGCAGGAGAAAGGGACGGTGCCGCCTGTCGGCCCCGCCCCAGCTCACTGCGTCCGGCAAAGCCGGCCGCTTCAAGGCTTTCCGCTACTTCCAAAAGAAATGGCATTACGGTGCCGGATTGGGGTAAAAGGTTCCTGGTCAGGTGCTTCCATTCCCTGAAAACCAGAGGTTTTAAGGAATGTCACGGTGCTTTGGCAGGTTCCTACGATCAGGAAGGAGGGCTTCATCCATGCAGGATACAGAAGCAGAAAAGAAAGAAATCAAACGCCGCTTCCAGCTTTGGATCAGGCCATCCACCCTGGAGCTGGCGGATACTCTCTATAAAAAAGACAACTGCGACAGTAAGAGCGAGTTCATCGAAAAAGCAATCTTGTTTTATGCCGGATATCTTTCTGCAGAGGACAACAAAACCTATCTCCCCAATATCGTCACCTCCACTCTGAAAAGCATTGTGGCGGAAAGTGATCATCGGCAGAACCGGATGATTTTCAAGCTGGCCGTGGAGCTGGCGGTCATGATGAATGTGGTCGCAGCGAATAACAATATCGATCCGGTGTCACTGGAACGCCTGCGGGGAGAGTGTGTTAAGGAAGTCAAAAGGTTGAATGGTTCCTTCTCCTTTGATGATGCAGTGAACTGGCAGAAAGGATGGGAAGAAAATGATTAACAGGCACGAAGGAGCTTGACAAGAATCCGTTTTTTATGCATAATATATCTAAGATATATAGCTAAGATATATAAAGGAGGGGATTCGGCATGAAAACACCTGAAACGCAGCAGAAGATCCTGAACAGCGCCAAACGCTGGTTTTTGGAAAAAGGCTTCAAATCGGCTCCACTGCGCAAGATTGTGAATGATGCGGGCTTTACTCTTGGTGCGTTCTATGGCTACTACAAAAATAAAGAGGAACTGTTCTACGCCTTAACGGACGAGACGGCGCAGGGCCTTGCCACCATTGTACGCTCCATCGGGGATGATATGCAGAAACTCCCACCAGAACAGATGCTCTATTCCATGCTGGACTGCTATCTGCGTCGCCTTCCGGAGTTGGCAGATTATCTTTGCGCTCACCGGGAAGAAATGGTGTTACTACTTCGCTGTGCTGAAGGAACGAAGTATGAAAACTTCTTTGACAGTTTCCGCATAATGAACATCGAACGGATTACGCAGGGGGTGGAAACTGCTGAGCATACGCCAAAGGCTCTGCTAGGCATCGACTCCGGTTCCCTTGACCTGATGATGCGGGGCTATTTTGATATGCTCGCCCACATCATTCTGGAAACCGAGGATAAGGAAACAATCATCCGGCGGATGCGTGACGTGGCACTGGTATACCGCAACGGAATGCTCAGTTTAATGGAGGAGGAAACGGATCATGCATGAATATTATCGGAACAATATCCTGAAATTAAAAAAGGAAAACGAGGGTTATCTTCGCTTTGTGAAAGCGGAACTGGAACAGAACGCCGGCAAACCTTACAGCGAGGTATGGGAGGAAATCTGGGGCTTCTATGAAAAGAATCTGCTGGAGCATTTCCCTTACATCGGCGGTGACAAAGTCAGCGGGACAAAGAACCTCACTGGCGCTTACATTTTTGTGGCGATGGGCGAGGTACTTAAACGCTACGGTGTTTCTGTGGAGGGTTCGGCACGTCTGATGGTGCTGGCTTATGAGCGAAAGCATCAGGCTATCCCACGCCCCGCCCGGGCAGTTATGAGGAAGATATTTTCCTCGCCCAGGCTTGTCACGAAGATGTATCGAAAGAAAGACCGGGAGAATACGGAGAACGCTGCAAAATATCCCGGCAGCTTTGAAACAAAAACCATGCAGCCGCCTGCAGAGGGCTGCGTCTTTACTTATCGTACTCTCGTTTGCCCGCTGTCCGATTTCGCAAAAAAATACGGCTACGAAGAATATATGCCCTATCTCTGCAATTTGGACTATGTGATGTTCGGCGTGTTGGGCGTACCGCTGTACCGAAGGCATACCTGCTTCGCCAACGGCGACTATTGTGACTTCAGCCTAAAATCAGGTGTGCAGCCATTACCATACTGGCCGCCGGTATTTACACAGGGGAAAGGTTATCAATAAGAAATATACGGAAACACTCACCCAATTCCGGATGAATAAACCGGTATTACAAATCTGATGAAAAAGGAGACATAAAATGGCATTCAGAAACAATTTCGGCAACCCGCAGGGATTTATAGGAAGGCTGATGCTTTCTGGTATGAATATGGGGCATAGTCCGATGGCTAAATGGGCATTTACACAATTTGATGTCCCTGATGACGGAATGCTGGTTGATATTGGCTGTGGCGGTGGATTTAATATCCGAAGATTATTAGACCGCTCCAAAGACGGTTTCGTTTATGGGATAGATATTTCCAGCACCAGCGTTGAGAAGTCAAAAAAGACGAATAAAAAGAATATTGGCAAAAGATGTGAAGTGCTTCTTGGGAACGCAGAGAACCTTCCGTTAAAGGATAATTCCATAAAACTTGCCACCGCCTTTGAAACTGTGTATTTCTGGAAAGATCTGGAGAAATGCTTTGCAGAAGTGAAAAGAACGATCAGACCGGGCGGGAAATTCGTAGTCGTCAATGATCCTGGAGATCCTGAAAAACATTGGGAAAAGATGATACCGGGGATGAAATCATATATACCGGATGAAATAAAACAGGTCATGGAGACTGTCGGCTTCATAGATGTTGAGGTCACAAAGAATAAATTTATGTTCTGCGTATCTGGAAAGAAAGGGAACTAAATGAATTGCAATCCTGCATGTCTCCTGATATAATATTAGTTAGTTATCACTAACCTATTTGCGCATAGGAGGGTACATCCATGTTTACTGTTCGTCCATATAAGGAAGAAGATACCGCGGCCTGCGGGGATTGCTTTTACGAAGGATTCTTTTCATGCCCTGTGGATCAGAACGATAAAATACTTCTGCGTGATTACGCACAGATCCTGATTGAAAAATGCAACTTTACCTATGTTGCGGAAGCGGAGGATCATCAGGTCGTAGGATTTATCTGTGGAAAATATGATAAGAATTTCAGCAAGGCCCTGGCAGCCCAGGATGAAACAAAAAAGCATTATGGCCGTTGGTGTAAAATGTTCCTCAAGTTCTACCTGAAAAGATATAAAATGTCAGCACCATTCCAGAAGCAGTTTGATGCTTTTTTCCGTCAGCTACGGGAAAGGGATAAGGAAACCTTTGGGATATGCGATCTGGAACTCGTTGCCCTTTCGTCCAGAAGGAATTACAGAAAGGGTTTAGGAACCGCATTGGTTACACAGTTTATGAAACGAGCAAAAGGCGATGGAGCGGATCGTGTGCGGCTTTTTACAAACACTCTTGCATCGTGGGAGTTTTATGAAAAACGTGGATTTAAGAAAGTGGCAGAGAAGCCCTTTCAGGATGGCTCCGGCAATCAGTCCCTCGTCTATGAGTACGTTTTGAAGGAGCATGAATATGAAAAACACCATCTGTGAAAAACTGATGTGGTCAGCGATGACACCTGCTATTTTCAAATATATCGCAGCCCATTGCAAAAATACGGATACATCCAGGGTGAAGAAGAAATCACGTAAAAACTTTAAAGATATGTTGGCGAGGACACCTGACATAGGTGGTTTTACGAAAAACCCTCTGCGAATCTGTCTTTCCGGAGGAATTGTCTAGATGGCAGTTTATAAGGCAATGAATGGGGCGATGAGCCATGAGCAGTTCGGGGAAATGGTGACAGCCACGATGCAGGCGCCGCTCATTAAAAAAGCTTTCGGGAGTAAAAATCCATTTGATATGGAATATCAAAAAAAGAAAGTTGAGAAGGACAGAATTGCAAATACAATATCCGACAGCGAATTCAACTGGATGACGGAGACGATTCCCGGAAGGGATACAGACGAATACACCATCAACTATCACAGGTGCGGCCTGTGTGCGCTTGGAAAACAGGAGCATTTGGAAGAACTGATACCCTATATGTGTGCCATGGATTTTATTTCTGTCGATCTCATGGGCGGCGTGTTATACCGGACAGGTACACTTGCGGAGGGCGCAGAAAAGTGTGATTTTTATGTATGCAAAAAGGACTCTAAATGGGATAAAGAAAGAAAATACGGACAGCAAGCAGAGCTGCAAAAACAGGGAGGGCTGGGAAAGTGGAATATGTAACGGTTGCACAGGAGGGCTTCTATGGACTTTATCATGTCCCTGTTAAGGATCATGATCCCAAAAAGGTCGTCATCGTAGTAGGCGGCAGCGAAGGGAATGAAAATATCCCGATGAATGTGGGTGCTATGTTTGCCAGGTGCGGCATCGCCGCGTTAGGTATTTGTTACTGGAACGTAGACGGGCTGCCGAAAGAACTGGTTCGGGTGCCTGTCGATCCATTTGAAAAAGCAATCCTGTGGCTGAAAAAGAAGGGATATGAAAAGATTATCATGTATGGCATTTCAAAAGGCGCTGAACTGGCATTGCTTTGCGCTTCCCTTATGCCGGATATCTGCGGCGTTGTCGCACTCTCCCCGATGCACTGTATATGGGGAGGTATGCACGGGAATAAAAGTATGGCATCGAAAACTTTTTCATCTGCCTCCGAATTCACATACAGGGGAAAAGATTTTCCGTGTATGACAGCGCATCTGAAATATGGGCCGGCAATCCGGAACCTCATCCTCCATCAGCAGTTCGAGTTATCCTACATCTACGAAGAACCGCTGAAACATTTTGATGAGGATACAGCCATTCATGTGGAGAACATTCAGGGAAACATTTTATTTATTTACGCAAAGGAAGATCTCATGTGGCCCAGCAAAGAGGCAGTGGCATATATGGTAAACCGCCTGGAAAAACACCGGTTTGCTTTCCGGGTGGATGTCTTGGAATATGAAAAAGCAAGCCATATTCTTGTTCCCTTAAATCCGCCTAAGCTGAAAATGTTTAAAATTGAGAGACAATATCCGGAAGATTGCAGGCGCAGCCGTGAAGACGCTTTCCATAAAACGATAAAATGGATATCGGAGGTAAAGTGAATATGGCGGTCATGATAGAAAGTCTGATTGG
>DXBU01000185.1 GCA_019116385.1 Candidatus Blautia faecigallinarum | reverse complement strand
ACGGAAGATTATGATATCGGTCACTTTAAGGGGAAGGAGACAGGAAAATGCATGCTGTTTCTTGACAAAGAGAGCGGCCCTGTTTTGGAGATCCAGTTAAAGGATGAGAAAATTTTTGTTGCCGGAAATGAGGAGGAAGATACAAAAAGCTGGTATCAGATTCTGTCCTTATAAAATCCTTATACTTATGGCTTACACTGTAAAAGAAAACAAAACAGTGTTTAGTGATAAGGAGGATTTTATATGGAAACGGTTATTTTAGAAACGAAATCGTTGACAAAGACATATTTGAGAGGACAGGAAAAGGCGCTTGACCGTGTTTCGATCCAGATTCCCCAGGGGTGTGTCTATGGGCTTCTGGGACCAAACGGTGCCGGGAAGTCTACTTTGTTAAAGGTTATTTCCGGCATGATAAGACCGGATTCGGGAGAAGTTAGATTTTGTCAGAAGAAGTGGACGAGGGGAAGCATAAAAGAGATCGGAGCGCTGATTGAGACGCCGCCAGTTTATCCCAATCTGACGGCCAGAGAGAATCTGCGCGTAAAAGCGTCTGCTTTTGGTATACCCGAAGAGCGCATAGAAGAAGCTCTGGAGATCGCGGAAATTCAAAACACAGGAAGAAAGAAAGCAGGGCAGTTTTCACTGGGAATGAAGCAAAGGCTTGGAATCGCGGCAGCGCTTCTGAATCATCCAAAGCTTTTGATCCTGGATGAACCCACAAACGGCCTGGATCCCATCGGCATACAAAAGCTTCGGGAGATGCTTCGGGGGTTTACAAAGAAGGGGATTACGGTACTGGTGTCCAGCCATATTCTGGATGAAGTAAACAAGACGGCGGATTATATCGGTATCCTGTCAGGAGGGATGCTGAAATATCAGGGCGGCATGCCGGGAAAAGACCAGCTGGAAGAGCTGTTTATGAAAGTGGCGGCAGGCGGCCAGGTGATGACAGCCGGCGGTCAGCTGATGGAAGGAGGCGAGGCATAATGGAACAGGTCTTCCTTCTGTATCGTGCAGAAAAACTAAAATACCGCCACAGTCTGTCCGGGAAGCTCTGGATCTTGTTTCCCTGTCTGACGCTTCTGATGGCTTATGGGCTGGCGGCCAACTATGGAACGGTCGACAGTTATAACTGGTGGTATATCGGGATCCTGCCCGGATTTCTGACGCTTTACTGCTGTATGTCTCAGGAGAAAGAGAAGAAGATCAGGAACCAGGCGGTGCTTTTAACAGCAGAAGATTTAAAGAAGGCGTGGGACGCCAAGACCCTCAATGCTGTAAAGTATGTGGCCGCCGCCAATGTGCTGCTGGTATCCTGTTCATTTTTGCTGGGAAATATTGTGATGCCTCTTTTGCAGCAGGAACAGGTTATCTATGTGTCGGCGGGACAAAATGTCCTTGCGGCTTTAGTGATGATTCTTGCCAGCCTGTGGCAGATCCCCCTCTGCCTTTGGATGGATCGGAAGATAGGAATGTTTCCAACGCTGGCAGTCAATATGACGCTGAACACATCAGGATGCCTCACGGCTGTCACCGGCCTTTGGATGCTGAATCCATGGGGGATTCTTCCAAGGATCATGTGTCCGGTTATCGGAATCCTGCCAAACGGTCTTACGGCACATCCGGGAAATACAGGCTATATTCCGGGGATTACGGATCCGGCCAGCCTGTTTATTGGAAGTTTCATCTGCCTTGCGCTTTTTGTTATCCTGTGGGTTGCAACAAGAGTCTGGTATGACAGAAAGGGGGCGGAAGCGCTGTGAGAATGTTTGCGGGCCTTTTAAAGGCAGAATGGAAGAAACTTGCCCATACGCCGGTTTTCTGGATTCATGTGATCCTGCCGGTTTTAGGGGCGGCGGTTTTTCTGCTCTATGATTTTTTTGCCGGATGGAATGCAAGAAGTGAGATCCAGATGTATCTGGAAGTGCTCTCCGGAGTCTTTCCTTTCCTTGCCGGGATCATATGCGGGCAGGCGGCGGAAATGGAGCTGCAGAGCGGATATCAGAACTTTTTGTGTCTGCCCTGCCCAAGGCCGGTGGGACTTTTGGCAAAATGGACAGTCCTGATGGCAGGCGCCCTTTTTTCTTCCCTGGTGGCAGTGCTTGGATTTGGCCTGGTATACTGCCTCTTTCCGGAGGGGGATGTCTGTTCCCTTTCAAGCTACCTGGCAGTTGCCCTTGTCATGTGGGCGGGACAGGGGATCGTCTATCTTCTGCATCTGTTTCTTGGATTTCAATTTGGAAACGCGGCCTCTGTCAGTGTCGGCGTTGTAGGAACGATCGCTGCTTTCCTTATGATGACAGGACTCGGCCAAGGGCGCTGGATGTTCTTTCCCCACGCATGGAGTGAAAAGTGGTGCGATTTTATGCTGGCATTGACTTTTGCAGGGGATACAGGAGCCATTTCTATTCTGAAAAGCAGTCCATGGCAGCATTTGCTTTTGATCTGTACGATTATTTTTGTTGGCCTTGGAACGGCCATTCTTCTGTGGGTTACATTTTTTGAAGGGAGAAAAAAGGAATGACAGTAAAGGTTTTGGCTATTGACGATGAGGAGGGGATCTTAAAAGTGATCCGGCGCGCGCTGGAACGGGAAGGATATGAGGTGGATACTCTTTCTGATCCGTTAAAGGCAGACTTAAGCAGCCTGGGGAATTACGACCTTATTCTCCTGGATGTCATGATGCCGGGGATGGATGGTTTTGCACTTCTAAGAAAGATCCGGGAGAAGGCGGACTGTCCGATCCTCTTTCTCACTGCCCGGACAGGGGAGGAGGACGTTATGACGGGACTTGGTCTGGGGGCGGACGATTACATCCGCAAACCCTTTGGGATCGGAGAGTTAAGAGCAAGAGTAGAGGCGCATATCCGAAGGGAAAACAGACAGAAGCATCACGCAGTGGCAATTGGAGAGACAAAGTTTTATCTCAAAGAAAAGAGGCTGCTTTGCAAAGAGCAGGAGATTTTTCTTACAAAAAGCGAATATGAAATCTGTGAATATCTGGCCCTTCACAAGGGACAGGTATTTTCAAGAGAAAGGATTTATGAGTATGTCTTTGGATTTGACGGGGAGGCGGACAGCTCCGCCATCACAGAACATGTGAAAAATATCAGGGCAAAATTTCGGATGACAGGCCTGGAACCGATAGAAACAGTATGGGGGATCGGATACAGATGGAAAGGATAAAAAGAAAGAAAAAAAGATTGTATGCTATGTTTATTTCCTTTTTGTTCCGCTTTGGGATTCTTGCGATCGGACTGGCAGGACTTACAGCGGTCGTCTATATGGTTACGGTCCATGCAGGGGTGGTACGCCTGCCAAGCTATGAGCTGGATAAGATTACAAGAGCAGAAGGGGAGATCAGGTCAGGGGACAGAGTGGAAGAAGAGCTTTTGCCTGACACATGCAGATATGGCGTCTTTGAAAAAGGCGGGACCTATGTTTATGGAAATCTCTCTAAGGAGGAGCAGGAAGGACTGTGGAAAAGTCAGATGCAGTCATCCCCTGCTCTGATCTATGGTTCCTATTGGAAGGTGATCGAGAAAGAAAACGGGCTGACTGCCCTTGTGGAGTATCAGGTGATA
>DXBU01000184.1 GCA_019116385.1 Candidatus Blautia faecigallinarum | reverse complement strand
GTAAAAATAATATTTCTTTTTCGGGGAAGAAAGGTTATAATAAGAGACATATAATAATTTGAGAATATTGGAGGTAACCATATGAAGGGACGAATAGATTCCGGATTGGGTCAGATTGTCATTGATACCGATGTGATCGCGACCTATGCTGGAAGTGTTGCAGTGGAATGCTTCGGCATCATCGGCATGGCAGCACTCAGCATGAAGGACGGGCTGGTTAAGCTTTTGCGCAAGGACAGCCTGAAGCATGGTATCCATGTAGTAATTACAGAAGAAAATACCATTCGCCTGGATTTTCATGTAATTGTGGCATATGGCGTAAACATCAGTACGATTGCAGATAACCTGATCAGCAATGTAAAATATAAAGTCGAAGCCTTTACAGGAATGGAAATTTCCAAGATCAACATTTATGTAGAAGGCGTACGTCCAATAGACTAGGATCAGAGGAGGAACTTGTGGTGAGCAGAACAACCATAGATGCCAAAACACTTTCCAGAATGTTTCTGGCAGGAGCCAAAAACCTGGAAGCGAAAAAAGAATGGATCAATGAATTAAATGTATTTCCTGTGCCGGACGGCGATACCGGGACGAATATGACTCTTACGATCATGTCGGCAGCTTCAGAGGTCAGCGCCCTTACAGATCCGGATATGGAAATGCTGGCAAAATCCATTTCTTCCGGCTCTCTGCGCGGTGCCAGAGGTAATTCCGGAGTTATCCTTTCCCAGCTTCTCCGAGGCTTTACCAGAGGGGTACGCAAGCTGGATACGTTAGATGCACCCGCTATCGCGGCAGCCATGGATAAAGGTGTAGAGACCGCTTATAAAGCGGTTATGAAGCCCAAAGAAGGTACCATACTTACCGTTGCCAGAGAAGCGGCAGAAAAGGCAATGGAGATCGCAGAGGAAACCAAAGACCTGGAAAGCTTTTTTAAAGAGATTTTTGCCCATGCGGAGGAAACCCTTGAACGCACACCGGAACTCCTTCCGGTATTAAAAGAAGCCGGCGTGGTAGACTCCGGCGGCCAGGGACTGCTGGAGGTATACCGGGGAGCGATCGATGGCTTCCTGGGCAAAGAGGTAGATTATTCAAGCTTTAAAGCTGGAAAGGGAGCCTCTCTTCAGAAGATCTCTCCTCAGGCTGAGGCGGATATCAAATTCGGCTATTGCACAGAATTTATTATTCTCCTGAATAAAGAACTGTCTTCCGAGGAAGAACATTCTTTTAAAAAATTCCTGAATTCCATAGGTGATTCCATTGTTCTGGTTGCAGACGATGAGATCGTGAAGGTACATGTCCATACCAACCATCCAGGAGAAGCCATTGAACGTGCTCTTACGTATGGGGCACTTTCCCGGATGAAGATCGACAATATGAGGGAAGAGCATCAGGAGAAACTGATCAAGGATGCAGAAAAACTGGCACGGGAACAGGCAGCGCAGGAAGAAGAGGAAGAGGCGCCGGAGAAGGATGCCGGATTTATCTCTGTTTCCGTAGGAAACGGACTTACCGAAATCTTCAAAGAACTGGGAGCAGACTACATCATCGAGGGCGGACAGACCATGAATCCCAGCACAGAGGATATGCTGAATGCCATAGCCAAAGTAAACGCCCGTACCATTTATATTTTCCCTAATAATAAAAATATCATCCTGGCTGCGAACCAGGCCCGGGATCTGACCGAAGACAAAACGATCGTGGTGGTTCCCACGAAGACCATCCCGCAGGGAATCAGTGCCCTGATCGGCTATGTTCCTGAAAAGGATGCAAAGGAAAACGAAGAGTCTATGACGGAGGCTGCGTCCAAGGTAAAGACCGGACAGATCACTTATGCGGTGCGGGATACCCGCATTGATGACAAGGAGATCCATGAGGGAGACATCATGGGGATCGGAGACGCAGGCATATTGGCTGTAGGACAGGATATAGAAGGGGTAGCGAAAGAGACTGCCGCAGCGATGGTGGACGAGGAATCAGAAATCATCAGCATCTACTACGGTGCCGATATCCAGGAGGAACAGGCTCAGGCGCTGACAGATGCTTTGGCCGAGGAGTTCCCGGACTGTGAAGTTGAATTGAACATGGGCGGACAACCGATCTACTATTATCTGATCTCGGTAGAATAAGCAAAAAAAGACGGAAGGTTTCTTCCGTCTTTTCTATAGAAGAGGTGACGTGATGGATAGACCTTTGCGGGAACTAAAGGGAGTAGGAGAGAAAACAGAAAAGCTTTTTGCACGTCTTAAGATATACAGTACAGAAGACCTGCTCCATTATTATCCAAGAAACTACGATGCCTATGAAGGGCCGGTTAGGATCGCGGATCTCCAGGAGGGAACTACAGCGGCGGTATTAGGCACCGTTGTTTCCGGCATTCTGGTAAAACAGGTAAAAAATCTTCAGATCATTACCGGAGCTGCGGCAGATCAAAGCGGGAGAGTCTCCCTTATATGGTTTAATGCCCCGTATCTTCGAAGCACCATAAAAAAGGGCGGGGTATTTGTATTCCGGGGCCGTGTGGAAAGAAAGCAGGGGAGTCTTAAGATGGAACATCCGGAAGTTTTCACTCCGGCTGCTTATGAAATGGTCTTAAATAGTCTTCAGCCGGTTTATCATCTCACCGCCGGCCTGACCAGCAAAGGGATCAGCAAGCTGGTCAAAACTCTTTTAAAGGAACAGGCATTAGAAACGGAATATCTTCCGGAAGATCTGCGCAGCCGATTTCATCTGGCGGATCATAACTTTGCTCTCCAGGAGATCCATTTTCCGGAAAATAAAGAAAAGATGCTCACTGCCAGGAGAAGACTTGTTTTTGATGAATTTCTTTTTTTTATCCTTGCAGTACAGTATTTAAAAGAGCGGACAGAGGAAGCAAAAAATACTTTTCCTATGAAGAAAACCTGGACTACAGAGCAGGTCATGGAAAATCTGCCCTATTCTTTGACAAAAGCCCAGATGAATGTGTGGCATGAGATTGAACGGGACCTTTCCGGACAGGCGCTGATGTCCCGGCTTGTTCAGGGAGATGTAGGAAGCGGAAAAACGATCCTTGCCTTCCTGGCCATGATCATGGCAGCGGAAAACGGTTACCAGGCGGCGCTTATGGTCCCCACAGAAGTTCTTGCCAGGCAGCATTACGATGCCTTTTGCCGGCTGATCCAAGAACAGGGACTTGCTATTTCCCCGGTTTTGCTTACCGGCTCCAATACAGCCAAGGAAAAACGTGAACGTTACGAAGAGATCGCTTCGGCCAAGGCTGCTATCATCATCGGGACCCACGCCCTGATCCAGGAGAAAGTCCAGTACCAGGATCTGGCTTTGGTGATCACAGACGAACAGCATCGCTTTGGAGTAAAACAAAGAGAGGCACTTACTACCAAGGGAAATCCCCCCAATGTTCTGGTTATGAGCGCCACACCGATCCCACGGACCCTGGCTATTATCCTTTACGGAGATCTGGATATTTCTGTGATCGATGAACTTCCGGCGAAAAGACTTCCTATAAAGAATTGCGTGGTGGATACCTCTTACCGTCCCAAGGCTTATTCTTTTATAGAAAAGCAGGTCAGGGAGGGACATCAGGCTTATATCATTTGTCCTATGGTAGAAGAAAGCGAAGAAATGGAGGCAGAGAATGTACTGGATTACACAGAGAAGATCAAAGGGATTTTTCCGCCCTCTGTTCGGATTTCCTATCTTCATGGGAAAATGAAGGCAAAAGAAAAAAATCAGATCATGGAGGCCTTTGCATCAGGTGAAATCCAGATCCTCGTCTCCACTACAGTAGTGGAAGTAGGAGTAAATGTTCCTAATGCCACGGTAATGATGATCGAAAACGCAGAGCGTTTTGGCCTTGCCCAGCTTCATCAGCTGCGGGGGCGCGTTGGACGGGGTGACTGGCAGTCTTACTGCATATTTATGCAAGGCTCCGGCACACAGGAAACCCAAAAAAGGCTGGAGATCTTAAACCGATCCAACGATGGATTTTATATCGCAGGTGAAGACTTAAAACTCCGCGGTCCTGGAGATCTTTTCGGTATCCGGCAAAGCGGCAGTATGGAATTTAAGATTGGAGATATTTATAACGATGCCGGGATCTTGAAGGAGGCCAGCGATGCCGCCGCAGAGATCCTCGCCCTGGACCGGGATCTTGCGCTTCCCCAGCATGCCCGCCTGAAAGAAGAATTATTAAAATATATGAAGAATGATCTGGAAAATCTTGGTTTGTAGAGGAAGATCAGCAGCCGTGCAGGAATTGCCAGGAGATGAAATAAATGCTAGTGTATTATTTTTAAAAAATCATATACTACCATTGTAACATCCAACAAACCAAAACAACCAAGGAGGAAATGAATCATGTCAAACAATTCTTCTAGCAACAAAGCCGTAGTGCCGGAGGCAAAGGGTGCGTTAGACCGTTTCAAATTTGAAGTAGCAAATGAACTTGGTGTTCCGCTTACAGACGGATACAACGGAAACCTCACCTCCAAGCAGAACGGAAGCGTAGGCGGTTATATGGTGAAAAAGATGATCGAGGCCCAGGAAAGACAGATGACCAGCGGCTCCCAGATGCAGCAGTAAGCCTCTGTCCGGCTGATAGGATCTTGGCATTATGAAAAAAGAAAGGACCCGGATGAAACAAAGCGTTTCATCCGGGCCTTTTCTTTTTTGCTGCAAATTTTACTGAACTTTTTATAAAGCCAGAAATCCGGTGATTTCCCCGTTGATCACATAGTGAGCCCCGTTGTCCTCCGGCTTGATGTATACTTTTAAGTCTTTGAGATCAGATTCTTTCTTGCCCATCTCGTCAGTCCAAATTTTCTTCACATTCTCAACCACATCTTTTGCGTATACTTCTTTTCCCCAAAACTGTACATACACTTCTGTATTTGCAGGAGCAGCTTTTTTTGCTGTGGTTTTGGTTGTTGCTCTTTTTGTTGCAGTTTTCTTTGCAGGTGCTTTTTCCGCTGCGGCTTCTGTTTTTACGGCTGCGGTTTCTGTTACAGTTTCAGCAGCTGCATTCTTCGCAGGAGTCTCTTTTACATGAGCTGTT
>DXBU01000183.1 GCA_019116385.1 Candidatus Blautia faecigallinarum | reverse complement strand
TCCGAATAGCCTTTATTCTTCATACGGCGTGCCGTAATCATTGCCTGTTTCTGCTCGCCTTCCTTGATTCCTTCTTTCACACCATCCTCTTTGCCCACATTATAGATTTCCTCGCTGATCTCATCCATAAGTTCATAACCTCCTTCCTCGCACTTCAGCAGATGTACCCTTTTTGACAATGCTCCATACCGCAAATCCTGCGGGTCTGCCGTCTTAAAATAGTCCATCAGTCTTGCTGTATCGCTTCCATCGTTTATCTCTGCATTCACATAATTTACATGAACACCGTCATCGTATGGTACCTCGGTTCCTTGAAACTTTTTCTCTACTTTGTATACTGTCCGTCCAGCTTTCCATAAATCCGTTTCGCTGATGTAAAAAATATGTACTTCCGGCATTTCCATATAATCCTGACCTTTCAACAGATACTCGCTGTCGATCATAGCCCCGTAAAAACGGGTTCTTCTGGCATGATCTACCGTATCTTTACGCTGGATCTCCAGATTATGGAGATGACCCTCGCCATCTTCCGCCAGGATATCCAGGATTGCGTCATGAGAAGTAATCTTGGAAATACGGTACTGGGAACGTACCTCTTTTACTGACAGATCCGAAATACCGGTAAGTACTCGAATCACATGCTGGCAAGCTTCCTTATCGTTCAGCGCTACTGACAGGAACACATTACTCAGAAGGTTAAACTCCTTCGCCTTCTCTACCAGCCATTCTTTTCGCCGGATAACAGAACCGCCGTCTTCTTCGGCGTCCCCTGCCGGGTTATCATTCGTAACTGCCCTTTGGGCTTTTACCATGACTTCTGTATTTTTCAACGTATACCTCCTATACAGACTATCATAATCTACGTCTGTACTATCTTTATTATAAAGATACTTCGCCACTGCCGCAAGAGTAAACCGATGGAAAAAAATCTACAAATATCTACACCAATAGCTTCCAAAGCAGAAGAAGCCAAGGTGGTCTCCCTGGCTCTCCTGCTTATTATTGCAATAAAATAATTCTATTTACATAATCCGCCCATGTTCAGATCTCCTATTCTATATTTGGCGACAAACGGAAAAAATTTTCAATTTCTTTTAAATATGCTTTATTCCCCAGCATGACCATAATCGGCCCATAGGCGTCCCTTCCGGAAATTTCC
Organism: Candidatus Blautia faecigallinarum; assembly: GCA_019116385.1. Classification (GTDB taxonomy): domain Bacteria; phylum Bacillota; class Clostridia; order Lachnospirales; family Lachnospiraceae; genus Blautia_A; species Blautia_A faecigallinarum. The sequence goes on along the minus strand of DXBU01000183.1, from coordinate 56,040 downwards.
GACAGTGGGCCATCCCCGCCGAAATGCCGGATCCATGCCTTCACAAAGTCCAGGATCCCCTGCTGTATTTCTCTCATAGCCTTTTCGTTTCCATCCTTTTTTCCGAAAAGGAGCTTCACCCTGCCCTCCTGGTCAAAGGAAAACCCTTCAAATGCCGGAGTGGGAGAACACAAAAGCTGTTCCAGATACAGGTTATGTCCTGCGCCCGGATCATGGAATTTCCAGAGGTCCCGGTTGTGTCTCTGGGAGTAGAGGTAGCTTACCAGAGTTCCCTCCTGCAGAAAGCCTTCGCTGGCGTCCGGCTCTGCGTTGTGAGCGCTGTTGGTCCCGGCCACCGCACCCATGATCCTGCAGTCCAGATTCCAGACATGCCCTGCCAGATACTGCAGGGATATGGCCCCGCTTCCCGCCCAGCCAATGTCTGCTGCAAGAGCGCTGCGGCAGCCATCCAGCAGCTTTCCGTAATACCGGCAGCCGGCCTCAGAGCCTTCTTTATAGTGAGCCAGTACCCTCTCCCAGTTTTTCATAAAAAATATCCTGCACTCCTTTGCTGTGGCTTCTGAGAGTGTGCAGGTCCTGCTGCGGGAATATTCCCTGCAGAATTCATCCAGCATGTCCGAAAGCTTCATGCTGGAAAAGACCGCTCCCAGCGTATAGCTCTGGTTCACTTTGTGATATAAGAACCGCCTGAAATAATCATATTTAAAATACCCGGCGCAAAGGATCGTCCCCGCCTTTCTGGACCAATATGCATACGCCGTATTTTCACCCGGGTACAGTAGCTCATAGGCCTGCTTAAGGATATCGCCGTCCCGGGAAAGAAAAAGCACCTTATCAATCTGCCGCTCTCTGACACATCGGCGTATAAACTGACAGTACCCGGTCACAAACAGTCCCCCGTATACAAATCCCAGCTCGTATTCTCTGGAAAAAATGCGGTTCCCGTTATGAAGCCAGGAATTAACGATCCCCCGGTACATAGAGCCGGTGACTGCCGACATGTTCCTGCTCCGGTAAGGGGCTCCCGCTTCATTCACATTGGGATACAGGAAAGGTGTGAACCCTGCTTCTTTTGCCATTTTTCCATCCCCGTACCGGTTGTCTCCCACATGGGCATATGTGCATTTTCCGCCATATCCGGACTTTATCCGGGCAAACAGGCCTTTGTCTCCTTTAGACACGCCGCAGTCGCAGGAGACAAAATAATGGTCGAATGGGGGATAGCCGCATTTTTCCAGCAGGCAGCGGATATACTCCTGTCCCAGATACATATCGGAAGCTATAATGAGTTTTTTGCCTTTTTTTCTCAGAAGTCTCGTCACTTCCAGCATATAGGGGTTCCCGAAGCAGAATTCCAGCTCGCATTCCCACTCGGTCTTCCGCCCCGGCTCTGCAGGTATTCCCGTCTCCCTTTCCATCAGCTCCCAGATCTCCTCCAGCGACACCTCCCGGCTGTGGGATTTCCGGAACTTTCTCTCTCTGGCTTTTTCCTCTCCTTCTCTTCTTATCCTCTCAAAATCCGGATAGCCCAGCCGTCTGCCCGTCTCGAAAAACAGATCCGACGGACGGGAAAACGGGCGGAACACCAGGGTGTCAAAAACGTCAAAGGAGATCACGTCGAATCTGCCAAGCCGGTCCGCCAAGGCTTTGGGACTGATCCGGGTATCCGCCTCCGATTCACTCCTTGTCACATCCCATTTTATTCTTTCATCTGCATGCACACATCCCTGTTCAAATTTCTTTTTCTTTCCCAGAATATGATAAGAAATATTCCATCCCGCCAGGGCGCACCAGGAAGCGATCCGTCCGGCTCCCCTGGTGTTCCTTCTCCTCTCCTGATATCTCTGCCGGATGCCCGGAACCTGATTTACCAGTTTGTCATACAGTTTCTGCCGCATTTTTTCACCTCTGTGCCTTTATTTAAGTCTTTCTCCATATGCTCTGTACGCCTGGCAGACAAGCTTCGGGTCCCCGTCCATTTTCTGAACGCCTTTTTCCAGCCAGATCGCTCTGGTACAGTTCTCAAGGATCGTGTCCAGAGAGTGGGAGACCAGCAAAACTGTGGATCCGCCGTGGATCATCTCCCGGATCCTTTTTCCGCTCTTTTCCCGAAAAAAAAGATCCCCCACACTCAGCACCTCATCCAGGATCAGGATTTCCGGTGTATCCCGCATGGTGGCTATGGCGAACCCCAGCCTGGAAACCATACCCGAAGAAAAGTTTTTTACCCGTTCTTCCATAAAACCCTCCAACTGGGCAAACCGGACGATCTCATCGTACTTTTCCTCAATATATTCTCTGGTGTAGCCGATGATCGCCCCGTTTAGATACACATTCTCCCTGGCCGTCAGTTCTTTGTCAAAGCCGGTTCCTAGGGTCAGCAGATGGATCTTGTCTTTCTCTGCCGTCACTTTTCCTTTTGTGGGCGTCATAGCACCGGATATGATCTTTAAAAGCGTGCTTTTTCCGGAGCCGTTTGTGCCGATCAGTCCCACCACTTCTCCCCGGCGCACATCAAAGGAGATATGTTCAAGGGCTCTTAATTCCCTGTATGGGTTCCGGCCTTTCGCGAAACGTATGAGATATTCCTTCAGGCTTTCCGATGGGTCCACAGGAGTCCGGAAATACATACAGACATCCTGCACAGAGATAGCCGTCCCCGGATCTGTGCCATTCTTTTTAGCCTTTTCTTTGTTATGCTCCATAGATTTCCTTCCTGTCTTTCAAAGCCCTGTCACAGTTTCTGGATGATCTTATCCTGCCAGACGCCAAAACACAGCCATCCGGCCCATAAAGCAGCAGCCGCCCATAGGATCATGCGGATCCAGATCTCTGTCCCCGGCATTGTCTGGTATAGCATACAAGCCCGGGCTGCCGTCACATAATTGTAAACAGGGTTTTGCACAATGATCTGCCGGGCAAATTCCGGCACCGCTTCCACAGGATAAAACAAGGCGGACAAATACATCCACAGGGTCAAAAGGACCGAATACAAATGCCGGATATCCCCGAAAAATACATAGGCAATGGTAAGTATAAAGCTGCATCCAACGGCAAACAGCAGCAGAAGTGCCGCCACCGCCGGAAAAAGCAGCATATGAAGATCCGGCCGGATGCCGGATACCGCCAGCATCACCCCATAGGCGGCCAGGGAATATAAAAAATTGACAAAGGCCGCCGCCACCCTGGCCAAAGGAAAGATCATCTTCGGCGCCTTCACCTGCAAAAGCAGGGTCTGATTGTCTACCAGTGCCGTCATGGAGGTGTTGGTGGATGTGGTAAAAAGGTTCCAGCATAAATTCCCGGTAAGATAATAGATGGGATAGTTTTCAATAGAGTGCCGGAACATGGAAGAAAAAACCATGGACAGCACCGCCATGGACAGCAAGGGGTTCAATATGCTCCAAAGGATCCCCAGTCTCGACCTGCTGTATTTTCTTTTCAGTTCCCTTGACACCAGCTCCCTTAAAAGGAAAAGATACTGACGCTTCTGTATACTTTTTGTTTCCCCTCTTTTCATCTATTTCCATCTCTCCATAAGCGCTTTTCTTATATACAACAGATACTTATAAAGGCGGATCTGCCGCAGATGCCTTTTCACATGCCTGCCGCAGTTTACCACGCTTCCCTCTATCCAGCCGCTTTCCTGTACGGGCCCCTTTTTCAGTCCCAAAAGGATCAGGCTTTTGCTGAAAAAATGATTGTTTCGGATCTCCTTTTCAGAAAGCCCGGCCGCCAGAAGCTCTCCTTTTTTCTCCAGTACATCTCCTGTAAAATGAAATCCTCCGAACACTTCCGCCTCCTCCCTGGCGGGATATCCCATAAAGTCCGACAGAAGCTTTTCCACCTTTTTTTCTTTGATTTTCCTGTTCTTTTTTGCCAGTCTGCGTACCCTTCGGCAAAGTATTTCTGTGATTATTTCCAGTTGTTTTTTATTGGGATTTTCTCTTCCGCCGTCCGCCGGCAGATATTCATTGTCTTCTTTTCTATAATGTAACGTCATTCCTTCCGGCGCAGAAAAAACGCACTCGAAAAGACTGTTGCAGAAGTATACCTTTCTCTTTATTTTTCCTGTGGGAAGGAAATAATAAGCGCGGTATTTTTCTCTGTCCGCATCCTTTGGGATTTCATACAGGCCAAAATAAAATCCTTTCAGGGCCTCTGTTTTTCCTTCTTTTTTCAGGAGCAGCTCCAGAGTCTGCTGCAGGGTTCCAATCCATCCGCTGTCCACAAGGGCGTAAGGGACCTCTTCCAGCAGTCCCTCCTGCCTCAGATACCCCACAGCCGCCGGGTACGCCTCCCGGGAAATTTCATGGATCCGCTCTAAAAATCCTTCCGATCCTGCCAGTACCCCTTTCAGTTTCTGCACTTCCCTGTAAGAAAGTATCCGGTCCAGCCAGGTCTCTGCTCCCAGACGCCTGGCCCACAGGGGGATCTCCTCCCGGGAAAGGCCGCTTCTTTTCAGTACCTTCCCCAAGGTCACATCCGTACCTCCCTGGCAGATCAGATCCAGGCAATCCCTGCCCATAAGAAAGTACGCCGGCACCCGCAGGGCATACCGGGAGCATTTTAAATACCGGCACTGGATCTTTTCTCCCCGCTCCTGGCAAAGGATCTTTGCGGCAAGATACATCTGAAATCCGTCTCTGGCCAGAAAATACAGTCTTTGGATCTTATCTCTTCGTGCCTGGTCAAGGACCCAGGAAATATAGGCGTACATAACAGGCGCAAAGATCTGCTCTGTGGATTTTTTTATCACAGTTTCTGTGTCGGTGTTATTTTTCAGCAATTTTTCCTTCCCAGCTCTCTTTTTTCTTTTTCCATCTATATAGCCACGATCCGGGGACCGCTCCCAGCAGCAGCGGCCTGAGGGCATATAAAATTCCTTTTCCGGAAAGCAGTCCCATCCGGGAAAATTCCCGGAAGCGCAGGCCGCATTCCCGAAGGCGGTACCGGTATTTTCTTTTTCGGTATGCCGTTTCGTCTTCTCTGTAAAAAAACAGAGGTTCCCGGATATTAAAGCCCCGGCAGCCCCGCTGATAAAGCCGCAGAAAAAGTTCATAGTCCTCGCAGCGCAGATGTTTTTTTGCCTCTGAATATAGACCGTATTCCTTAAAAACTTCTTTTCGGAACAGGACCGATGGATGGATATAAGGGGAAAACCTTAAAAAGTCCTCCGGCCCGGGATTTTCCGGCATATGCCGTATCCCCCAGACACCATGCCCGTCCAGAAGCCAGGCGCTGGATCCTGCAAATCCATACTCCGGGTGGCTTTCCAGAAAGAGGTATTGTTTTTCCAGCCGGTCTCCTGCCGAGATATCATCTGCATCCATGCGGGCGATGTATGTTCCCCGGGAGTGACGGATACCGACATTCAGTCCATGTGCCAGACCTCTGTTTTTTTCTCCCCGGAAAAGGCGGATCCGGCGGTCGCCTGCCGCCAGCTTTTTCAGCAGCGTTCCTGTCTCCGGGCCGGATCCGTCGTCGTAGATGATAAATTCAAAATCCCGAAAGCTTTGTTCTAAAATTGAAAAAACAGCATCTTTAAGCTGTTTTTCTTCTTTCTGGCCATATACTCCCATGATAACGCTGATCTTGACGCCGGGTCTGATTTCCGGATCTTCCTCCATGCAGGTCTGTTGCCTCCTTCCACTTTCTAAAGCGGTCCTTCCTCCTTTTTCTTTATTATTTCCCCTTTGCTCTATTTTCATTACGTGAAAAAGCAAAAAATTTTCGGATGCCTCTCTGATTTTTCATGATTTTTTCATTGATTTCCTGTGGTAAAGTGCTATAATAAATGTCATGGAAGCATAGCTCAGCCGGGATGAGCGTTCGCCTCACACGCGAAAGGTCAGGAGTTCGAGCCTCCTTGCTTCCATTTTTTGGGGCATTAGCGCAGTTGGGAGCGCGCCACATTCGCATTGTGGAGGCCGTGGGTTCGAATCCCATATGCTCCATTGTCTCACAACGTCAATTTGGAGACGAAAAATTGTCGATACGTTAGGGTAAATACAAGTGTTTAACTTGCATTTCTTTCGCTTTGCTCAGGCACAAATCGTTATGAAAGTGGCTGAGCTTCTTTTTTGTTTCTTTTTATTCTGTTACAATTGTAAAGATCGATAAGGCAATTTGTCTGAAAATAACAACTTCTTCCGCAAATAAATGTGAATTATTCGTGAAATTAGCACTCACCTCTTGACAGTGCTAACAATCGGTGCTATAACATAATCAGAACAAAGGAAGAAGGATAAAAAGTAAGAGATAAGATCTCAGGTCGAAAGATTATCTTTCACCGGATGTTCCAAAAAACTCGACACCTCGGGCTTCTCCGATCGTGCTAATAACTTAAAATAAAGTGTTTTCTTAGAAAGGAGAAATGACTTATGTATATGCCTAGCGTTTTTGGAGAAAATTTGTTTGATGATTGGATGGATTCATTTGATGATTTGGGACGCAGCTTCTTCGGAAAGAAAAATCCTCTGTATGGGAAGCACGCAAAGAACATGATGAAGACCGATGTCAAGGAAACGGATGACAGCTACGAAATGGATATTGATCTTCCGGGATTCAAGAAGGACGAAATTAACGCAACTCTGGAAGATGGCTATCTGACCGTTTCTGCTACGAAAGGCCTGGATAAAGACGAAAAAGATAAGAAGGGTGAATACATTCGGAAAGAACGTTACGCCGGTGCTATGAGCAGAAGTTTCTACATTGGCGATGGCGTTACTCAGGATGAAGTAAAGGCTAAATATGAGAACGGTATTTTGAAACTCTCTATTCCAAAGAAGGCGGAGCAGAAAGCCGTTGAAGATCATAAACATATTGCCATTGAGGGGTAAACCTTTTCCCCTCTTTTAAAGGAAGTTTTTAAAAGATTAACAAAGGCTCTTGTGAGAGACAAAGGCGTTTTCTCACAAGAGCCTTTCGAATTACATCAGAGCTGATTGCATTGGTGACAGGTATCATGGAGTTCCCCTTCCGAACGGATAGATTCCAGCATTTATTTCATTTTTTTTCCATCTCCCTGCGGATCCACTCCATCAGTACTCTCACCACATAATCCTGCTGCTCTTTTGTCAGTTCCGTACCCGGCTGGATCCTGTGCCATTTTTTCAGGCAGCCCCGGCAGCAGGTTCCGGTGGCATGCTGGGCAAGGAAAACCGGATGCCCTTTCATAGGGGTCTGCTTTCCATCGTTTGGGATCTCTGCCGGCGCAAGCCTTTTTGCGATAAAGTCACGGGCGTGGCGCTCTATGGTCTCCATTCCCTTCTCTCTTACATATTCCCTGTCCTCTTCCTTCAGATGAAAGCCGCTTCGGAAGCTGGACTTTGAAAGTCTCTGAAAAAGCTCCTCCAGCCCTTCTTGCGGAAGGAAATTAATGCCGGCTTTCCGGGCCTGGGATATCTGATCTTTACGGGGAATGTGGTATATTTTTCCATCCTTTCGGAACAGGGCTCCCGTCTGCTTAAAATAAAAAGGCACTCCTGCCGAAACGCACTGCTCCCGTACCGACAAGACCCAGGCATACTCCAGCAGCCGGGCATTTTCCCCCGACTCTCCGCCGCAGGTCACATGCTCGATTTTCCCGGAAGCCAGGTATTTCTCTATGTGTATTTCCCCAAGCATGGGCTCATGGATGATCTCCCTGTGGCGGATAGGGGCGCTTAAAAGCACCGGCAGCCGCTTGTCCGCCCGTTCCTGGTCTTCACAGGTGCTGCAGATGGTTACATTTTCGTACCCATCTCCCCAGTCAGGAGGGATACAGTCCATAAAGCGGTGGATCCGCTTTGTGATGATCTCAAAGTGAAGGTCCTTCCGCTCCCGGATCATCTTCCAGATCTCCGGCCGCCAGCCGTCCGCTTCTTCGATGAAAAAATCCGAGGTCATACAGGTATAAACCGGATTATCCTCTGCCGTAAGCTTATATTCCTTCTGCCGTTTCCTTTTCAGGGGAAGGTCGAAGGCGCCTGTCCTGGATACGATGCTGCTGTCCTTTCCAAAGGTCCCGTCCCGGCGGTAGACATAGCAGTTCCTGCACCCCGGGCTTATTTTATGGCATCCATGCCACGGATTCCAAATCGCCATGTCCCTCACCGCTCCTTTCCATGCTTTCAAAAGAACATTGGTATTGGCGCTGTATACGCCGCCTCTGTGAACATAATATATATGTATTTTACCGAAAAAAATTTCCCTGTACAATGAGTTTTCCGGTCAAGTACTGAAAATTTTTACAAAAAGGACACCCTTCTGAGTCTCTCAGAAAGATGTCCTCCCATTTCATAATCTATATGGCAAAGTCGCTGGCCAGAGGATTCTCAACCCAATATGGATTTCACTGCATCCGGCAGCTGGGAAAATGCATCCACTCCCGGCACGTCCTTTACATCCCCGAAGCCAAATCTGCAATGAATAAAAGGAATCCCTGCGTCTTTTGCACTTTTATAGTCCGTAATAGTATCCCCCACGTACACCGCTTTGTCGATCCCATTGCGTTCCATTAACAGACGGATATTTTCGTCCTTGGGTCTTAAAGTTGTTCCATAATCCTCTGTATCCTCGAACAGTTCTCCTGTTTGGCTCCAGGTAAGAAAATCCTCTATATACCCCGCCTGACAATTACTGACAATATAAAGAGAATACTTCTGACGAAGCTTTAAAAGCGTCTCCTTCACTCCCGGATAGATCATACCTCCGGAGTGCTTCAGATATTCTACCTCATAGGCACAGCATTCTTCCCCCAGCGCCTTCCTCACTCCGGCGTCCGGCACCTGTGGAAACAGCTCATCTCCAAAGACATCCATTGTCCGTCCGCAAAGCCGGCGCACATCCCCTTCGCAGACCTGAAGATGATAGTCCTTCAAATCCGTCCTTTTCTCTGTAAGGTATTCATTCCAGGAATCCGCGATCGCTGCGCAGGCGTCCCAAAGCGTACCGTCCAGATCAAAAATCACACCTTTTTTCATATTCACTCCTATTCTGCCTTTTTTAATATTTCGCGGATCACTCTACCATCCGCATTTTCCAGAGAGATTCCCAATGCCTCGGCAAAGGTAGGCGCCTCGTCCACAAGGCTGCAGGTTTCCAGAACCGCCCCTTTTCTGATGGAAGGTCCGAATGCGATCATGGTAGGCCATGGGCCTTTGTCCGGATGATGTCCATGGGTCGCGTGTCCGAACCGGTAGTCTGTTGTGTCAAATCCGCGTACCAGTGGCTCTCTCCAGTCTCCTCCAAAGGAGGTATAACCATCGGTCTCAATAACAAAGGAAAAATCTCCCGCAAGATGCTCTTTCTCCTTTATCTCTTCCGCAGTATACACGCGGCTGATCCCGTAAATTCCTTCCCGGCACATCTCCTCCAATATCTCATAGGTTTGCTTATAAGCTTCCTTGTCTGCGGGATTTTTCAGAAATACCTGGGCTGATGCGCCGGCAGATTTGATCATAGCCTTATAATCCAGAATTTTCCCGTCTTCTCCTGTCTGGATAAGCCCCCGTCTGGCAAAGATTACATTCGGGCACATCACTCGGTTGATATTGATCTGTCCGTGATCGCTGACGATAAAAAAATCCGTATCTTCGTAAATCCCTGCATCCTGTGCCGCTTTTATGATCCATCCAAGCCAGTTATCAATCTCATGAAGGCCATGGGTCACTTTCCGGCTGAACAGGCCGGTCTCATGTCTGTACCCGTCAATATTGGCCGTATGGATCATCAGAAGATTGGGCTTATACTTCCGGATGATATCTGCCGCACAGGCGCATACAAATTCATCACAATAGGGATGGATCCGGTGTTTCTGCATCCATACATTGGGGCTGATACATGTTTGGATCACCTCTTTGCTGCTTCCGCTGAATGCAAAGCATTCCTCTGTGGTCTCTCCCTTCTTCTGTGGCCAGTACTCATCGATCAGATAATCAATGGACGGGCAGTTTCCTGTCACCGGCCAGAAAACAGCTGCCGTAGACAAACCGTTTTCCTTTGCCCGGTCAAAAATCGAAGGCACCTTTACTTTATCATAAAACCAGTTCCAGTCGGAAGCCAGTTCCGTCACATTGCTCAATTCATTATTAATGATCCCGTGCCGGTCCGGGTAGCATCCCGTCATCATAGATGTATGACAGGGATAAGTTACCGTAGGATAAATGCTCCGCACTTTTTTTACTCTTGCCGCCTGGCTCCATATAGATTGAAATACCGGCAACTGTTTCAGCACCCTGGTATCTTCGTAGACCAGGGCGTCTTCGGATATTACGATCACATGTCTGCTCATAGATGTCATTTCACTCCATTATATGTAAATGCCTTGATAATCTGTTTGCTGCCAAAACAATAAATGATTATGATCGGAACCACCAGGATCATATTTCCTGCCATGATCATATTCCACTGCAGTCCCTGCTCCACGTCCTGCTTTAATTTCTCCACATACAAAGTAAGCGGACGGAATTTGTCGCTGTTTGTCATAACCAGCGGCCAGAAATAGGAATTCCAGATTCCGATCACAGACAGCATCATAGCCGCGATCAAAGTAGGCCGGCAGATTGGAAGGGCGACCTTCATCATGATCTTCCACTCCCCTGCGTTATCCATTCTCGCCGCCTCAAAGATCTCTCCGTTAATCTGCTTAAAGCTTTGCCTAAGCATAAAGATTCCGAAAGCGTTCGCTCCAAAAGGAAGGATCTGAGGCCATAAAGAGTCGATCATATTCGCATCTGAAAACATCAGGTATACACTGATATAAGTAATCTGCTCCGGTATCATAAAGGCCACCAGTACGATTCCGAACAGAAGCTTTTTAAGAGGAAATTCTCTTGTGGCAAAAGCGTAGGCGGCAGGAATCATCACAAGCGCCTGGATCACTACAACAGATACCGTTACCACAATAGAGTTAAAGGCATACTGGAGGATATTATTGGCGCCTGTGAATATTTCTTTCAGATTATCCAGAGTAAAATCATGGGGCCAAAGGGTGGGCGGCATCTGAATCGTCTCAAAGTATGGCTTAAAAGCTGTTATGACCATCCAGTAAAAGGGAAAGGCAAAAATTATCATTACAATTATCTTCAGGATATCTCCAGGCATACTGGGAAGATATCGTTTCAGTCTTCTTTTCATCATCTGCTTATCCTGTATTCCTTTCTTCTCCTGTGTCATTACTGATAATGAACCCGCTTTTCCAGAAAAACGAAGTACACCAATGTCACCAGGATCAGGATCACCATAAGAACAACTCCCGCCGCCGACGCGATCCCCAGGGTATTGTTCCTTTGAAATGCGTAATCATAAATATACATGCTGATCACTCTTGTGGTATCACCCGGTCCTCCATTTGTCATGATCCGAATAGAGTCAAAAACCTTAAAGGTACCGGTGGTGATGGTTATCAGAATGAAAAACAGCTGAGGGGACAAAAGGGGCAGAGTGATCTTGAAAAATTTTCTCGGTCCTCTGGCCTGATCCAACATGGCTGCCTCATTGATCTCAGCAGGGATCGTCTTTAAGGACGCCAAAATGATCAGCGCGTAATATCCGATTGATTTCCATACATTCATCACGATAATGCCGTTCATGGCAAGGTCCGAGTCACTCAGCCAGTTCTGGGGCGGAATATGAAAAAGTTCCAGAACTGTGTTAAACAGACCATAATCATTTTTATTGTACAGCCATGTCCAGATAAAAGCGCAGGAAATGGTAGCCACCAAATGGGGTGTAAAAAACATTACCTGAGCCACATTGTTGATCTTCCGGTCCTTCTGCATCCAAAGAGCAAACAAAAGGGCCGCCGTGATCAGAACCACCAGCGTCACGATCGTATAATAGCCGGTATTTTTTAAGGCGGTCAGAAAATCCGTCTTCACAAAAAATATCTGTCTGTAGTTATCCAGCCCTACAAATTCTTTCACAGGATTCAGCGCGTTTCCCCGGAAAAAACTGAGACGGATAATATTAAACATGGGGTAAATGGTAAAAATCAAAAGAAAGACGATCGCCGGCAGAACCATCCCCCAGGATACAGCCCAATTTGCAAGTTTTTTCTTAAAAGGCAGCCGGGCAAACTCCTCTCGGTCATATTCTGCCATTTTTCTCACCTCTGATCTTCTTTATACATTCGTTTCTCTCTTTTTCATTTTTGGGCCGGATACGTTTTCCCTCTCCGTCAAAAAACAAAAGGTACTTGTCCGGCACTGCCAGCCAGCAATCCTGCTCCGCGTCAAAATCACAATCCCGGCTTTTGACCATTACCGTCCTGCCGTTGGCCTCCACTTTATATACTGTTTCGCTTCCAAGCATCTCACAGGTGACGGTTCTGGCTTTCCGTACATAAGCATATCCATCCGGATACTCCTTTGTAAGAACCGCCCGTTCCGGCCGGAATCCAAGCTGTATATCTTTCCCGTAATCCAAAACATTCATGGGCGGCGTCCCCATAAACTGAGCTGTAAACGTATTGTCCGGATCCTGATAAAGCTCTCTGGGCGAACCCTGCTGCATGATCTTTCCCTTATTCAGCAGGACAATCCTGTCTGCCATAGCCATGGCTTCTACCTGATCGTGTGTCACATACACAAAAGTTGCTTTTAATTTTTTGTGCATCTCGATCAGTTCCGAGCGCATGGAATTCCGCAGCTTCGCGTCAAGATTGGAAAGAGGTTCATCCATAAGAAAAACCTTTGGATTTTTTACCATGGCTCTGGCCAGAGCGATCCTCTGACGCTGGCCTCCGGAGAGAGTGGACGGCTTGCGGTCCAGCATTTCCCATAAACCAACCATCTTCGTAACCTGGGAGATTCTTTTTTCACGCTCCTCTTTCGGCACCTTTCTGTTTTTCAGCCCGAATTCAATGTTATCCCGCACCGTCATAGTGGGATAAATAGCATAGTTCTGAAATACCATGGCAATATCCCGTTTACCCGGATCCAAATCTGTAATATCTTTTCCGTCCATATAAATATGTCCGGAAGTTGCCGGTCCGATTCCGGCGATCATCCGCAGCACCGTAGTTTTTCCGCATCCGGAAGGACCCACCAAAACAGTAAATTTTCCGTCTGGAATAACCAGGTCAAGGCCGTCAATGACCTTAACCCGGTTAAATATTTTTGTTACATGATTTAATTTTATTTCTGCCATATTCTATGATTCCTTTATTTTCACTATCAGCCGAAGTAGCTTTCGCTCTCTGCCTTGATCTGCTCTACAGCCTGCTCTGCATCGATGCTCTGGTCCGCGATCAAAAGAGAGACTGCATCCCAGCAGGCCTGTGTCAGATCCTGAAGGTGCGGGCTATACGGCTGTTCCTGGCAGTGACCGGTCTGTGCCTGATCGTAAGCAACTTTGTAGAGAGGATTTTCATTCCAGAATTCTTCCATACCCTCATACTCTGCCACGGATTTTGTTATTGGCAGATAGCCTGTCATTTCTGTGTTATAGGTTACTTCTTCATCGCTCATTAAAAACTGTACGAATTCCCAGGATGCCATGATCTGATCGTCAGTGTTTCCTTCTGATACGATACAGATGTTTCCGCCTCCGATCATTGCGGTGCGGTCATCTTCATTATAAGTAGGATACTGGCAGGCGCCCAGCTCAAATCCAGCGTCTTTTGCGTTTTGCATCAGCTGTGAAAGAGAACCGGAACTATTGATCAGGCAGGCAAGCTTCTGCTGGGTAAATTCCTCGATCATAACGGTTCCCGCGTCTGTGGCGTCAAAGGGCTCGCACCAGCCTTCGTCCACCCAGCGTCTCCAGTCGCTGAGTACCTGAAGCATCGTTCCATCGTCCAAAGCAGGGCAGGAATTACCATCCTCTGATACAAAGGCAGAGCCAAGCTGATAAAGATGGCATGCCTGCAGATATCCAAAATCATTTCCTATGCAGAGACCGGATACGGAACCATCTTCGTATAAAGCCTTGCAGAATTCTTCCATTTCTTCAATGGTCGTCGGCTCTGTGAGGCCTTTGGCGTCTGCCATGGTCTTATTATAATAAAACAGCGGTGTGGAACGGATATAGGGAACGGTATAGAGCGTGCCGTCTGTATTTCCGTTGATATCCTGGAAGGGGTCGAGAAGATTGTTTCTATCCCAGCCGGTTTCCTCAGCCAGAGGCGCCATATCCGCCAGGACGCCGTCCTCAAGAAGATAATTTACGAAGGTATTTCCAGAAACAACTACCTGAGGCGACTCACCGGACTGAATCGCAAGCTGCGTCTTGGACAGCATTTCGTTGTAATCTCCTATATAGGTTTCCTGCACGGTGATTCCTTTTTCTTTTCCGATGGTTTCGTTAAATGTCTCTACTTCGTGCTGAACCACCTCGTAGTTAGAACCGGAACCACGTGTGTGCCAGAAGTTGATCGTAATGGGATCACCGGTATAGCCTCCGGCTGTCTCTGCGGTATCCTCCGCCATAACGGTAACGGCAAAGGCGCCGGTCTGGCTCAATGCCATAATCCCTGCTGCCAAAATCATTCCTGCTTTTTTTCCTATGTGTCTCTTCATGTTGTTCCTCCTTTTTTGGCTGCCGTAATTTTCCTGATTTACGCGCGCTCTTTTTGATATTGTGTTGAGAATTACAGAAAATACTATAAAGTAATTCTTTATCCTCAACTAGCGCATCTTTTGAAAATTTATATGAAATATTGGTAAAATTTTCTGTTGCAAAAGTTAGATATGTAAAATTTTCTTTATTTAAAATTCATATTTTTTATTTTTCTGATTTTTATACGGAAAACATCCAGATTTATAAAAAAAATCCTGCCCAATGCTTTCACTTGTCCTAAGCAAAGCATTGGGCAGGAAAAATTCCCCTCTTTTACCTCTGTCATAAGTAGAAACTGTTTTTTAAATCCGGCGATACAACAGCGTTCGCTTCGATATCCGTAACACCCTTCCCTACATTTGGATGGAAGTGTGAATAGGCGGCATCCGCCGCAAAGAGCACCGCCAGAACCGTGCAGACCGCCTTCACCTTTCTCTCATCTACTCTTCCCAACAGGCTGTCAATGATCGGAGCGATCACATAAGCGATAGCCAGGCCGCCAATGCCGAATACCAGCAAGCCTTCCGCACAGATCCTGCCATTCAGGTTCAGGAAATATCCGCTGTAGTCCCACCATTTCGTACCGCCTGTGGCGATCTCCATCACAAGGGAGGTCATGTATTCCAAAATCCCGCACACCAGGACTGTCATGCCAAATTCCAGGGCCGGATTTTTCCGGAACCGGTACAGTACTGTCAGGATCAGCACCGATCCCGTTCCATAAATGGGAAGCCAGGGTCCATGAAGCGCTCCTCTGTTGACAAATACCCCGCTGGTTATCAGATGCAGGCTCACTTCCCACAGCCAGCCAAACACAGACATACTGAGGAAAACCGCGATCAGCGTCCAGATCGAGTAATGGCGCATATAATTCAGGGACTGCACCAGCTTCCGCCGTTCCTCTTCGGGAATGGGATACAGCCGCACCGGATACGCTTCTCCCTGTACGTCGTCGATCATGGCATGGATCCGAACATATTCCGCCTGGCGCTTTTCGTAGTCCCGGTCCTGTTTTCTGCGCAGCAGGAGCACGCCGAAGTTGTTCGCCAGAAAGCCTCTCCATCCGGAAAGCTTCTCCCTCTTTTCTTCCGGCATTTCCATTACTTCCAGGACGTCCGGATATTTCGCCGCCAGCACATAGGATCCGGCCTTTTCGTACAGATACGTGTCATACAGAAGTTCCGCTTCCGGGATACGTTTTTCTATTGCTTCCTCCCGAAGCTGGGCGTAATATCTTGTAAACACCGCGATTTTATATGGGTTGGTGAAAAGGACATTGGACACGCCCATCGTCAGCCCGCCCAGGATTTCCCATCCCAGGAAAGAAAGTTCAAAAACAAAACATTCCCATTTGTGCCCGTCCATCATCTTTATGGACAAGGTCAGCGCCTGTCTGGCCGTCATGTCCGGATTCTCCGCTGCGATATACGGCACAAGGAAGTAAGAATATCTCTTCACCGCGATTCCCACAATGGTCAGGCACCAGAAGGAATAATAAAGATATTTTACAAACATGATCCAGGAAGCCTTCAGCCATTTTTTGACTCTCAGAAGAAAAACAAATCGCTGGGGCGTAACACGTTCGTAGATCATCCCTTCCAGAAAAACTCTCCGGATTACCACCGGGAACACATTGACGACCAGGAACCAGAAAGCAAAAGCCCCCAGCGCGCCCAGAACGATCAGGATCAGAATACCCAGGTTTTCCGAACCGGTGATGGAAGCAATGGCCGCCACCATAGTCACGATAATGGAGCCGGAGCTGAGCTGGTTCACAATACCTGAAAGCACCCCTCTGGTACGTCCGAACATGGGATTTCCATTCTCGGCATCACGGATGGCATTTTCACGGACCTCCCTGGTCATCTCCCGCCCTGCCTGGGTATCATCCTCGGCTATGATCAGCAGGACGTCCTCCCAGGATACACGGTCCAGGCTGGTCTTGACCATAAAGGTCCCGTCCTCGTTCTGCTGGTTTTCGGTCTGCGCCATCTGTTCCATATCCTGCGCCTCGGAGATGCTCAGGGAACCCATAAACTCGGATCCCAGAAATGCCGCGATCAGACAGGCCGCTACAAAGATCAGATAATGTCTTTTCAGGGAAAGTCTGCCCAGTTTTTTCATTTGCTTTCTAGTTTTCATACGCTTGTACATACGGCAGAGCTTCTCGCTTAAAAGGCGTCTGCCGCTTCTCCCTCTGTCATTTTTCTACAGTATACATAGGATCCCGAAAATTAACAAGGGATTTCTTCCCGAAGGACAAGAATATCCATTGGTTTTACTTCCGCCTTTCCGGAAACGGTTTCGCCGGTGAGCAGGTTTTCCCCTTCGATGCCGGAAAGCTCCGCCGCCGCTCCACCATAATTCATCCAGAAATGATAACGGTATTTTTCATCCTCACGGCAATGATATTCTACTCCTGACGGAACCGGACAGATCCGGATTCCCGCTCCGGTGCACACCTGTCCCAGCAGCTCCTTCATGGTCTGATCGTCCAGACGGGCGCGTCAGACCTCCGGTTTATGGGGGTTACCCGGGACGATTTCTCTTAAATAACTTTTGAGGGATTTTCCAAAAAAAAATAAAAATTACTGGATTTTTACTCAAGAATTATTTATACTTAAGAAGAGAAGAAGTACAATATGTTCTTCGCACTTATACAAGTGCTTTTTGGCCGGCAAGGCCATCTAAAAAATAATTTGACCGACAAGGTCACTCTGGTTACACAGAGCAGGGTACGGTTAGTATCGTACCTTTTTTATCCGCAGATTCTTAATGCATCCTTTTTTATTAATTCTTAAGGAGAAAGCCTTGAGAATTATCTCAATGCACAAAAATTTAATTCCTTCCCCATATACTCTCTTTTCCCAAGCTCCAGAGCAGTTCTCCATCCTCATATACCCAGGCCAGACAGCCTGCTTTCTGAAAACGCAGGAACAGCCTTCCGTCAGCCTCCTCCATATCCAGGAAAATTTTTGCTGTATATTCCAGAGTATCGTCTTTTTCTGTCCTCTCCCATTGTATCGGATCCAGCACCCGGACCGGCTGTCCGCTCTGTCCTGTCCCATGGAGAAGGGGAATAAGCGGCCTGTTATATTTCTCCCATAATTCCATATCGTTCCTCCCTGCATTTGTCGGAAAATCTGGTTTTATTCTCTGTCTTATTATAGTCCACAGGGCTTTCATTCTATATGGAACGGGCGTGGATGTTTATGTAAATTTCATCACTGGTATAGTGGTTCTGCCTGCGAAAAACGCCGTACAGGTTTCCCTGTACGGCGGCACTCTCATATTGTCTAATATTTTCTTCTTTCTTTTTCGTTTTTCCTTCTGTGCCCGTTGACTATATAAAGAAATTTCGTTATAATTTTGCTATAAAAAAAGGAGGTGCAGAATATGCCGACTATTCGTTCCAGTGCTGATCTACGGAACAGCTACAATGAAATTTCAACATTTTGTCATAATTATTCCGAACCGGTATTCATCACCAAAAATGGGAAAGGTGATCTTGCCGTCATGAGCATCGAATTATATGAAAAACTGGTCGGTAAGTTTGAGTTATACGGACTTATCCAGGAAGGTCTTACCGACATTACAAAAGGTAAGACCCGCCCGTTTTCCGAATCCATGTCCGATATAAGGAGCCGCAGGAAAAGATGAATTATCACATTCATATCACACAAACAGCAGAACGGGACATGATTCGTGCTGCAGATTATATTGAATTTATTCTTAAAAATCCGGAAGCCGCAGAACGTCTGTTAGATACTGCTGAGGAAAAGATCAATGCCCTTTCCCAGTTTCCGCAGAAATTTCCATTGGCCGATGACCGGGTCCTTTCTTCCTGGGGGATTCGTTTTACCATCGTGAATAGCTATCTTGCATTTTATCTTATTTCAGAAACAGAGAAACGGGTAATCGTTGTTCGTTTTTTGTATGCCAAAAGTAACTGGGTATCCATCTTAAAAACAGGATTTTCATTACAATAAGGAATAGACCGAATGATGCGCAAAAGCTGTTCCGTTGTCGCAACGTCGGTCAACCTTTTTTCCATCGGCAGCGGTCATTTTCAAAACGTTACAGTTTGTAACAGTTTCATTTCCCTCGTCTTTCAGCCGCTTTTTCTCATTTTGACATTTATCCAATACAAATCAAACGTTATTTTGCAATATAAATTTGCAAAAACTCCCTGGAAACATTCCGTTCGGTTCTGCAGATACTAACGTGGGAAACCAATTTCATTCAGAAGGGAGTTGTTTTTATGGGAATGCAGAATGCCCATTTAGCCATTGCCTCGGTTCCGATCCAGAGCTGGGGCTGTCTCTATGACCAGGATGCAGCTCTGAAAAACGGGACTGTTTTCCAGGACCTGGATCTGCCTTTTTTTGCTGCGGAGCAGGTTCCCGGACCGTTATCCGCCCCTGATCCGGCCTTGGATCCGGAAGAACAGAAGCGCCATGAAAAAATACTGGAGATCCAAAAAGTCAGTTTCATGATGGACGATCTCCGGTTATATCTGGATACCCACCCGGACGACCAGGACGCTCTTTCTCTTTTAAAGCATGTCCTTGGAAAGAGAAAGCTCCTGCTGGCTCAGTTCGCTTCCGAATTCTATCCGCTGACCATGGACTGCATGGCGGAAATCTATGAAAGGGAACCGGCTTCTGCCTGTTACTGCTGGCAGAAGGGACCGGTTCCCTGGGAAGGAGCGTGCTGCTGATGTGGATTTATGAAAAAAGACTCCAGTACCCGGTCCGGATCACCAAAACCTGCCCCAAAACGGCTCAGCTCATTATCAGCCAGTATGGCGGCCCGGACGGGGAGCTTTCCGCTTCCATGCGGTATCTCGCCCAGCGCTATACCATGCCTCTGAAATCTGTAGGCGGCCTTCTCACGGACATCGGCACCGAAGAGCTGGCCCATATGGAGATCATCTGTGCTATGGTATACCAGCTTACCAAAAATCTGACTGTGGAAGAGGCAAAGGCTGCCGGATTTGACGCCTACTATATCGACCATACCGCCGGCATCTGGCCCCAGGCGGCATCCGCCCTGCCCTTCTCAGCCGTAGAGTTCCAGTCCAAGGGAGACGCTGTCACCGACCTGACGGAAAACCTGGCCGCAGAACAGAAGGCCCGTACCGTGTACGACAATCTTCTGCGGATGATCACGGATCCGGAGGTACGGGAACCCCTTAAATTCCTGCGGGCAAGAGAGATCGTTCATTTCCAGCGGTTCGGAGAGGCCCTGGAAAAAACCAAAGAAAAACTGGATGAAAAAAATTACTATTTCTTTAATCCGGAGTTTGATAAAAACCGGATAGAACCCCCGCTTTCCAAATAAGCCGGGACGCAAAACAGGAGCCGCCCTCCAAAGGCAGCTCCTGCATTTTACATAAAGCGGTTTTCCCGCAGTTCTCTCTTATTTTTTATTGCTGACCGCATTGACAATAGTCAGCACCGCCGGATATAATATCGCCCCGATCACCCATATGAACCAGCCGTCTTTCCAGGCTTTTGTAGGAAAGGTAAGCATTAAAAAGATAGCTGTGACAAGGAGCCAGTACACCGTTGTGATCACAGACGGGATCGGATTCTCCTTTTTATGCCTGCTGTAATCCCCTTCCTGGAGCAATTTTTCAAAGCTTGCCCAGATAATGCCCGACCTGACCAGAAAGATCACGCCCACGCCGGCGATCATAAAAGAGATACAAAGCATACATACCATAAAAATATCGTTTTCTTCGTTGATCACCACTCCTGCAAAAAGAGGGATAAAGGCGATCACACACAGACAGACTCCGATGATCGTATTCTTAGTATACGTATCTTTGTATCGTTCTTTTCTTTCCTTTACCATGCCGGTCACGCCGTAAGCTGTCTCAAATACCTCTTTTTCCAGATACTCATAGGGAGCGGTTTTGCTGCCGCTGTAAATAAAGATCGCCACCGCCGCCGCAATGATCATAAACATAATGATCATCCCCAGGCCCCCGGCCGCGTTTTCGGATATGCCAAACTTCCCGCTTTCGCCAAATGCCCCAAGGAGCATAAGACAAAGGGGCGAAAGGATGCATAAGAAAACCCCGTTTGCAACAAATTTTGACGTTTCTTCCTTTACAGATAGAAACGCGTTTGCCTCTTCCATGGAAACATACTTTTTAGAAGATGCTTCCTCCTCGCTTTTTACCGTGTCCTTCTCCCCTTCTATCTCATCCTTTAAAAGATAATCGGTGGTCACACCAAACAGCTGGGAAAGACGGATGATTTTTTCCAGATCCGGGATGGACTGAGCCCCCTCCCATTTGGAAACCGATTGTCTGGATACGTTCATCTGCGCCGCCAGTTCTTCCTGGGACCAGCCGGCCTTTTTGCGAAGCTGGATCAGTTTTTCTGCAAAGATCATTGGTAAATCCTCCTTGTGCATGAATTTTATGGCTAAATTCTACCCGTTTTCCCGGTTGCATGCCACCAATCCGCACTTTTCAATGTGTCAACCGGCAGTTGCGGCCCTACCGGTATTTCTTTACTTCCTCCGCCACCAGCCGGATCAGCGCCTGCAGTTCCTTGGAGCTTAAATCCATTCCCTCTGTCCGGGGATCCGCTGCCCGGTACGCCGCTTTCCCGTCACAGCCGAAGAGCTTCATTTTTTTCATCGTCTCCTGCTTCACCGCTTCCACCGCGGCAGGGATCAGGTCGATGAGCCCTTTATCCATATCGGTAAAGTGTTTAAATTCCGCTTTCACCGCAGCTACATTGATGTCTGTGAAAATATTGACCTTGCTGATCCCGTCCCGGATCGCCTGGCGGAAATCCCTGTCCGTCAGCCCGGAGCCTCCATGAAGCACCAGCGGCACCTCTACCGTACGGGCGATGGTACGGATCCGCTCAAAATCCAGCTTCGGCGGCAGTTTATAAGCCCCGTGGGCGTTGCCCACCGCAATGGCAAGGGCGTCCACGCCGGTTCTGTCCACATAGTCCTTTGCCATCTTCGGGTCTGTAAAGAACTGCGACGGATCGCTCCCGTGGGGATCTTCCTCCCCGCTGCCGTCATTGTCTCCTACATGTCCCAGTTCCCCTTCGATGGTCGCCCCGTAGGAATGGGCGATATCCGCCATTTCCTTTACTTTCTTTACATTCTCCTCATAAGGATCCGCCGAACAGTCGTACATGACCGAACTGAACCCCAGCTCCAGGGCACGGATACAGGTGTCGTGCTCCAGGCCATGATCCAGATGGATCACCACCGGGACCTTTGCTTTTTTTGCCATGGGAATCAGATAATAGGATACCTCTTCCAAAGGGCCGTAGGGCAGAAAGACTTCCGCCGTTCCCATGATCACCGGCGCCTGTGCTGCTTCCGCCGCACTGATGATCCCCCGGGCCAGTTCCAGGTTTACCGCGTTAAACAAGCCTACCGCATAACGATTCTTTTTTGCCGGCAGGAGAACTTCATTCATATTGACTAACATTTTCTTCCTCCATCCTCGCTTCTTCTAATTTTTCTTCCAGCCGGCCTCTATCCTTTGTTCTAGTTCCTCAAAGGATTTCAGTCCGCTGAGGGCATCGTAGGCCGCTACGCAGGACGCTCCTGCCGCCGCGGCAAGCTGTACCGACCTCTTTAAAGAACGGCCTTTTAACAGCGCCGTTAAAAACGCTCCGATACAGGTATCTCCCGCTCCTGTTCCCGAGAGCACCTGATCCGGAACATAGCTTTTTTCAAATCCTCTCTGATCCGCCCACACTTCGGGATCCAGTTCTATTTTCTGTCCGGCTTTCAAAAGAGTTTCCCGATCTGCCGTCTGATAGTAAATACCCGGCGCGCCGCATTTGATCAGAAGGATCTTGGCCCCGAGCTCCATACACTGGTCTGCCAGCGGCTTCACATCTTTTTCCATATCCAGGATCCCGGTAATATCTCCTCCGGCCCCTCTTTGCTGCCAGCTTTCAAACCGTTCCCGGTCCAGCATAAAGCAAAGCTCCTCCACACTTGGCACAAGGATGTCTACATAGGGGATCACCTGTTTTAAGATCTCTTTCCAGTCTGCCTCCCCGGCCTGGGAATCCGGGTCGATGGCGGCAAAATCAAGAGATGTGGCGGCTCCACATTCCTTTGCCCGCTTCATCAGCTTTACAAGCTCTGCTCCGTTATTTTCATACATGGATCTCATAAGGGGAGGATAGCCAAAATGGAACAGCGCCGCTTCCTCCAGCCGTTTTTGGGGGATGTCCTCCGCCCGGAAGGTGTGATTGGCCCCCGGATGGTGAAGAAAGATCCGGTCGATCCCCGGGATCGCCAGTACCACCGAATAAGAGGTGGTCTCCCCTTCTGACCGGATCATGCCTTGGGCTGCGCCATATTCTTCCAGCAGGCTGCAGATCATATCTCCGAAAGCGTCCTTTCCTACTTTTCCCATCAGCGTTACATCCGCCCCGAAAAGCTTCATGGCAAGCCCTGTATTGGCCACAGATCCCCCGGTATGTACGTCCGCCGCCTCCACGTTGAGCAGCTTCCCCGGCGTCAAAAATTCTCCCAGGGAGCGGATCTTCTTTCCCGGAAATACCGGCGTGATGTCCAGGCAGATATGGCCTGCGGCAATAACTTTCTTTTCCATGAGCGTCCCTCCTGTCTTCGTCTGTTTCTTCTGCGGAGCCCATAAATATCGGGGCTCCGCCTTTCCATTTCTTTTATTATAAAGGATACAAAAGCCGCAGGCAACAGCTCTTTCCGTGGGCAACTTTTTGAAAAAGCTTGAGTCTCTGTCCAAAATGTGCTAAATTGTAAAATAGATAAAGGCCTTCATCACAATTAAAAATGAAAGGACGTGACCCTGTGGCAGTTAAAACACAGCTTGCCGAATTGATCAGAGTCACAAATGATAAAGCAAGATACGACAAGCAGGTCAAAAAGCTTCTTTCCGTAAAAGCTATCCTGGCTTGGATCTTGAAGACATGTACAGATGAGTTCTCCTCTTTTTCTACTCAGGAGATCATAAATTGTATACAGGGAGAGCCGGAAATCTCTCTCCGGGCCGTACATCCCAACGAACCCGATGCCGGAGCGTCCATGTTGGACGGCGACGACAGAATTATAGGACTAAACACAGAAGATAATTTCCTGGGCGAAGGGACTGTCTATTATGACATCCGCCTTCAGGCAGTCGTTCCGAACAGTCAAACGCTGGTTCAGCTGATCATCAACATTGAGGCCCAGCTTGATACCTCCCCCGGATATCCTATCGAAAAACGGGCAGTCTATTATTGCTGCAGAATGATCTCCGGGCAATACGGCACTGTATTTTACCATTCAGAATACGGGAAGCTCCGCAAGGTATACAGCATATGGTTTTGCTCCGGTTCATCCCTACAGAAGCAGAATACGATAAAAAAGATTTCATTGGGGGAAACGGCTGTCTACGGAACTCCAGATACTTCCGGAAAAAACAGCGATCTGATGCAGGCAGTCATTGTACATCTGGGAGATGCCAATGTTCCTGTTGGCAATCAGATTCTGCGGCTGATGAATGTACTTCTTTCAGAGAAGACAAATGCTATAAAAAAACAACAGGTCATGGAAGAAGAATTTCATATCGCTATGACAGCAGATTTAAAAACGGAGGTGGAAGAATTGTGTAATTTAAGCGATGGGATTTATAAGAAGGGACGTGGTGAGGGACTCCGCCAGGGAATTGAAGGAGCGGTACAAATGCTTCGGTCACAAGGTAACCCAGATGAGCAGATCATCGAAATGATCATGCAGCAGTATGATCTGACATTAGAAACCGCGAAAAGTTATGTGATGGCTCCAGTATAAAAAGACCAAACGGGCAGATTCCCAAAATGGATGGATAGTCTGCCCGTTTCTTTCTTTTGTATATTCTTCTTCTTTTTTCTTCGGAGTATTACAGAATTCCTCCGCTTCTTATTTTTTCAGTTACAGTATCTGTTTTCTTATTTTTCTTTTCTGGTCGCCAGGAACTGGCGGAATTCATTCATCGACTCTACTTTAGATGCCTGCCTTAAGCAGCCTCGCAGCACTTCCGGATCCGTTTCTTCTTCTACCGTTTTCCTGATATCCTCCGGCACTTCCTCTTCGTTTTCCCCGCAGGTACTGAGGAAAACTGTATGACTGCCATCCTCCTCTATTCCCTTAAATTTTACCATGGGATAAGGGAAAGTTCAACTCTTGGAGAAAACTTTCCCTTATCTCTTTTTCTCTTTTTCGAGGATAAATTCAGGGGCAGGCGTGACTCGCATGAGTCACGCCTGCCCCTGTTTGGAACTATCTATTTCCCGACAGCCTCTCTGTTTCTATTCTGTTTCCCGAAGCCGCTCCACGATCGTCAGCTTCTGTATGCTCCGGTACACCGCCAGGGGCAGAAGGATCCCCAGGAGCAGGAAGACCGGCGCTGCGGCAAATACCGCCGTTATGTTAAAGCGATAGGCAAAAAACCAGAACATGGATTCCAGCATCCTGCCGGTGAGCGGTTCCAGAACCAGGATCAGCACCAGGGATAAAAGGATCGTCATCCCTCCATAGAGCACACCCTCCAGCATCAGCATCTTTTTTAGCTGCCTTCCGGTCATGCCCACCGCCTGCAGCATGGCAAACTCTCTTTTTCTGGACAGGATCCCGGTAAGTATGGCGTTGAAAAAATTCAGGATTCCCACCACGCCTACAATGGCACACAGGGCGCTGCCCAGGATCAAAAACATCTGCTGGAACTCCCGGAACTGTTTCCGGTAGATCGCTTTGCTCTCGTACATCAGACCGGAAGTCTCTCCCCGGGTCAGTTCCTCAAGAAAACTTTCCGCCTCCTGTTCCGCTTCCTGATCCGCAGTGTCAAACATATAAAAGAGAGAATACAGCTCCTGGCCGCTGTCCTTTTCCAGCTGCGCCTTCCCCATGACCGCTTCCATTCCGAACATAATCGTTGTACGGAAAGATATCTGATAGGGAATCGTAACCAAAGCACATACCGTATATTCCACGTCATGGCTTTTTTCTATATGATACTGGATATATTCTTCCGGCGTGGCGTCTGTCACCGGCTCTCCGGTCCTGGAATCCTCATAGTACCATTCATCCGTATAAGTCACCGTCACCTTCTCTCCCGGCCTGGGGCAGGACTCTGCGCCCAGAGGATTTCCATAGTCGTCCGTATCTACGGCGATCGCAATGGCTTTTGCATTTGGATCCTTCAGTGCATCTATACTGCCTTCCAGGACCTGAAGCTTCTCAAGCAGGGCGTCGTCCATGCCTTCCGTCTGCAGGGTGACCCGGATCTTTTCTCCTCTTTTTTCCCGTCCGCCGATCTCCTGTTCCAGCCATTCCTCTGAGGTTCCGGCATTTCTTTCCCGAAACTGATCCTCTCCGATCCACAGGTCCGGGAACGGGCCCGGCAGAGTCCATGCATAACCGCCGCTCTCAATCTCTGTATTTTGCTGTATCAGCCGGATATCCTCTTCTGACATACCGGATTCCGGAGTATTCGCCCGGAAACGGAAGTAATCGGTATTTCCCACGATAAAGTCCGCACAGGTCTGCTTCTCCAGATATCTCTCCATACTGAAGCCTCCGGTAAACAGTAAGGTTACCGCCAAAAGCACAACGGAAAAGGACAGGGAGACTACCACAAGGACGGTTTTCTTTTTATTTCTCCCCAGATTTGCCAGGGCCATCCGGGGGATCCCCGCTTTCTCAGACCGTCTTTTTCTTCGGGAAAAACTGCCCGCCTCGGTATATTTCACCGCTTCCACCGGGGAGACCTTTGCCGCCATCCGGCCGGGTTTTCCGCAGGAAAGAAGAACCGTCGCCACAGAAAACAGGGCGGAGATCACAAAGATCAGCGGAGAACTGCTCACCTGGCTGCTGATCTCTCCCAGGCTGGTCCGGGCGATCACCACCGGCACCAGCAGACCGCCCACCAGCCAGCCTGCCGCCAGTCCCAAGGGGCACCCGATCCCGCAGAGCAGCAGCGCCTGCTGACGGATGATCCGCTTCAACTGCCGGGGCGTCACCCCGATGGTCTTCAAAAGCCCATAATAACGAATGTCTCCTGTCACAGAGATCTGAAAAATATTATAAATGATCAGATAGCCGGTAAAGATCACCAGGATCAGGAACACTCCCATTGCGATCAGCATGCCGGGATCCAGATCCGACTCCGCTTGGGCCGAGGTGTATCCCCAGTTCACGCCGAAGTTCACATAATCTTCTCCATAGGGATCCTCCCGCTGATACCCCAGATCCTTCTCGATCTGCTCCATCGTCCCCTCAATATTCAGGCTGGAGCCCAGCATCACATTCATGTCCTTCCGAAACGGCTCCATCCCCTTTTGGGTCATTTCTTTTTCCAGGTTATCCACATATGCCTTGGAGACATTGATAAAGTGCACCGGTGTGACTGAATCGAACTCCCACCATCCTGCCAGTACAAAGGTATCCGTCCTTTCGCCCCCATTCTGGTTTTTATCCGACACCTGATAGGTAAGAGTGATCTCCTCCCCGATCCTGGGTGTCACCCCAAGGAGGGCAAGGGCCGCCTCATCCATGATGATCTCCTGTTCCTGCTCCGGCAGATGCCCTTCCTTTAATTCAATGTAGCTCCACTTTGTAGTGTTGGCGTCCATATAACTGATCTCTGCCGGAACCTTGGCAAAAACGCCCTCTGAAGCGATCCCCGCCACCATCCTGACCCCGGCGGCCTTTATTTTCCTGTGGCTTTTAAGCGTCTCTATCTCTTCCTCGGTCACATCCTTGAAGGTTCCATGGGCATAACCGCCGATCTGCCGGAAGGTATAGGTCTGGTAACTGGCATTCAAAGACAGGACAATGGTAAAAAGAGAGGTAAAAAGAACCGTGGTCAGGATGATCGCTGCAGCCGCGATCAGATTTCTCTTTCCGGACGCCCGAAAGGAGCGCAGGCTCAAGTTCCAGATAGTCTTTCTGTTTTTTACCAGCATATCACATCAGCCCCCTTCCCTTGGCGGAAAGGATATGCCCGTCTTCGATCCGTATGATCCGGTCCGCCATCTGGGCGATCTCCTCGTTATGAGTGATCATCACAATGGTCTGAGCAAACTTCTGTCCGGATATTTTCAAAAGCCCCAGCACGTCCTGGGAGGTACGGCTGTCCAGGTTCCCCGTAGGCTCGTCGCAGAGAAGGATCGCCGGTTTTGACGCCAAAGCCCTTGCGATAGCCGCCCGCTGCTGCTGTCCGCCGGAGAGCTGCCCCGGAAGATTTCCCGCCTTTTCCCGGATACCCAGGGTGTCCAGGATATCCTCAATAAACTTCCGGTCCGCCTTTTTTCCGTCAAGCTCCACCGGGAGCACCACGTTTTCATAAACGCTCAGTACCGGCACCAGATTGTAGGCCTGGAATACAAAGCCGATCTTTCTTCTCCGGAAAATGGTCAGCGCTTCCTCTTTTAAGGTAAAGATATCTTTTCCTTCCACCTGTACCTTTCCGGAATCCGGCCGGTCCAGGCCGCCCAGCATATGGAGCAGCGTGGATTTTCCGGAACCGGATGTACCTACCACGGCCACAAATTCTCCTTTTTCCACAGACAGGCTGACCCCGTCCAGGGCTTTTACCTGATTGTCTCCCTTCCCGTAAATTTTTATAAGATTTTCCGCTTTCAGAATTTCCATATATTGCTTTCCCCTTTCTGTCACATACATAGTAACACCATTCCCTGCAAAAGAAAAAATCTGCATGAACTTTCCTTTCATACAGATTATCTCATTCCATTCTTTCCAGAATCTTTCACCTGAAAAATCAATTATGACAGTTCTGAAAGATTTTCTTTTTTTCTGTTCGGCAGAAATAAGGAAAATACCGAACCTTTTCCTTTTTCGGAGGATACCTTGATATATCCCCCTTCTCCCGCCAGGATCTCTCTGGCAAGATAAAGGCCGATCCCCACGCCCTCCTGTTCCAGGGCCGCTTCTCCCCGGCGGAATCTTTGAAAGATCTCCGGGATCTCTTCTTCCAGGAGGCCGGGGCCGGTGTCCTCTACCTCCACCGCAGTAAACAGCTCATACCGCTTTGTGCGGATAATGATCCCGCCCTGCTCCGTATACTTGACCGCATTATCCAGGATATTCCCCACAGCCTCTGCCGTCCACTTTCTGTCAAACCAGGCGGTTCCCCGCTCCGACCGGTCATAAAGCTTAAGTCCCTTTTTCTCTGCCTTTTCCCGATAGGAAGCCGCCGTCTCCGCCAGCATGTCCTTTACATCCTGTTCCTTCGGATGAAGGGTTACGATCCCGGTTTCCAGCCGGGACATCTTGATCAGGGAACGGATCAGGAAATCCAGCTTTTCCGTCTGTCTTCGTATGGCCGTCAGATATTCTCTGTTCCCGGGGTCTTTTTCTCTCTCTTCCAGAAGTTCCGTATAAAGGAGAAGATTCGCGATGGGCGTCTTGGTCTGATGGGAAATATCCGCGATCAGGGTCTTGATCTTCTCTTTCTCCGCCGCAGCCGCATTCATGGACTTTTCCGAGGCGTTCAGGTAATCCGCCATCTCGCTCTCCAGAGCGGAACATACCGTCTCGTCAAAGCCGGATTCCTGAAAGCGTCCCCCTTCCGCTGCCTCCAGCATTTTTCCCAGACGTTCGGTGATCCCTCTCTGCTTTCTGTTCATTAAAACAGCAGACAGGAAACTTCCAAGGATACAGAGGATCCCTATGACTATAAGCGCCTTATCCATGTTCTTTCCTCCACCTGTACCCGGAACCGTAGATCGTCTCGATCCGATCCCCTGCCTGTAGTTTATCCCGGAGTCTTTTCACCGAAACAGACAAAGCGTTCTCTTCCACAAATTCCGCTCCGTCTGTCCAGATCCGGTCTATCAGCGTCTCTCTTTTCAGGATGTTCCCCTGGTTCTCCACCAGGATGCGCAGCAGCTTCTGTTCATTTTTGCTCAGCTCCACAGCTTTTCCGTCCACATAATACTCCAGCCGGTCAAAACAGAACCGGTACCGCCCGAAGCTCCAAACCGCTTCTGTTTTTTTACCGGCTTCCCTTGTCCGGCGGAGCTGTGTATTGACCCGCGCCCTCAGCACCGCAAGGCTGAAGGGCTTGGTGATATAATCGTCCGCTCCTGCCTCCAGGCCGGCCACGATATCTGTCTCCATGTCGTTTGCCGTGAGAAGTATGACCGGAAAAGATCCGTTCTTTTTTACTTCCTCCAGAAAATCAAATCCGTTCCCATCGGGAAGGTTCACGTCCAGGATCATCAGATCCGGCTGCGCCTCTTCCAGCCGGCGCCTGGCTTCCCTCAGTTTCCCGCAGGTCTGTATCACCCTGTCTTCTGTTTTCAGTGCCCTGGCAAGCCCTTCCGCCAGGACTGCGTCGTCCTCTATGATCAATATGCCTATGCCGGCCTTCTGGTCCATTCTTCTGCCTCCTGATGCCTGATCTCTTTGCTGTATTTTAAGTCTTCATAAATTATAGCAGTATGGCTCCGGCTTGTCACTTGCTTTTAAGAGATTCCTGAAGTCAAGTCAGGCATGTTCCCACCGGATAAAGCCTGATAAAGAAGATAAGTCTTGAAAGCCGGTTCGGGATATGCTATATTGATACTAGAAAAAGGGAAAGCCAGAAGCACACGGCCTACCCCCAAATAATTACGATAACTGTTTTACACAGCCGTTCACTATTGGCAGTAGTGGGCGGCTACTTCTTTCCCTTGAAGATCTCATAACAAAGACCAACAAGAGCGACAATGAATATCATTGACTGGATTAAATCCGAGTATGTAATGTTCATCGGCATCGCCCTCCTTTCTTTCGTCTGGAGGGTTTGCCCCTCCGATAAGTGGAGGGTAGGCCGCCTTTATGCGCTCTGACTTTCCGTGCAGATAGTATAGCACATCTAGCTAAGTCAGACAATTTATTTTATGTATGAAAATGCTTGTGACTTTGTTCTCTCTCACAAGTCAAGTATCGAACGATATTATTTCCAATTATTTTCAATCTCACCGGCTAGAATGATCCGCTCCACAAGAACAGCAAACTCTGCCCCGTATATATTTTTTCTTGTACCAATTACAATTTGAGTAAAATCCCCGGGCCTTGCATTGTCCAGAAAAGTTTTAATCTTGCATTTCTCCCCGCCATGATCTACATCTAACGTGTAAAGACTGTACGGCTCCCCAGATCGGGATAATCCATTATAAACTTGTACCCCAATAATTTTTAAAATCATTTCGTTTTCCATATTGTTCTATTCTCCTTTTTGTTTTAGGATTTACTGGCGGCTTCGCAAGGTAGGAGAAGAAACCGCCATGCCCCCTTCCTACTCGATGCCACAAAGACAATCCAAACGATATGAAACCATTTGGCGCAAATTCACTAGCCAGCACCAAAACTCACTAAATGGTTTGATGTGTGGACTTTCAAGCAGATTATTACAAAGTTCTTCCTGTGCTTCAATTTTTGCAACGACATTTTCCCTATCCGTTTCGTTTAAAGCCGCAGAAATGCCAAATACAGCGGCTATTTCATTCAATGCCTCCCAGTTGCTGCAACTCCGAACGTGCGCCCATAAAGCTACAACATCACCGCCGCGATTTCTTCCATAAAAAAGAGGTATGACACAAGAACAGCTTGCGGAAAAATTAGGAATAACGGCTAGAGCCTTGCAAAGTTATGAATCTACATATACTGTCAATGTGCGCGTGCCAAATTTAGAAATCGTTTCCCAAATAGCCAATATTCTTGAATGCGATATCACTTATCTTACCGGAGAAAATGACATAGATGTTTTAAGAAAGGTCGTTGGATCTGCATCGGAGATAACTAAGTTGTCGATGGATAATATTGAGCGTCTGGAAAAATTAAAACCAGCGGAGTTATATGCTTTAAATCAAATGTTAATATATTGCCCTCATTTTTTACATTCTTTAGTAGAGTCCATCTCTTTAATAAATCACGCTGGTCACATTGTCATCTATAGTGATAACGCTCATGATACCTCAAAAATAGAACAACGCCTCAACAATTATAATGCCAAAAAAGTGTTTCAATATGATATACAAAACCAAATGACAGATATAATTGAATCGATTTTTAACGATGAATATTTTCATGACATGGCTATTAAGGAATTTCATGAATATATCAATCACATGTATGAAAATGAAAAACAGACTATTTTAGATTTGGCAAGTAATGAATCCATTAAAGATATTAATATTCAAGAAATGATAGCTGATTTACCTAATGAATAAAAGCAATCCCCCTCGCCCGGCACACCGCCGGAAAAGGGGGATAATATTTTTTTTATTCATTCAGACTCTTAGTACAGCTTCGCACCTGCCGGAATCCCGTCATCCAGCATCAGCAGGTTCAGTCCTTCATGTCCGTCGTACTCATATACCGCGCTGATCAGCATGCCCTCCGAATCAATTCCCATCATCTTCCGAGGCGGAAGGTTCGTGATGGCAACACAGGTCTTTCCTACCAGCTCCTCCGGCTCATAGTACTCGTGGATGCCGCTCAGGATCACGCGGTCCGTGCCGCTTCCGTCATCCAGTGTGAACTGCAGAAGCTTCTTGCTCTTTGGTACTTCCTCGCAGGCTTTCACCTTTACAACCCTGAAATCAGACTTGCTGAAGGTATCAAAGTCTACAAACTCTTCAAACAGAGGCTCGATCTTCACTTTGGAGAGATCCAGCTTCACAGCCGCAGCCTCCTGGCAGGATACTTCTGACGCCTTTCCGGTCTGTGCCGCATTGTTTGCCTCGTTCTTTGCCGCTCCCTGGGACTTCATGGTGGGGAAGAGCAGCACGTCGCGGATCGCCGCAGAATCTGTCAGCAACATCACCATACGGTCGATGCCGAAGCCGATCCCGCCTGTAGGCGGCATACCGATCTCAAGGGCATTTAAGAAATCCTCATCGGTGGTATTGGCTTCCTCGTCTCCCTGAGCCAGAAGCTCCTCCTGCGCCTTGAAACGCTCTCTCTGATCGATAGGATCATTCAGCTCAGAATAAGCGTTCGCCATTTCCCAGCCGTTCATAAAGAACTCAAAGCGCTCTGTATATTCCGGGTTTTCCGGTTTTTTCTTGGTGAGAGGCGAGATCTCAATAGGATGATCCATCACAAAGGTAGGCTGTACCAGGTGTTCTTCCACATACTCCTCAAAGAACAGGTTCAGGATATCCCCTTTCTTGTGGTGAGCCGCATATTCCAGATGATGCTCGGCCGCCAGAGCCTTTGCCTCCTCATCGGAATGGATCTCATTGAAATCCACATTTGCATATTTCTTCACCGCATCCACCATGGTGATGCGCTCGAAAGGCTTGCCCAGATCCATCTCGATCCCATTATAGGAAATGGTAGTGGTCCCCAGCACCTCCTGTGCCACAAAACGGTACAGATTTTCAGTCAGGTCCATCATGCCGTGATAGTCTGTATATGCCTGATAAAGTTCCATCAAAGTAAACTCCGGATTGTGTCTGGTATCAAGACCCTCGTTGCGGAATACCCGTCCGATCTCATAAACCTTTTCCAGTCCGCCTACGATCAATCTCTTCAAATACAGTTCCAGGGAAATACGGAGCTTAAAGTCCTCGTCCAATGCGTTAAAATGTGTCTGGAAGGGACGCGCCGCCGCGCCGCCGGCATTCGCCACCAGCATGGGGGTCTCCACCTCCATAAAGCCCTGTCCGCCCAGATACTTACGGATGGCGCTCAGGATTTTGGATCGCTTGATAAAGGTATCCTTTACATCCGGGTTCATGATCAGATCCACATACCTCTGACGGTAGCGGAGATCCGTATTGGTCAGGCCGTGGAACTTTTCCGGAAGAACCTGAAGGCTCTTGGAAAGCAGGGTCACTTCTGAAGCATGGATGGAAATTTCTCCTGTTTTTGTTCTGAACACTTCGCCCCGGATGCCGATGATATCGCCTACATCCAGTTTCTTAAAGTCTTTATAAGCTTCCTCTCCCACACTGTCTCTTGCCACGTAGGACTGGATCGTTCCCTGAAGATCCTGTACATGACAAAAGGAAGCCTTGCCCATCACACGTTTGGACATCATACGTCCGGCGATCGTCGCCACACTGCCCTCCAGGCTGTCAAAATTGTTTTTGATCTCCTGGCTGTGATGAGAGACGTCGTATTTTACTATTTTAAAGGGATCCTTGCCGTTTTCCTGAAGCTCCGCCAGTTTTTCCCGGCGTACCTTTAAAAGCTGGTTCAGATCCTGTTCCTGCTTCTTCTGCTCTGCCACCTTGGTTCCTCCTTTAATATTTTAAATGTTTCTCTCGATCTCAAGGATCTTGTAGCGCATCACGCCGGAAGGCATTTCCACCTCTATGGTATCTCCCTTGTGGGCGCCGATCAGAGCCTTTCCTACCGGAGACTCATTGGAAATTTTTCCTTCCAGGCTGTTTGCCTCTGTGGATCCTACGATCTTCAGCTCAATGTCCTCTTCAAACTCAAAGTCGTGGACCTTTACCTTGCAGCCTACGTTGATCCTGTCAAAATCCACCTCGTCTTCTACTACAACTTCTGCGTTCTTCAGTATTTTTTCGATTTCTTCGATACGTGCTTCAATGTCTCTCTGTTCATCTTTTGCAGCGTCGTATTCTGCGTTCTCAGACAGGTCGCCCTGTTCTCTGGCTTCCTTGATCTTTTCCGCAACTTCTTTTCTTTTTACTACCTTTAAGTCATGCAGTTCTTCTTCCAGTTTCTGAAGTCCTGCATAGGTCAGCAGGTTTTTCTTTTCTTCCATAATACCTTACTCCCTTTCAACATCCCGGTTTTCCGTTGGATATCTCGTCCCGGACACTGCTTTTCTGCAAAAAAGGACAGAGAATCACTAGGATATTAACAATTTTAGTATTATACTCAAAACCATGTCTATTGTCAAGTATACAGCGTCATTCTTCCCCACTTTTCCGTCCATGACGGACACCAGGTCCCCGGGCGGCTCGCAGACGCCCCTTCTTATGATGAAAAATACTCTGCCAGAACCCCCTTCACCTTATCTACCACATAGCCGCTTCCGCCTCTTTCCTTTACATCCTCCACCATACTGACCACCAGCACCGGCGACTCTGCATCCGGATCGCTGGTAAAGACCGCAAGCCAGCCAAGCTCTGTTCCTGTGGTATCCTCCACAGACGCTTTGATCTCCGCTGTGCCGGTCTTTCCTGCCAGGGCGACGTCCTCTCTATGTATTCCATATCCGGTACCGTTGGGATCATTGATCACCTGGGTCATCCCCTGCAGGATGGTTTCCGTCGCACTCCGGGAAAAGGCCTGCGGCAGCCACACAGAGGGTTCCGGGTTTTCTTTGTATAAAAGGCAGGGTTTGATCACGTTCCCCTGGTTTAAAAAAGCGGTATACAAAGATGCCAGATGCAGAGGATTGATCAGGATCTGCCCCTGACCGTATCCGCTGTCCGCAAGCTGGATCTCTCCGTCAATGCCTTCGGTATTGGAGTACTGCGATGGCGTCATGACAATATCAAAAGGCAGTTCCTCTCCAAATCCCAGTTTTTTAAGCCCGGTCTCCAGCCCCTCCCCGCCGATACGCAGAGCCGCCTTGGCAAAATAGATATTGTCCGAGTAGATCAGCGCATTCTGCAGATTTACCGGCTCATAGGCATGAAGAGTGGTCACCTGATATTCTCCCCAGGAAGGGTCCTTCTGCCAGCTTGTTCCTTCATTTCCATAATCCATTTCCGGATCGATGGCCCCCAGGTCCAGTCCGATCGCTCCTATAACAGGCTTAAATACAGAACCGGGGCACCAGGTCTGGCGGAAACGGTTGTAAAGAGGCATCTGTTCGTCTTCGTTCAGCGCCTGCCACTGTTCATCCGTCATTCCCAGGATAAAGTCATTGTTGTCATAAGAGGGCGTACTGATAAGGGCAAGCACCTCTCCGGTATAGGGCTGTACTGCCACCGAACAGCCTTTGTCCTCTGAAAACTGCCGGTACAGCATTTCCTGCAGTCCTGCGTCGATGGTAAGGCGGATGTCCTGGCCGTCCTCTACCTGTGACACAGCCAGAAGGGCTTTATTCTCCCCGGTTTCGTCCTTGATCAGGATCTTATGCCCGTCCCGGCCTTTTAATTCCTTTTCATAAAGGCTTTCTGCACCGCTCCTTCCGATCACGCTTCCCGAGGAATACCCCTCCCCTTCGTGTTCCTCAAGGTCTTCCGCCGTCACGCTCTGTACATAGCCCACCAGATGGGATGCCGCCTCCCCCAGAGGATAAGAACGGATCTCCACGTCTGTGATCATTACTCCGGACACCTGAAGCAGCGCCTCCTGCAGGCTGCCCTCCTCCGCAAAGGCTTCTCCCAGGAGCATATCTGTGATATCCGGCATCCCTTCTTTGGCTATGGTTTTAATGGGTACAAAGGAATCCTCCTTGACCCAGGAAGCGGAAAGCTTCTCTTTAATGGTTTCCTCCTCCATGCCCAAAAGTTCCGCCAGGCTGCGTATAGAACTTTCGGGATCTGTCATCTTCCCGGGGACCAGGCCCACCGAGGAAGCCACGCCTTTTCCCGCCAGTACCTTTCCATTCCGGTCCAGGATCCGTCCTCTCTCTGCCTGCTCTGTAAGCACCTGTACCTTGTCCTCAGGGCCTAGCTGTGGAAAAATGAGACTGTCTTCCCACAAAAGCCTGTATCCGGAATCTTCTTTTATAAAGGATGCAGTGTTCTCAAACCGGATCTCCCCTGCCGCCGTATCCATCCTGCAGCTATAAAAAACTCTGTCCTTTTCTTCCTGCTCCTCCGGGATCTGGATCTGGATATTTTTTGCTCCTATCCCTTCATAAATATTGGAGTTCCTTTCTATAAAGGCTTCCTCTCCAATGGCTTCCGCAGACTGAGCAGAAAGCATGCTGAACATTTTTTCATAGTCCCCCGCGTCGATACAGCTCATATATTCCTTCAGTATCTCTTTGGGCTTCTCAAAAGACTGCTGTTTCAGCAATTCTGCTCCTTTGAACAGGATCCCTCCCAGGAGAAAGGCCAGCACACAAAGGACCAGAATAAATGATATTTTTTTTCTTCTCCTTTTTCTCATAAATATCCCCCTTATTTTTGTCTATCCTGGTAGTATATACCATCACACGGGTTTCTTTGTATTTTGTCGTTTTTTTCTAAAATCGCCCATGTCAAACGAGCCCAAATTATTCTTCATATCCCTTGACATTTTCAAAGAACATCTGCACAATAAGGGTATACAGAACAAATTGGACGGTTGGCTTACATTTCTGGGATCCGACAGCCCGGAAGATATCCTTACTCTGTTGGAACGTTTTCCGGAATTTAAGCCCCTGTATGAGAATGTTTACAGAATCTGCAGAAATATGGAGGATATTATGGGGATTTTTTCAAAAGAATTGGAAGAAATGGACCGAAATACGGTCTTGTATATGATCGATCAAATGCAGGAGACGATAACTGAACAAAACAATACTATCTCCGAGCAGAGCAACACTATCTCCGAGCAGAGCAACATCATCGCGCAAAAAGAGGCCCGGATCAAAGAGCTGGAAGCACTCCTCAACCCGGACCAGACATGACGTTTTCCATTACAGCCGTTCCAGAAGCTGCTCCAGCTCCTCATAGCCTGCGATCTCATTGGATTCCCGGCGCAGAGCGGCGCTGTGGGGCATTCCGGCTGTATACCAGGCCACATGTTTGCGCATTTCCCGGATTCCGGAGTACTCTCCCTTCAGATCGATCTGTGCCTTTGCATGGCGAAGGATCATTTCCTTGATCTCTTCTTTGGATGGCCGCGCCATCCTTTCCCCGGCGGCAAAATAGTGGTTCATTTCCCGGAAGATCCAGGGATTTCCCCGGACTGCCCGTCCGATCATCACCCCGTCGCATCCGGTTTCTGAGAGCATGGCCTGTGCCTTCTCCGGAGAATCCACATCCCCGTTTCCAATCACCGGAATGGAAACGGCGTCCTTCACTTTCCGGATAGCCTCCCAGTCTGCTTTTCCGGAATAGTACTGTTCTCTGGTCCTGCCGTGGACCGCAATGGCCGCCGCCCCTGCATCTTCTACTCTACGGGCGATATCCACGACATCCACATCCGCCTTCTCAAAACCAATACGGATTTTTACCGTCACCGGTTTCTTTATTGCGGAAGATACGCTTTTCACGATCTCGCTGATCAGCCGGGGATTTTTTAAAAGGGCGGAGCCCTCTCCGTTATTCACCACCTTGGGCACCGGACATCCCATATTGATATCCAGGATATCAAAGGGCCGCTCTTCAATACTCCTGGCCACCTCGCCCATCAGTACAGGCTCGCTCCCAAAGATCTGCAGAGATACCGGATGTTCCCCGGGATCGATCTCCATAAGGGCCTCTGTGTTTTTATTATGAAAGGAAATCGCCTTGGCGCTCACCATCTCCATGCAGATCAGCCCGGCCCCCTGCTCCTTGCAGAGCTTCCGGAAAGGAAGGTCCGTCACCCCGGCCATAGGGGCCAGCACAAATGGATTTTCTATCTGCACATTTCCTATTTTCCACTGCAGCTTCATTTCTTTCCCTCGCTGTCTGCTTTTTTCTGAGTCTCTTCATCAGGCGTTTCTCCCAGGAAAAACACCCGGTAGTACATTTCCAGCGCTTCCAGAAGCTCTCTTTTTTCCGACCGCAGCTGTTTGATCTTCAACACGCTTCCGATCTCGTCATAGCCTATGTCCGACTCTGCCGCTTCTGTCTTAAACTGCAGACTGCCCTCTTCGTCAAACTCCAGGGTAAGGATCCCGCCCACATCCTCCGTATAAAGCACGCACATGATCTGAAGCTCCTGCTTCACTGCCTCCGGAAGAGACTGGAAATCCTGGTTAAAATAATATTTCTGCTCATAGGCGCTTGCCCCGCAGAGCACGATGTTATCCTGATACATGATCTTTTCCTCCTGACCTGCCGTTTTTTTACAGCTTTGAAAACAGTTCCACAGGGACCTGCTTTCCTTATTTATACATAGCTGTACAGCCCTCTCACCGATACTTCCCCTGCAAGAACGCAGACCATTTCCCCGTTCTCCTTTTCCACTAGGAGCTCCCCTTTTTCGTTGATCCCATGAGCGGTTCCCTCAAAGGGAGCCCGGGCGTCCAGTACCCGTACCGGCTGCTCCCGGTTTGCCAGAAGAGCATTGTAGGCTTCAAGGAGCGGCTTCATGCTGCAGGTCTGTACAAACTTTTCATAATTCTTTTCAAAGCGCTCCATCACCAGACCGATGATCCGGTTCCGGTCATAAGTCCGGCCCGTTTCCAGGTACAGAGACGTTGCTTTATCCTGGATCTCCTCCCCGAAAGCCTCTGTGTTCACATTGATCCCCACGCCGATGGCCACATACCGCACAGCACTGCCCTCAAGAGCCATCTCCGTCAGGATCCCGCAGATCTTCTTCCGGGAAACCACCACATCGTTGGGCCACTTAATGGAAGCGGCGATCCCCATCTGTTCCACCGCCTGTCCCACCGACAGCCCCATCACCAAAGTCAGCATGGGCGCATATTCCGGAGCGAAATCCGGTCTCAGCAAAAGGGTCATCGTCACAGCGCTTCCTTCCTCTGTCTTCCAGTTCCTTCCAAGCCGTCCCTTTCCTGCCGTCTGGGATTCCGTCACCGCCAGGGTCCCATGGGGCGCCCCTTCTGCAGCCAGCGTTCTTACCCAGTTATTGGTGGAATCTGTTTCGTTGACAAAATGGACGGTGTTGCCCGCCCATTTTGTATGTACTGCCTGTAAAATTGTGTTCTGATCGTATCCTGTCCCTACCATATTTCCTTCATTCCGGCCATCGTCAAAGAAACGCTTCAAGCTTCCTCCGGAAGTCCCAGAGTCGCCGCCATCACTGCTTTGATCGTATGCATTCTGTTTTCTGCCTCATCGAATACCTTGGACTGGGGAGATTCAAACACCTCGTCAGTCACTTCCATATCTGCAAAATCAAATCTTTCTCCCATTTCCCTGCCGATGGTGGTCTTCAGGTCATGGAAAGCCGGCAGACAGTGGAGGAAGATCGCATTCTCTCCTGCATTTTCCATCACTGCTTTTGTCACCTTATAAGGACTCAGCTCCTGGATCCTTTCCTCCCAGACTTCGTCCGGTTCACCCATGGATACCCACACATCCGTATAGATCACATCCGCGCCCCTGGTCGCCTCCATCACATCCTCGGTAAGTGTGATGGCCGCGCCGGATTCTTCGGCATATTCCCGGCACTGCTTTACCAGTTCTTCATTGGGGAAATAATTCTTCGTGGTGCAGGCCACAAAATGCAGGCCCAGCTTAGAGCAGGCTACCATAAGAGAATTTCCCATATTATAGCGGGCGTCGCCCATATATACAAGCTTAATGCCTTTCAGGCCTCCGAAGTGTTCACGGATGGTCAGCATGTCCGCCAGCATCTGTGTAGGATGGTATTCATTGGTAAGGCCATTCCATACAGGAACTCCCGCATATTTAGCAAGCTCTTCCACGATCTCCTGACCGAATCCCCTGTACTCGATGCCTTCATACATCCTGCCAAGGACTCTGGCTGTATCTGCGATGCTTTCCTTCTTGCCGATCTGTGATCCGGAGGGATCCAGATAAGTGCTTCCCATACCAAGGTCATGAGCCGCCACTTCAAAAGCGCATCGTGTCCTGGTACTGGTCTTTTCGAAGATCAGAGCAACGTTTTTTCCTTTAAAATATTCATGGGGTATCCCCGCTTTTTTCTTTGCCTTCAGATCCGCCGCCAGATCCAGAAGATACAGGATCTCTTCCGGCGTAAAATCTTTTAATGTCAGAAAGTTCCTTCCTTTTAAATTCATAATAACTATTCCTCCTCTTTTTATGTCTGTTCTTCTAAGTCTAAAGTAAACCAGGTCTATTCTCCCTGCTTATCTGCGGATACGATCTCTTTAAGGGAAGATGCCAGACCCGCGATCCCCTGTATATCGGATGGGATGATGATCTTCGTTGCCTTTCCGTCCGCCGCCTTTCCAAAGGCCTCCAGGCTCTTCAAGGTCAATACCGCTTCATCCGCTCCTGCCTCTTTGATCATACGGATACCCTCTGCATTAGCTTTCTGCACCTTAAGGACCGCCTCCGCGCGGCCTTCCGCTTCTTTGATCATTTTTTCCTTTTCTGCTTCCGCTTTAAGGATCG
Organism: Candidatus Blautia faecigallinarum; assembly: GCA_019116385.1. Taxonomy (GTDB): domain Bacteria; phylum Bacillota; class Clostridia; order Lachnospirales; family Lachnospiraceae; genus Blautia_A; species Blautia_A faecigallinarum. Next base: position 15,343 of record DXBU01000183.1, on the reverse strand, counting down.
CAGCCTGCTTTTCCGCCTCTGCATCCAGGATAGCGGACTGCTTCTTACCTTCCGCCACAAGGATCGTGGACCGTTTCTCACCCTCTGCGATGAGGATCGCTTCTCGTCTCTCACGTTCCGCCTTCATCTGTTTCTCCATAGCGTCCTGGATCGCAGCCGGCGGGATGATATTTTTAAGCTCCACACGATTTACCTTGATCCCCCAGGGATCGGTAGCCACATCCAGTGAAGCGCGCATCTTGGTATTGATCACTTCTCTGGAAGTAAGGGTCTCGTCAAGCTCCATGTCTCCTATGATATTCCGCAGTGTGGTCGCGGACAGGTTTTCGATCGCCATGATCGGGTTTTCCACACCGTAAGCATAAAGCTTGGGATCCGTGATCTGGAAAAACACGACCGTATCGATCTGCATGGTAACATTGTCCTTAGTGATCACCGGCTGGGGCGGAAAGTCCACCACCTGCTCCTTCATGTTCACCTTTCTTGCCACACGTTCAATAAACGGCACTTTAAAATGGATTCCCGTATCCCAGGTGGTGCGGTAAGCGCCCAGCCGTTCCAGAACAACGGCATAAGCCTGGGGAACGATCTTGATACAGGATGCCAGGATACAAAGAATCAAAATGCCGATTAGGATAATGAAAATTACTGCTGCCATAGATCAATCCTCCTTAAATTCTTTTACATACAAAGTTACTCCGCGTATTTCTTCAATCCGTACGATCGTATCTGCCGGGATTATTTCCTCATCGGAAAGGCTTCTTGCCATCCACTCCACATCGTTTATCCTCACCTGTCCAGTCTGTGCCAAGTTGTGGATTTCCCTTGTCACCACTGCCTTTTTGCCGATCAAGCTGTTTACATTGGTTTTTTCCAGGTTTTTATTCATATACCGTACAGCCAGAGGCCGGGTAAAGATCAGAAGCAGAATAGATACCCCAAGAAACAGCAAGATCTGCAGCCAGATATCCGCGCCCAGATAAGCCGCCACTGCAGACACCAGCGCGCCTCCTGCAAACCATATGGTGGTAAGGCCCGCTGTAGCCGCTTCGATCGCCAGCAGAAAGGCCAGTATCACCAGCCAGATTATCGGTTCCATAGCATTCCCCCTTTTCGGTCACCTCCGGCGCTGACGCGCCGCCTCATACATCAAGATTCCCGCCGCCATAGCGGCATTAAGGGATTCCACCCTTCCGCACATGGGAATGCGGATCAGGCAGTCTGCCGCTTCTGCGGCCGCTTCTGTCAGGCCGTTCCCCTCATTGCCTATAAAAAACGCCGTTCCTCCTGTATAGTTCTCCTTATCATAAAAAGCGCTGCCCTTTAAATGAGCTGCATAAGAACGGATCCGCCTTTCTTTTAGGGTCTGTTTTAATGATACCACATCCTCCACGTACAGAAAAGGGATTCTATAAATAGAGCCCATAGTCGCACGGATTACCTTGGGATTGAAAACGTCCACACTGGTATGGGTAAGAATGATGCCGCTCACGCCGGCGCCTTCTCCGGTGCGGATGATCGTCCCTGCGTTTCCCGGGTCCTGGATATCTTCCAAAACCATGACCAGCGGAGCCGGCGTATTCAAAATATCCTCTATCTTATAGGAGGGTTTTTTTAATACCGTCAAAATCCCCTGAGGAGTCATAGTGTCACTCATCTGGCGGAACACCGGATCTGTCACGGTCTCATGGGAGAAACGCCCGACTCTGTCCATCAGCTTTTCGTCCTTTGCCAAAGACTCTGACACATAAACCTTTTCCACCAGACGGTCCGGAGCCTCCAGGAACATCTTCGTCCCTTCTGCTGTAAACAATCCCTGTTCCCTTCGCGCCCGGGCTTTTTGATTCAGATGTATCACATTTTTCACTTGCGGGTTGCTGACACTGCTTATCATAAAAGCGCCTCTGGTTCCTTTCTTTTTTGCTGTGTACAAAATCACCCTCGTAAAGCCGAGGGTAATTTATTTTCATGGTATTTACTTAAAAAAGCAAGGCCTATCTCTATGCTGTATTTATCTTCTAATGGTCTTCCCGTTTTTGTCATAATTATGAGAAAGAGAATTGCAGATTTCCCACTGGTATTCGGAAATGCCTTTTTTCATGGCAAGAGCTTCGTTGATGTCAAAATCCACATACTCTCCATGACGATAGCCTACCACACGGCAGCTCTTTCCCTGTACCAGAAGATCCACTGCCATTGCCCCCATGGTAGAAGCATATACCCGGTCTTTACAGGTAGGGCTTCCCCCTCGCTGCATGTGGCCCAGGATCGTAGCACGGGTCTCGATCCCGGTAGCTGCCTCGATCCGCTTCGCCATAGCTTCCGAATGGCCGATACCTTCCGCATTGATGATAATGTGGTGTTTCTTTCCTAACTTACGGTTTTCAATGATGTTATTGATGATCTTCTGCTCATCGTAATCATATTTCTCCGGGATCAAAACGTCTTCTGCACCGTTGGCGATGCCGCACCAAAGGGCAAGATATCCCGCATTCCTTCCCATAACCTCAATAATGCTGCAGCGTTCATGGGAGGTGGAGGTATCTCTTACTTTATCGATCGCTTCCATAGCTGTATTTACTGCTGTATCAAAACCGATGGTATACTCGGTACAGGCAATATCCAGGTCGATGGTTCCCGGAACACCGATGGTATTGATCCCCAGGTTGGCAAGCTTTTGCGCGCCGGCAAAGGAACCATCTCCTCCGATGACTACCAGGCCGTCAATGCCGTGCTTGCGGCATACCTCAGCGCCTCTCTGCTGTCCTTCCGGAGTACGGAATTCCGCGCATCTGGCAGTGTACAGGATCGTCCCGCCCCGCTCGATCGTATCAGAAACGTCTTTGGCAGTCATGTCGATGATCTCTTCGTTTAATAATCCATTATAGCCTTTATATATACCTTTTACCTTCAGACCGCTGCTTAAGCCTCTACGGACTACAGCGCGAATAGCAGCATTCATTCCAGGTGCATCTCCACCACTAGTCAAAACACCAATGGTTTTAATCTTCTTTTCTGCCATATTCTTTTCCTCCATCTTATGAATCAAAGTCTTTCTACACATATTCGGATATAGTGTAAAGCATTTTTAGAAGTTTTTCAATACTCTTTCCACAACTTTAACATTGGAATCCCCATATTTTTTCCTCATTTGAGCCATCCAGGATTCTTCCATCTGCACATGATAATCCCCGGAAAGTTTCTTCATAGCTTTTACGTCCTTTAAATAGACTACCACCGCATCTCTTCCGGGAGACTTGCGGATATCCGCCAAAAATCCCTCCTCTTCCGCAGCGTATTCCTCTCTGCTTTGGAACTGTACCCACAGCTCTTTGGGCATTTCCTCAAAGGCCCGCACTTTCTCTAAGATCAGCTTGCTTGCCTTGTCGTCCTCCCCGGAAACCCTTCCTTGGATAAACACCTTGTCTTCTTCGTTAAGGTTCGCCTGATACTTCTCGTAATCCCTGGGAAAAACCACGATCTCCACTGTTCCCACCAGATCTTCCACGGTAAGGAAAGCCATGATTTTATTAGTCTTTGTATATTTTATGGTTTTATCCATGATCATGCCGCCGATCACCACTTTCTGTCCGTCCAGGATCTTAGGCTGTCCGGTCTCCTCATCCGGCTGGAAATCCGTAGATTTTGCAGAGATCATCTTTTCCATCATACTGCTGTACCGTTCCAGCGGGTGCCCGCTTAGATAAATCCCAAGAACATCCTTTTCAAAGGCCAGAAGGACATCTTTTTCATATTCTTCTACATCCGGCATCCGAAGCTCAAAATCTTTCTTCTCTTCTTCCCCCACAAAATCAAATAAACTCATCTGCCCGGCCAGGCTGTGTTTTTTCTCCTGGTTTGCACTGTCCACGATCTGGGGAAATACCATCATTTTCTGCCGCCGGTTTCCGTCCAGGCAGTCCAGCGCCCCGGCTTTAATAAAGTTTTCGATGGCTCTTTTATTTACTATTTCTCCCATACGCTGGATAAAATCCTTCAGGGATCGGAAAAGGCCGCCTGCTTCCCGCTCCTTTACGATTTCTTCAATGACCGCTCTGCCGATGCTCTTTATGGCAGAAAGTCCGTAACGGATCGCCCCCTGGTCCACAGAAAATCCATAGTCCCCCCGGTTGATATCCGGCGGCAGGATCTTGATATTCATCTGGCGGCAGACCAGGATATATTCCGCCACCTTGCTGGGCATTTCTATAACTGAAGTCATAAGCGCCGCCATAAACTCTACCGGATAATAATATTTCAGGTAAGCGGTCTGGTAAGAAACTACCGCATAAGCTGCCGCGTGGGATTTATTAAAGGCATATTTGGCAAAATCGATCATATCATCGTAGATCTTATTGGCCGTCTTTTCCGGAATACCATTGGCAATGCAGCCGGGAACGCCTTCCTCCGGATTTCCATATACGAAATTCTGGCGTTCCTTTTCCATCACGGAAGCCTTTTTCTTGGACATGGCACGACGGACCAGATCACTCCTGCCCAGCGTGTATCCCGCAAGGCTCCGCACGATCTGCATGACCTGTTCCTGATATACAATACACCCGTAAGTAGGCGCCAGGATCGGCTCCAGCTGAGGGCAGTCGTAACGGATGGTATCCGGCCGGTTCTTTCCCCGGATATACTGGGGAATGAAATCCATAGGACCGGGACGGTACAAAGAGATTCCCGCGATCACATCCTCCAAGCTTTGGGGCTTAAGCTCTTTCATAAAGCTTTTCATTCCCGCGCTTTCCAGCTGGAACACGCCTTCGGAATGGCCGGAGCCCAAAGATCCCAAGACCTTTTTATCGTCAAAATCAATGTTATCGATCGCGATCTCTTTCCCGGTGTCTTTTTTGATCAGTTTTACAGCATTCTGGATCACTGTCAGTGTGCGCAGTCCCAGAAAGTCCATTTTCAAAAGTCCCAGTTCTTCCAGCGTTGTCATGGTAAACTGGGTAGTAATGGAGCCGTCCTGGGCCCGGGACAAAGGAACATACTCATCCACATCCTTCTGGCTGATCACCACCCCCGCCGCATGCATAGAGGTATGCCGGGGCAGTCCTTCCAGACGTTTCGCCATATCGATGAGATAATGGATCTCTTCCTGCTCTTCGTAGGCCTTTCGAAGCTCCGGATTCATTTCCAGGGCCCGGTCTATGGTCATATTCAGCTCAGAAGGGATCATTTTTGCGATCACGTCCACCTGGGAATAGGGCATATCCAGCACACGGCCCACATCCCGGATCACACCCCGGGCAGCCAGGGTACCAAAAGTAACGATCTGCACCACCCGGTCCTTGCCATACTTTTTCACCACATAATCGATCACTTCCTGGCGCCGTTCAAAGCAAAAGTCCACGTCAATATCCGGCATAGATACACGCTCCGGATTCAAAAAACGCTCAAAAAGAAGATCATATTTGATCGGATCCAGCCGGGTGATCCCCAGAGAATAGGCTACCAGGCTTCCGGCTGCAGAACCCCTTCCCGGCCCCACCATAATATCATGATCCCTGGCATATTTAATAAAATCCCATACGATCAGGAAATAATCCACATAGCCCATGTTTCGGATGGTATCCAATTCGTACTCCAGGCGGGAGCGCAGTTCCTCCGTAACCGGATGATAATTTCTTTCCAGTCCCTCATGGCAGAGCTTGTTTAGATATTCCCAGGAAGTATAGCCTTCCGGCACATCATATTTGGGCAGTTTGGTCACGCCGAATTCGATTTCCACATGGCACCTGTCCGCGATCTTCTGGGTGTTCTCCAGAGCTTCCAGGGCATAGGGGAACAGCTGCTCCATCTCCCTGGGGGACTTTACATAATACTGGCCTCCTTCATAGCGCATACGGTCCTCATCCGCCAGCTTTTTCCCAGTCTGCAGGCAGAGAAGGATGTCGTGGGGCTGGGCGTCCTCAGCCATGGTATAATGGACGTCATTCGTAGCCACCAGCTGGATCCCCGTCTCCCTGCTCATGCGCAGAAGCTGCTGATTTACCATCTGCTGTTCCGGTATCCCATGATCCTGCATTTCCAAAAAGAAGTTTCCTTCTCCAAAAATCTCCTGGTATCTCAGCGCCGCAGCCTTTGCGTCCTCATACATGCCCCTTACAAGATAACGGGCTACCTCTCCTGCCAGGCAGGCGCTTAAGGCAATAATGCCTTCGTGATACTCCCGAAGGACTTCCAGGTCCACTCGCGGTTTATAATAAAAGCCCTCCACAAAGCCCTTGGATACGATCTTCATTAAATTGCTGTAGCCCTGGTTGTTTTCTGCAAGCAGGACCAAATGATAATAACGGTCCTCCCCGCTTGCGGCCTCCCGGTCAAAGCGTGAGCCCGGCGCCACATAGACCTCGCAGCCCAGGACCGGATTGATTCCGGCTTCTCTGGCCGCCTTATAAAAATCGATCACACCATACATCACCCCGTGGTCGGTGATCGCCGCGCTGTTCATGCCAAGCTCTTTTACCCGGGCAACGTATTCTTTTATTTTATTGGATCCGTCTAAAAGGCTGTACTCTGTATGCACATGAAGATGTGTAAATCCCACGTTATCTCTCCTGTTCTTTCTTCTTTATATAAATATGTCCGTCCTTTATTTCTATCCTTCCTGCTTTCAAAAGCCCTCCTACTGCCCGTTTGAAAGCATTCTTGCTCAGTCCGAATTCCCTCTTGATCACTTGCGGGGAGGCTTTGTCGTCAAAGGGAAGTACACCGGCAAATTCCTCCAGGACCTTCATGACCATTTCTCCGTCTTCTCCCATCTGCTGGTACGCTTTTTTCCGGTCGCTGACGTTCATTTTGCCGTCCTCTTTTACCTCTGTCACCCGCAGCTTGAGAATGGTCCCGGGGCGGTATTTTCCTGCCGCTTCCCTTGCAGGAATCAGCGCGGAATACCGGTCGTCCACTGCGATAAAAACTCCGAAATTCTGACTTATTTCATATACGCGGCCTTCCACCTCGTCCCCTGCTGCATAAGGAGTCCTGGTGGAAAGGTAGGGGTAAAGCTTCATGGTAGCACACAGGCGGCTGCTCTTATCCACATACAGGGCTACCAGATATTCTTCCCCTTCCTGTACCCGGACAGTCTGTTCATGATAAGGAAGGAGCAGATCCTTTTCCAGGCCCCAGTCCAAAAAGGCGCCGATCTTTGTTACTTGTGATACCTTTAAAAGAGCGGTCCCGCCCACCTCAAGCTTTGGTTCTCTGGTGGTAGCGATCAGCCTGTCCCCGGAATCCTTATAGATAAAAACCTCCAGCGTATCTCCTTCCTTTGTTCCCTCCGGTACCTGTTTGATGGGAAGAAGAACCCGCTCCTTTGCTTCGGCCTCCTTTGACTCTGCCAGATAAACGCCAAAGTCCACAGTCTTGACCACCATAAGGGTTTGTTTTTTCCCCAGTAATAACATACGATATCCTCCTGCTTTCTATTCATTCCCGGCCGGCTGCTGTCCGGACCGGACTTTTCTCTAAAAATATTAGTAAAATCAGTATAACACAGATAGGAAGGGTTTAGAAGGTCATTTCCTCCACAGCAAAAAAATCGTCCGCCGGCTTTTTTAGCCGGAGGACGATGCTGCAGTCTTTCCCCTGTCTCTTCTTATCCAAGACGTCTGGAGTTTTCTTTGTCCTGCACTTCCAGGAGGGAGCCTACCTCCACTCCAAAAACCTGTGCAAAAATACACAACTCAAAATCCGCCACAAAGCGCGTTCCGCTTTCGATCCTGCTGATGCTGTCCCTCTCCATCATGACACCCTCCACCTGCAGCCTGGCGGCCAGATCACTTTGCGACATCCTGCTCTTTATCCGCATCGCACGGATCTTTTCTCCACATACATTCCTTTTTCCTTTGTAAGAATAAATTTTCATATTTCCCCCAAATCTACCAATATGTGGTAATCTTCAACATCTTTTTGACATTAGCATAAATTCGGGGCAGAATTGTGCTAAAGGTCAGCACATCTGTGTTTAAAAAAAATTTCACACAACCCTGTATAGAATACGTAGAAAAAAGAAAAAAAATCCGGGCGGAATTTCTCCGCCCGGACGTGATCGTTAACTTCTTCAAAGAGCAGTATACCCTGTTTTTTATTTATTTCCCTGGCCGTAATACGCGTTTGCTCCATGTTTTCTGTAATAATGCTTATCCTGAAGTTCCTGGGGCGCCGGCTTTACCTGCGGATTGATCCATTCGCACCGGGCTGCCATCTTGGCCACTTCTTCCAGTACCACTGCATTATGCACAGCCTCATGAGCGTCTTTTCCCCAGGTAAAAGGACCATGGTTTTTGCATAAAACGGCAGGAACCGCTTCATAGTCCTTATCCTTGAAATAATCGGCGATCAGAACGCCTGTGTTCTTTTCATAGGCTTCTTCGATCTCATCCTTCGTCAGATTCCGCACACAGGGAACCTCCCCATAGATATAATCCGCATGGGTGGTGCCGTAGCACGGAATGGATCTTCCTGCCTGCGCCCAGCTTGTGGCCCAGGAAGAATGGGTATGTACGATACCGCCGATATTCGGGAAAGCATTATAAAGTACCACATGGGTCGCTGTATCGGAAGAAGGATTGTATTTTCCTTCTACCTTATTTCCATTCAGGTCTACCACTACCATGTCTTCCGGTGTCAGCTTGTCGTATTCTACACCGCTGGGCTTGATCACAAACAGGCCCTGTTCCCGGTCGATCCCGCTTACATTTCCCCAGGTAAATGTCACAAGACCATATTTGGGCAGGTCCATATTTGCTTTATAAACTTCTTCTTTTAATTTCTCTAACATAAGAACCGCGTCTCCCTTCTCATTAGTGACTCTATTATACAACTTGTACCGGCAAATTACCAGCTTGTACGTTTCTTTCCTTTGATTGTCACATTTGTCCCTTTAAGAAGCATTTTACTGCATATGCTGTACCAGAAAATCGATATTCTGCAGTTCCACCTGGGTAAGCTGGCTTCCGTCAAAGCTTTCCGGCTCGATGGTTCCCTGATACCAGGATTTGCTGTCAAAATAAGCCTGGATCTCCGGAGTGGAAAATTTTCTTCCGTGACGGGCATAGATCTCATTTATGGCCATCTGTATATCATTGGCAGACATTCCGGCAATCTGCTGCTCTGTCAGGATCTCGGTGCTGCTTCCGGGAAGGATATATTCCCCTGTCTGGGCGGCGCCAGTGTCTCCTCCTGTACCGGATCCGCCGCTCTGTGTACCGCCCTGCGGACTTTGGGAACCCGCCCCGGCGCTCTGTGCTGTGCCGCCGGTGTTTTGTGCCGCAGTCTCCGAAGAGGAGGACGCACAGCCGATGGCTTCCTTGACCCCTGCGATTTTTTTCTGAATCGCTCCATCCTCGTCATTGTACAGCATGTAGGTGTAGGAGCCATCCATCCACTGGTCTTCCAGGAACGTCCACTCCTCACTGGAAACCGGCTCTCCGTCGATAGAACAGCTCATACCGCCTTCCGCCTCATCCTGCCGGCTGCTCCTGACAACGGAGATCCCTTCCGGTCCATATGCGTAGTAGTCCCGGTAACAAAAAGAATCCGCACTTCCGCCCACCTGATAAAGCTGGCCCTGGTAGCGTGTAAAGACCACACTCTGTATTCCGCCGTTGGTGCCGAACAGTTCGGTATTGCCCACTTTGAAGGCTTCCCCGTCCCTTAAGCTCCAGATTTCCGAAGCATGTTTTTTGATGGTATAGCCGTCCTGCTGCTCCCGCCAGCCATATGCCAGAACAAGCTCATCGGTTCCATCCTGGTTAAGATCCAAAAGATCCAGATAGCACAATCCGGTCATTCCCAAAGTCGTATCTTCCGGAGCACTGGGCTGCATCGGACCATACTGTGCTTCATAGTCCTCTACCACTTTTGCATAAGCCTGGTAGTCCTCTCTGTGCTGCTCTGCGGGGCCTTCGTAGGGGATCTTCTCCTGCCGCATCAGCGACAGGTTATCCTGGGTACACATCCAGACGTGCACATTTTTCACCTGGGGGTACCGCCGTTCGATCATCTGATACTCTCCCTGGGAAATCTCATTTTCCGGGGATCCCCCAAAATCGTGATAATATCTGGGTGTCTGGTCAGACATCGTGGAATGGACCGATATGGCTTCTACGTCTTCCAGGGCCGTTCCGTTTTCCGGAAGGCTTCGATACTGGATCATACCATCGAATGCACTTCCAGAGCTCTGGTCCTTGATCACTCCATCCTCGCAGATGATGCAGGTTCCCCTGCGGTATCCGATCCCTTCCATCAAAGGAATGGCATTTCCGCCCTGAAAGGTATAGATCGCATAAATCGTACAGTGTTCCAGCATCTCCCTGTCTCCAGTGCCGATGAACAATTCCGGCGTGCCATCTCCATTGAGATCATAGAGCAAAAAGCGTGTATGTTTCTCTCCATTCTGAACACTTCCGGAAGCGCCGGAGAGAAATTCTGCATTGATCTCAGGATACTCTCCCATAACCTGTCCGTATGTTTTTAATTCCTGAAAAACATTTTCATAATCCAGCATGATCCGGGCATAAGCCTCACCGTATCCCCCTGTCCCTTCTTCGCCGTACACGGGAACCGCTGCCAGCACCAGCCCAAGCCCAAACGCCGCCGACATGCATCTTAACTTTTTCCTCATATTCTTTCTCCTTCCCCCATTGTGCTCTTCCTGCATTGCTCCATCCAAAGGCCGGTAAATCTGTCTCCTAAATAAATTCTACAATTGAATAAGGTGTCTGCTCCTCATTATTCAATACAATGATCACCCGGTCCTTTTCCGGATAGACCACCGGACAGATGGTATCCTGGAGCACCGCCTGCTTTTTATATTCCGCCCGCATCTGGTGTATGGCAAAGCCCTCCGGAAGAAAATCCTGGGCCATACGGATATACTGGCAGTTGTTCACATGGTGGTTGGTATCCAGATGATGCTTCTGTACCGAAAAGGCTTCCTTCGCCTCTCCGGCTGACTGGGGCAGGCTGATCTTCCTGGGAGCGTAGTCCATATCCAGCTTCTCCACCAGTTCATATCCCGCCGTATCCTCAGGGGTGATCCTCTTGGGAAGTCCCGTGGCCAGATCCAGGTTCGTCCAGCAGGAATTGGCATATGCCAGCCGCTCTCCATCCCTGGTATCCATGTAAAAATTCCGGAAGCCGGTAAAACCCTTAAAATCATAAGGGCCGGTACCTGTCACCACCTGCTCGCCCATGGCAGGGAAACGGTTCACCACCACCTGCCAGGAGGACAGCACCCAGGTCTGGTTCCTGCCTTTCACCGCCTTCATACCCTGTCCTGCCGCCTCCGAATGGAAGGTACAGCAGTCCTGGAAATAATTCAGGATCCCCGGGAGCGTCAGACGCCCGTCTTCCCCGATCTCGCTGTAGCGCACCCGGCCTTCAAATGTATAAAACATAATGTTCCTTCTTTCTTTTTGATGTCTGTATTTTTTGTTAAGCCTATGCTTTATTATACATCAGCCGGGGAATTTTTTACAGTCTAAAAACCATTTCCGTATAGCCAGTTCCCCGCCTTCGCAAGGCGCAAAATGGACCGGCATATTTCCTGCCGGCCCATCCTGTATTTATTTTTTTACCGCGGCTTTCCCGATGATCCCCCGGGAAATCCCCTTACTGAAACTTCACAACCGCCTTGATCACCTCGTCCTTGTGGTTCAGGCTGTAATCAATTGCCTCAATACAGTCTTTAAAATCAAACTGATGGGACACGATATCCTTCACCGGAATCAGTCCGGAGGAAACTGCGGCGATCGCCTTTGGCCACAGATTTCTGTAGCGGTATACAGAGTAGATGGTCCCCTCCATCGCGTTCAGGGTAGCGATATCCAGCTCCAGGATCGGCTCCGGAGATACGCCTACCAGGGTAACCTTTCCGGCACGCTTGATCAGCTTGCAAGTCTGCAGAGTGGTCACACGGTTTCCGGCGCACTCATAAACCTGGTCTGCTCCGCCGCCGGGAAGGGTTTTGGCAAATTCTTCGATGCTTTCCCTTGTGCTGTTAAATACTCTTGTAGCGCCTACTTCCATTGCTTTCTCCAGACGTTTGTCCATAATATCCGCCACATAGATCTCGCTGACGCCTCTTGCCTTCAGGCTCATGACTGTGCACAGGCCGATGCATCCGCTGCCCAGAACGATGGCTGTCTCTCCGATCTTGGCGTTAGACAGCTCTGTAGCGTGCATACCCACTGCCAGCGGCTCGATCATAGCGCCCTCCAGGGTGGTCATATTTTCCGGCAGCTTATAGCACATGCTGGCGCTGTGCACGCAGTATTCCGCGTTTACACCGTCTCTTTCTCCCGGAATGGCAAACATCTTGATGTTTTTGCAAAGGTTGTAATGTCCCTTTCTGCAGTCTTCACATTCTCCGCAGGGCACCGCCGGCTCGATGGAAACCTTATCGCCGATCTCAAAGCCTTCCACGCCCTCTCCAATGGCGGTAACCACGCCGCCGGGCTCATGTCCCAGGGCCAGAGGACCGTCCAGCGTCCAGTTGGCCAACTGGCCCTCCTGATAAAAATGAAGGTCAGAGCCGCAGACGCCTACATACTCCAGCTTGATCTGCAGTTCACCTTTTCCCGGCTGGGGAATGTCCCGCTCTACCCATTCCAGTTTCTGTTTTCCTGTTAATACACAGACTTTCATTTTGCCTTCCATAGTTTTTGCCCTTTCTTTTACTAAATTTTATTAAGTAATTTTAATTCTTTGCTTAAGTGCATGATAGCACCATCCCCCTCAAATGTCAATGGATTTGCCTATCTGCTTCACACTTTCCCGTTCCACCAGCCGGGTACCGATCTCCATTTTTACAGAGTAGGAGCGGGGTCTTTTCATCTTCTCCATCAGGATATCCACCGCACTGGAACCAAAGGCGTCCTTGGGCACATTTATAGTGGTCACAGCCGGCGTCATCATCTGGCAGATGGGCCGGTCGTCAAAACCGATCACCGAAATATCCTCCGGGATCTTATATCCCAGCTCCTGCATCCCCTGCATGGCATTGCAGGCAATAAAATCGTTATCCGCGATAAAGACCGTGGGAACATCCGCCAGCTTCTCCAGGTATGTTTTTATCTCTCTGCGTACCTCCTGCTCGGAATACCCCACTTCACATACATAGCCCGGCACATAGCCCAGCCCCAGATATTTCAGCCGCCGTTTGTAAGCCCGGTACCGCTCGTCAAAGCTGGTGATCCGCTCTTTGCAGCGGATATAGCCGATCTTCCGGTGCCCCATATCATAACAATACTCCATCGCCTTGCTGATCCCCTGGGAATTATTGATAGCGACGGAGTCCACGTCACTGTCCTGAAAGGAATTGTCCAGCACCACAAAAGGAAGCCCCGAATCCACAAACACCTGCAGATCCTCCCGCTTCATCTCCACCCCGAATATGATGAACCCTTTACAGTCTGAAGTATAAAGCTGAGACTTCTGGCTCTGGACATTTACGCTTTTATCCATATATACGAAATTTAAATTATAGCCGTAATTTTTCAGGCTTTTATTCAGCCCTTCCAGAATGTAGGTAAAAAACGGCGATTCATCAATGATCCTGCCAATGGTCTTATAGACCACAAAGCCGATGTTTCCGTTGACTACCGGCATATCCTTTAAAAGATGCTCGCAGCCCAGCTCTTTGATCTTATTTATGATCTCCTGCCGTTTCCGGGCGCCCACTCCCGGCTTATTGTTCAGCACCAGAGAGACCGTTGCCGCAGAGACCCCTGTTATTTTTGCAATATCTTTCGCCTTTAACGCCATGTTTCCTCCTTGCCGGCGCACAGCCTGCGCCATTTGGACAGATCAGACCGTCTGTCATGGAACCTTTTATTTTTCTCGCAGCTTAATTTTACTAAATTATTTAGCAGGCTTCAAGCAAAAAGAAAATTGTTATTGCTTTTTTATTTCTCTTGGCATAAAATTTTATCAGCCAAATATGGCGATACCATCCACCATAGAAAGGAGTCATACTGCATGATCCCCAAATTGATCACCATAGACCTGGACGGTACTCTTTTAAAAGACGACTGTACCATCTCCCCCCGCACCAGGGACGCTATACTGACCTGCATGGACACCACCGGCATCCTGTTCGTTCCCTGCACCGGCAGAAGCTATGAAAACAGCCTTTTTGTCCTCAGGGATTTCCCCAGGTTTCCTTATTATATAAACGCAAACGGGACTACCGTGACAGACGGCGCTTCCGGTACACTCATGTACGCAAGCACCCTTCCTTTAGAAACCGGACAGGAAATCTATTCCCTTGCCCGGCAGTATCAGACTTTTATCGAGATCTACCATGGCCTCACCGCCTACGACAGCGCCATAGGACGGAAAAATCTCCGGCGCAGCGCCTGCACCCAGGACTATATTGAACAGTTGCTGCACACCAATACCCACCTTGAGAACCTGGACCCCTTTGTTTATGAAGAAAAACAGCCCATCAGCAAATTCCATATCGTCTGTGTGGATCCAGAGGAAAGGCTGGAGCTGAAAAGCCGCCTGGCCGAACTTCCCGGCGTATTTCCTATCTCCACCACAGAATTCAACATCGAGATCTGCTGCAAGGGCTGGAGCAAACGGGACGGACTGCAGAAGCTGTGCGATACCATAAAGATCACCCCTGATCAGGTAGCCGCCCTGGGCGACAGCGAAAACGACTACGAAATGATCCAGTGGGCAGGCCAGGGCATCGCCATGGGAAATGCCGCCGATAAAGTAAAGGCCGCCGCAGGATTTGTGACCGGAAGCAATGAAGAAGACGGGATCGTAGATGCCCTTAAATATCTGGGCGTATTAAAATAATCCACGAACGCAAAGGCGGCTGTTCCACTTTGGGAATCGTGCCGCCTTTGAATCGTTAAGCAATATGTGTTCATTCCCCAGTTCTTTTGACACGATTTTTTTCGCGTCCACTGCACAGCGGGAATATTTTTTATCAAAAATCATTCTGCCTCCCCTGTATATACTCAATCTCAAATAACCTGTCATAAAGTTCATTAATATCTGTAGAAGCGCCGTCGATCACTTCATTGATGATCAACCTGCTGTCATTCTCTTCTATACAGGATTTTAACACGCCATTTTCCAGAAAATACGCATTATGATCGTGCACATGGTAAATGGATTCTACCTCCTCTTCAACTTTATTTTGCATATCCGGTTTTTTGTCCAAATATCCCGCATAGATAAGATTGAACAAAATCGCTGCGCGATGGCTTGGGAAGGCTTTGCGTAGCGTTTTATTTTTGAAAAAAGCAGTAGTAAAGGAGTCCTAAATAAGGTATTCTAAATTCACCACAAATCAACATACCTTATACGCACA
>DXBU01000182.1 GCA_019116385.1 Candidatus Blautia faecigallinarum | reverse complement strand
AAAGCTTTTGGCCGGCGTGTATTTTATGCTCAAGGGACTTCCTTTTATTTATCAGGGACAGGAACTGGGCATGGAAAACATGGAATTTCATTCTATAAATGAGGTAGATGATATCAGTACCCTGGATGAGTACCAGGTAGCCCTTAAAGCCGGGCTTTCGGAAGAAGAGGCATTAAAGGCAGTGGGGGCTTTTTCCAGAGACAATGCCCGTACGCCTATGCAGTGGGACAGCAGTGAGAATGCAGGATTTACTGCAGGAAAACCGTGGATCCGGTTAAATCCCAACTATAAGACGATCAATGCCGCCCAGCAGGAGAAGGATCCGGATTCTGTACTTTCTTTTTATAAAAAATTGACTGCCCTTCGGAAACAGGATGAATACAAGGATACCATAGTTTACGGCGCTTTTGTTCCGTTCATGGAGCAGGAAGAAAATCTGATCGGATTTTTCCGGGAGGGAGAAAAGAAGCTTCTGATCCTGGCAAATATGCAGAAGGAAGAACGTATGGTGGCCATTCCCGGAAAAATAGAAAAGGTTCTTTTAAACAATCTGGATACGATCAACATAAAGGGAAATGCTATGCTTCTGAACAGCTATCAGTTTTTGATCCTGCAGATTTCATAAAAAACCGTTTAAAAATCGGAAAGGATTCAAGAAATCCTCTGGATATTTTGGAAAATACCTGTTAAAATTAAATAAGCTATGCTTTAGAAACCGGAAAGCGGGGAGAGACAAGCTCCCTGCTTTTTGTTCTAAGAGATCAAGCAGGAGCAGAAAGGATAACAGGATGCTAAAGATTAAAAGCTATGTAAAGGTGAAAAGCATTGCCGAAGCCTATGAGCTGAATCAAAAAAAGACAGCGTGTGTCCTTGGGGGTATGGTGTGGCTGAAGATGGGAAACCGTAATGTCTCTACGGCAATCGATCTTTCCGGTCTGGGTTTGGACACGGTCCGGGAAACAGAGGAGGAATATATCATTGGATGTATGACAAGCCTCCACGACCTGGAACTGCATGAAGGACTGGATGCCTATACAAACGGCGCATTGAAAGAAAGCCTCCGGCATATTGTGGGAGTGCAGTTCCGCAATTGTGCTACAGTAGGCGGGAGTATCTATGGAAGATACGGATTTTCTGATGTTTTGACCATGTTTTTGACCTTGGACAGTTATGTGGAATTGTACCAGGGCGGCAGGATCCCTTTGTCCCAGTTTGCACAAATGCCAAAAGACCGGGATATTCTTATAGACATTATCGTGAAAAAGCCCCCCTTATCCTGCGTATATTTAAGCCAGAGAAATACCAAGACAGATTTTCCGGTCCTTACCGTTGGGGCGTCCCTTCTGGAAGACGAAGCCAGAACTGTGATCGGAGCCAGGCCGGGACGGGCGATCCTCATCCAGGATAAAAAAGGTATTTTAAAAGGCTTTAAAGAAATGTCCCGGGCACAGCGGAAGGAAGCTGCCCTTAAATTTGCCCGATTTGCAGAAGAAAACGTACCGGTCCAGGGAAACATGAGAGGATCGGCGGAGTATAGAAAACTCCTGACAGGTGTCCTTACAAAAAGAGCTTGGGAAATGCTGGGAGGGAATCGGAATGAAAATTAGTTTTTGGCTGAATGGCGTGTACTGCCAGGAGGATGTGGAACCGGATAAGATGCTTCTGCCTTTTCTTCGGGAAAAAGGCTGCTACAGTGTAAAGTGTGCCTGTGAAACTGCAAACTGCGGACTATGTACCGTCCTTTTAGATGATAAGCCGGTCCTTTCCTGCTGTGTACTGACTGTGCGGGCAGATGGAAAACATATCGTGACCCTGGAAGGACTTCAGGAAGAAGCAAAAGAATTCGGCAGTTTTCTGGCAGACGAGGGAGGAGACCAGTGCGGTTTCTGCAATCCGGGCTTTATTATGAATGTGCTGGCGATGCTGAAAGAAAATCCCGCTCCTACCGAGGAGGAACTGAAAGAATATCTTGCGGGAAATCTGTGCCGGTGCACCGGCTTTATGAGCCAGACGAGAAGTATCCAAAAATATCTTGCCTATAAAAAATCTCTGCAGGAAGGGGGAACGAAGGGATGAGCTATGTAAACAAATCGGTGCGAAAGACCGATGCTATGGCCCTGGTCACTGGAAAACCAGTGTACACAGATGACATTGCCCCTAAGGACTGCCTGATCGTAAAGGTACTGCGCAGCCCCCATGCAAATGCCTGGATCGAAGATATCAAAACCGGAACCGCATCTTCTGTGACAGGTATCGCCTGTGTGCTGACCTATAAAGATGTTCCCCAAAAACGTTTTACCCTGGCTGGTCAGACCGCGCCGGAAATGAGCCCCCATGACCGTTTGATCCTGGACCGGCATCTTCGTTTTGTGGGGGATGCGGTGGCCATTGTGGCCGGTGAAAACGAAAAAGCGGTAGACAAGGCGCTGAAGCGGATAAAGGTGACCTATCGGACAGAACCTTCCATTTTGGATTTCCGAAAGGCAAAAGATAATCCGGTCCTGATCCATCCCGAGGATAATTGGCAGGCTCTGGTAAACGTAGGCGGAGACAACAAACGCAATCTCTGCGCTTCCAATATAGAAGAATCCGGGGATGTGGAGGAGGTTCTTTCCCGCTGCAGATATACGGTGGACCGTACGTATCACACCAAGGCGAATCAGCAGACGATGATGGAAACCTTTCGGAATTACTGCTATATGGATCATTTTGGCAGATTGAATGTGGTTTCCTCCACACAGATCCCCTTTCATGTAAAGAGGATCTTATCCAATGCCCTGGATATCCCGGCTTCCAAGATCCGGGTGATCAAGCCGCGGATCGGCGGCGGTTTCGGAGCAAAACAGACCTCGGTCACCGATATTTATCCTGCGATCGTTACTTGGAAAACGGGAAAGCCATCCAAGATCATCTATTCCCGCTATGAATCACAGATCTGTTCTTCCCCCCGCCATGAGATGGAGATACGGGTGCGGGCCGGCGCAGATGAAAATGGGATCGTAAAAGCCATCGATCTATATACACTTTCCAATACAGGCGCCTATGGGGAACATGGCCCCACAACAGTAGGTCTCAGCGGCCATAAATCCATTGCCCTGTATCGGAACCTTGAGGCCTACCGCTTTTCTTATGATGTGGTATATACAAATGTGCAGTCAGCAGGAGCTTACCGGGGATACGGCGCCACACAGGGGATCTATGCGGTAGAATGCGCCATTGATGAGCTTGCAGCGGAGATCGGTATGGATCCGGTAAAGATACGGGAACGGAACATGCCCGTACAGGGCGGCCCTCTTCCGGCCTATGGAGACTGCAAGGTGGCCGCAAGCTGTACCATGGATGCCTGTATGGAGCGGGCTAAGGAGATGATGGACTGGGACAGCAAATATCCTTTCCGTGACATGGGAAATGGAAAAGTGCGCGGCGTAGGCGTGGCCATGGCCATGCAGGGATCTTCCATCGCCGGCGTGGATGTAGGCGGCGCGGAACTAAAGCTGAACGAAGATGGCTCTTATACACTGGGGCTGGGCTGTACCGACATGGGAACCGGATGTGATACCATCCTTGCCCAGATGGCAGCGGACTGCCTGGAAACGCCTATGGAAAATATTGTGGTGTTCGGGGTGGATACGGATATCTCTCCTTATGATTCTGGCTCCTATGCTTCTGCAACCACTTATACCACCGGAAACGCGGTGATCCATGCCTGCCAGGCTATGCGGGAAAAGATCCTGAAGGTGGGCGCGGAAATGCTGGAGGTCAGTCCAGGAGAGGCAGAGTTTGACGGCGCCTTTGTTCGTGCAGGCGGGAAAGAGGTATCCTTAAGAGAGATCGGACAGAAGGGAACCTTCTTTAATAACCGGGAGCTGCAGGTGACAAGGGAGTATTCCTCACCTATTTCTCCCCCTCCTTTCATGGTAGGAATGGCGGAAGTAGAGATCGATAAAGAAACCGGCAGTACGGAAGTGGTGGATTATGTAGCTGTGGTAGACTGCGGAACCCCTATCAACCCCAGCCTTGCCAGAGTCCAAACCGAGGGAGGGATCGCCCAGGCTATCGGTATGGCCCTATATGAGGATATTCAGTACAATGAAAAAGGAGTCCTGAGAAATAACTCCTTTATGCAGTATAAAATCCCCACCAGACAGGATTTTGGACAGATCCGGGTGGATTTTCGCAGCAGCTTTGAAGAAAGCGGCCCCTTTGGCGCCAAGTCCATTGGAGAATTGGTGATCGACACGCCCTGTCCTGCCATTGCCAATGCTATTTACAATGCAACAGGAGTAAGAGTGCGGGAATTGCCCATCACAGCAGAAAAAATCGCAATGGGCATATTGAAAAAGGAAAGGGAGAGCTGATCTATGGGAATGGCAGTAAAAGGAATCCTTTCTCTTTTCTGGCTGGTGCTGATCCCCATGGCAGCAGGCGGCTTCTGGGGCAAAAAAAGAGATGCGTATAGTTTGGGAGAAAGCTTTTTGATGGGATATATCCTGTTGTTTGCTTTGTCAGAACTTTTGATCCTGCCCCTGCTTTTTGCAGGGGCTGCTCTTCATGTGCTTATTGCAGTCTATGGGGTACTGTCTATAGCCATGGCTCTTTGGGGCGGCTTTTGTCTTTGGAAAAAAAGAACAGAAATTTTCATAAGGATCCGGGAGGGATGCCATAAGGTTTCGCCCTATCTGGGGGCTGCAGTCCTTTTGATCGGTATCCAGATCTATGTTGTGGTGCGGTATGCCCATATGGATGCAGACGATGCATTTTATATTGGAGCGGCATCCTCGGCAGTCCATAGTGATACCATATTTTCCATTAATCCTTATACGGGAATGCCTTATCCTTCTCTCCCAAGCAGATATGTGCTTTCCCCCTTTCCGGTGTTCCTGGCGGTGGTCAGCCAGCTGTGCGGGGGACTTCATCCGGCGATCATGGCCCATACGGTTTTTCCGGCGGTGTTTTTTCCTATGGTGTACCTTGTCTTCTGGCAGTTGGGGAAACGATGGTTTCCAAAAGAGAAAAACGCCCAGGGGATTTTTCTTCTTTTGACGGCATTGTTAAACTGGTTCGCCGGTTATTCCATTTATAATGCGGGGAATTTTCAGATGATCCGCATCTGGCAGGGAAAGGCTCTGCTTGCCGCAGCGCTTCTTCCTCTTCTTTTGTACCTGTGTCTGAATATCCTGATGGAAAAAACGCCAACGTACCCATGGATCCTCCTGGGAGCAGCCAATCTTGCCTGCTGCCTGCTGTCTTCTATGGGCGTGCTTTTGGCACCTTTGGTGACTGGGTGTGTCCTTTTGCTCAGTCTGATCCGGTTCCGGGATGGAAAAAAACTGGTATATGGGATCTTGTGCTGCGGACCGAATCTGGTGCTGGGCCTGGCTTACCTTTTTATAAAATAACTGGAAGATGAGGATTGACATGAAAGAGACAATGGAATTGGTCCTTTCTGCCTGGAATGCTTATTGGGGAGAGGGCCTTTATCAATATTTGCTGATCGCTGCCGTCCTGTATCTCCTGTTTGCTGGCAGAAAAACCAAGGAGAGAAGGACCTTGGCTTTGTATGTGCTTTTGGCAGGGGGGATTTTCGCCTTCCCCGTGACGGCGGAGATCTTGCATCGGTGTATCGGAAAAAGTGTTTATTGGAGGATCCTTTGGATCCTTCCGGCGGCGGGGGTGATCGCTCTGGCAGCCGCAGAATGGATCAAGGGGCGAAGATCTGCGCTGGCACAGTTTTTTCTGGTGCTTTTGTCTGCCGGGCTGATCGCTGTAAGCGGAAAAAGTGTGTGGCAGGCAGGAGCTTATGAAGAAGTTCACAATTACCAGAAGGTACCTGACGAGGTAGCCGGGATCTGTGAGATCATCCGAAAGGATGCCGGCGAGGACGAGGTGAGATTTGCCTCGGATGATTTTGTAGCCTCTTATGCAAGGGTTTACGATCCGTCTTTTCTTATGCCTTACGGAAGGGCCGGAAGAGGGGCGAAGATGCGGGCTTCTGTTTTGCTTTACCAGGAGATGACGTCTGCTTCTCCCAATTATAAAAAGATCGGACGTCTTTCAAGGGCCAGGCGGTGTAATTATATTGCAGTAAAAATTACAGAAGAATCCCAGAAGGATATCCTGGCGTATACCGGATACCAGGAGATCGGGACAGCGGGCGCCTATGGAGTTTTCCGTTTTGAAAGGCCACCCTGGGCTGATGCAGGCTGAATATTTATAAGCGAAAAGGAGGCTGGAAGGGATAAGATCGGGAAAAGGAAAAAGAAAAATATGGAAGAGCACAAAAGAGAAATTTTGAGGTGATAGAATTGCAGCATACAGAAAACATAGAAACCTTACTGGTGGGGATCGATATTGGAAGTACGACCACAAAGATCGCTGCCGTATGCCCGGACAGCAAAGAGATGATCTATTCTGCTTACAAAAGGCACAGAGCGGCGCAGATAAAGACTTCCGAGAATATACTGGAGAAACTTTCCAGGAGTTTTCCCGATGCATCCCTTAAGATCTGTCTTACCGGATCCGGCGCAAAACCGCTGGCGGAACGGCTTGGGGCGGCTTTTGTCCAGGAAGTTGTCGCAAATTCTGTAGCACTTCGGAAAACCTACAAGAATGTGGGAACCGCCATAGAATTAGGCGGACAGGATGCGAAGATCATATTTTTTGAAAAGGACCCCAATACCGGAGAACAAAAAGTGTATGATATGCGCATGAACGGCAGCTGTGCCGGCGGAACAGGAGCATTTATCGATGAGATCGCTACGATCCTGAAAGTACCGGCAGAAGACTTTGATGCCCTTGCCCAGAGGGGACGCTGTGTCCATGATATATCCGGCCGGTGCGGTGTTTATGCCAAAACAGATATCCAGCCCCTTCTCAATCAGGGAGTGTCCCGGGAGGACCTGGCTTTATCGGCTTTTCACGCCATAGCCAAGCAGACCATCGGCGGTCTGGCACAAGGTCTGGACATTCGCAAACCGGTAGCCTTTGAAGGAGGCCCTTTAACCTTCAATCCCACTTTGATCCGGGTTTTTCAGGAGAGGCTCCTGCTTTCAAAGGAGGAAACCCTGGTACCGGAAAGACCGGAAATGATGATCGCCTATGGGGCGGCTCTTTCCCTTTTCAGCAAAAAAGGAGAAGAAGCCAAGGTTTTTTCCTATGAAGAACTTTTAGAACAGCTCTCAGAAATACGCTCCGAAAAGAAGAAGACCATCACCCAGGGGAAAAAGAAATTTTTTGAGAGCCGCAGGGAGAAAGAAGAATTTCTTAAGCGTCATGCCTTTTCTTCCAATGTACGGGTAGAGCCGGAACCGGGAAAGGTCACCAAAGCTTATCTGGGGATCGACTCTGGCAGTACGACTACGAAAATGGTGCTTTTAGGGGAAGATGAAACCATTTTGGATTCTTATTACGGGCCAAACGAAGGACGTCCGCTGGATGTGGCCAAAGGCGCCCTTTTGGCGATACGGGACCGCTTTCAAAGGGCAGGAGGGGATATCCAGATCCTTGCCGCCGGAACCACCGGCTATGGAGAGTTGATGTTTGCTAAGGCCTTCGAGACAGAATGCCATGTGGTAGAAACGGTGGCTCATGCCCGGGCAGCGGCGAAATATGTGAAGGATGTGAGCTTTATCCTGGATATCGGCGGTCAGGATATGAAGGCGATCTGGCTGGATCACGGCATTATCACCAACATTCTGGTTAATGAAGCCTGTTCCTCCGGCTGCGGATCCTTTCTGGCAAATTTTGCTTCCTCTTTGGATATCCCGGTGAAGGATATCGCCCAGGCGGCCTTTGCCTCAGAGCATCCTGCAGATCTGGGCAGCCGCTGCACTGTGTTTATGAACAGCAGTGTGATCACGGAACAGAGAAATGGAAAATCTCCGGAAGATATTATGGCAGGTCTGTGCCGGTCTATTATTGAGAATGTATTTACTAAGGTTATCCGCATTTCCAATATGGACAGCCTGGGGGACAAAATCGTAGTCCAGGGAGGAACCTTTCAGAACGATGCCGTACTGCGGGCTATGGAACAGTATACTCAGAAAGAGGTTACCAGAGCGCCATACCCTGGCTTGATGGGAGCCATCGGAGCGGCCCTTATTACCAAAGAGCAGTTTGAAAAAGGACAGGTAAAGAAATCTTTTATCGGACTGGATGCGGTGGAGGGATTTTCTTATACCCAAACAGCCAATGCCCCCTGTGAATACTGTGCCAATCATTGCAGGAGAACGATCGTAACCTTTTCCAATGGAAAGCAGTGGATCACCAATAACCGCTGTGAGAGAGGAGGCCCGAAAGATGCGCCTAAAGAGAAGCCGGCGCCCAATTTGTTTAAAGTAAGGGAGAGGCTTTTGTTTCGGGATTATGAGTATACGCCGGCAGATAAGGAAAAAAATATTACGATCGGCCTTCCCAAAGTACTTTCTTATTGGGAAAATATGCCTTTCTGGAAAACGTTCTGGAAGGCTTTGGGCTTTTCCGTAAAGCTTTCTGATAGCAGCACCAGAAAAATATACGAAAGCGGGCTTTCTGCAGTTACATCCGATACGGTCTGTTTTCCTGCCAAGCTGGTGCACGGACACCTGCGGAACCTGGCAGAAAAAAAGGTGGACCGGATCTTTATGCCTTCAGTGACCACCGTACCTTCCGAAAACCGGGAGAAGACCAGCCAGTCCATGTGCGCCATTGTAAAAGGCTATCCTATTGTGATCAGAAACTCAGACAACCCGGAGAGAAAATTTCCGGTCCGCTTTGATGCGCCGCTGTTTCACTGGTATACCAGCGAGGACCGGAACCGGCAGCTGTCGGAATATATGAAGCGTACCTTTGGAATATCCAGGGAAAAGACGCTGGCTGCGATCCGCCAGGGAGATGCATCCCAGGAAAAATTCCGTAAAAGGCTTTTGGAAGAGGGCAGGAAAATTTTGGAGGAGGTACAGCAAAAAGGAACCTATGCCGTTGTCCTGGCTGCCCGTCCTTATCAAAACGATTCTTTGGTCAATCACGAGCTGCCGGAGATGTTTGCAGGATATGGGATCCCGGTCTTGACGGCGGATGCCCTTTTGGGGATCAGGGAAACAGATCTAAGCAAAAGCCGGCTGGATATTGTGAACAATTATCATGCACGTATGCTTTCCTCTGCGATCCTGGCTGGGGAAAGCCCTTACCTGGAATACGTACAGATCTCAAGTTTTGGCTGCGGTCATGACGCCTACCTGTCAGATGAGATCATACGGATCATGAAGGAAATATCCGGGAAGGTGCCGCTGATCCTGAAACTTGACGAGAGCGATATCAAAGGCCCTTTGGGGATCCGTGTCCGTTCCTTCTTAGAAACGGTTTCCATGCGGCGGGAGAGGGAGAAGACGCTCCGCATAAAAAAGATGAGCGAACCTTATCCGGTTAAATTCACTAAGAAGGATGCAAAAGAGAAACTGGTGCTGGTGCCGAATACTTCACACGCCTTCAGCAGGATCATGGCAGCTGCTTTTCATACCCAGGGACTGCATACAGAATCACTGGAATATGGACGGGAAGAAGCGATCCGTCTTGGAAAGCAATATGTACATAATGATATTTGTTTTCCGGCACAGATCGTCATTGGAGAGATCCTGGCAGCGCTAAAAAGCGGAAAATATGATGAAAAGGAAGTTGCCGTGGCTATGGGAAAATATATAGGCGACTGCAGGCTTACCCATTACAGCGCGCTCCTTCGAAAGGCTTTGGATGATGCGGGATTTCCCCAGGTGCCCATCCTGACCAATGACGATATGGATACCCATGATCTCCATCCTGGGTTCAAAATGAATCTGCTTACAGCCGTCAGGATCGCTTTTGCGATGCCTATGATCGATATCCTGGAAGAGCTTCTTCGAAAGATACGTCCCTATGAATTGGAAAAAGGAACGGCAGACAGGGCTTTTGACCAGGCTTTAGATGAAGTGGCAAAGGGCCTGGAAGAGGGCGGAGTATCCGGTGCGGCCAAAGGGTTCACACGTGCGATCCAGATCATGAAGGACATTCCTTATGACCGTACCCATCCACGGCAGCAGGTGCTGATCGTAGGAGAATATCTGCTGAATTTCCATCCCGGCGCCAACAACGAAATTGAACGTTATCTGGAACGCAATGGTTTCGAAATAATCGAAGCGCGGATGACGGACGTAATACGGAAGACCTATTTCTACCAGGATGCCCAGATCCAGGAATATCATGTAAAAAAACCAGCCGCTCAAAAAATCTGGCTGCGGACTGCAGACCATGCCTTTAACCTTGCCCATGATCTGGCAGACAGAATTGCTGCCGCCCATCCTTTACACGAAAGAACAGTAAGGATGCAGGAGCTGGTAAAGGACAGTGATCCGGTGATCCACCATACCTTTGATGCAGGCGAAGGCGTGCTGATTTCCGGGGAGATCCTCCACCATGCAAAAAATGGCTGCCGCATTTTTGTGATCCTCCAGCCTTTTGGCTGCCTTCCCAATCATGTGGTGGGAAGAGGGATTGCAAAAAAGCTGAAGGAGATGTATCCGGATGTGCAGATCTTATCTCTGGATTATGATCCGGATACCAGTTTTGCTAATATTGAAAACCGGCTGCAGATGCTGAACAGCCAAAGTATTTAGGAACTTTGACAGGATTTAGGCTGTATCGGACAGACGATAGTCCGGTGCGGCCTATGCACATGAAAAAAAACTTTACAATTAAGAATATTTATGCTAGTATTATTTTTGTTAAAACAATTATAACAGAATCCACATTCGTGTATAATTTTTTGACATAATCCTTACGCACCTGTAGCTCAGTGGATAGAGCAGTGGTTTCCGGTACCATGTGCGGGGGTTCGATTCCCTTCAGGTGTGCTGCCCGGAAGTGTATCTTTTTCGGGGTGTTGTATCATAAGGAGGACAAGAACTTGGATAATTTCAGAGAATGGCTGTCAGATAACCTGCGCTATTTCATGTTGGGCGGGGGGATCCTGATAGTAGTGCTCGTGCTGGTGTTCGGCGTTCGCGCATGTGTGGGAAGAGATAGGGGATCTTCTGAGAGCGAAGTCAACGGCACGGTCACGGATGACGACCAGGGAACTGTTCCTTCTTCTCCGGCAGAGGATGGGGAGACTAATGAAGAGAAGAATGAAGACACAAATCCCTTGGAACAAGCAAGCGCGGAGGTAACTGCGTTAATAGAGAGCTATTATAAAGCTCTGGGGGAGAAAGATATCGACACACTTACAACACTGGTAGACAATCTGACATCTACAGACGAGTCGAAAATTTTGAATGCAACTTACATCGAAGGGTATGAAGTTGGAGAGGTCTATACAAAGAATGGTTTAGACCCGGATACATATGTTGTTTATGCATGCTATGATTATATCTGCAGTGGTATCGAAACACCGGTGCCTGCTTTAAGTTGGCTTTATGTATATACAGACAGCGATGGCAGCCTGATGATCGATGCGGATGCGGACAGCGATGCAGAGATTTCTCAGTATGCCCAGGATCTGGAAGACGATGAGGACGTACAGCAGCTTTATTCTGAGATCAAGGAACAGAATGAACAGGCTCAGGAAAGCGATCCTCAGCTGGCAGAATTCCTCCAGGGACTGGGAGAAGACGCCGATTCCAGTACGGCTGATTCCGGAGCGGAAGCAGCGGACGGAACGACCCTTACCGTTACGGCAGGCTGTAATGTGAGGGCCACTGCAGGAGGAGATATCCTCTTTACTTTATCAGCTGGAACGCAGGTAGAGAAGACCGGCGAGGAAGGCGAGTGGATCCAGATCAATTACAATGGACAGACGGGATATATCCACAATAGTTTGTTAGAATAAAATAAGGATTTTATCAAGACTATGAAAAAGTGCTTTGCAGCTGTGCAAAGCACTTTTTTTCTCACGGGACTATTTCTGCTTCGGTGTGTAGCCCTTTAAGGAACCATCCTGGCGCAGCTGGTAGGTTTTTCCGTCCACTTGGATCGTTCCAGTCTGGAGGATACCATCCATATCAAAATAATAGCGTTTTTTTCCAATGTTTTGCCATCCGGTCTGGAGGATACCCTCTTCGTTGAAATAGTAACGTTTTCCATCTGTGTCAAAAAGCCATCCTGTATAGGGAGAATCGTCCACCAGGAACATC
Organism: Candidatus Blautia faecigallinarum; assembly: GCA_019116385.1. Lineage (GTDB taxonomy): Bacteria > Bacillota > Clostridia > Lachnospirales > Lachnospiraceae > Blautia_A > Blautia_A faecigallinarum. The sequence continues at coordinate 7,443 of DXBU01000182.1, read as the reverse complement.
CAGCTGCTGTTGCTGCTGGTCCATACACCCTGCGCTGCCTCGGGAGAAATCTCGTAGGCTGGCGTAGGAGTGGAAACTGCCGGCGGCGTCTGGGAAGGCGTTTCTTCTGTGATCCTTGATGGCTCCGGCGCGGCGGTGCTGGAAGGCGCTGCCGTCACAGAAGGCGCGGGGGTGGGAGTACTCTTTGGGATTTCCGCCATAAACATATCCGGCATATCCTGCCGCCGTGAGGAAGGGCTGGCGGAAGACTGTGTGAGAGCCGCCCCGAAAAACAGGCACAGCACTGCCGCGATCACGATCGAAATCCGGTTTGTGGGTTTCTTATTATCAGGCATGCATTTACCTCCATGTAATGTTATCCTTAAATTATCAATGCCATTTTATATAAAGCCATCATACAATAAGCGGCAAAAAATTACAACCTTTACATAGAGAAGAAAATTGATCCGGTTTTTTTCCAAAAGTGGTAGCATTTTTGGGAGGAATGATGTAAAATGGGAGAAAATGAAAACAGATCATAAGGGAGTAGTTGACATCTCTTGATGTAGCAAAATCAACATTCATGGTCTTAGACCTGGTTTTGTTTGAAACAACGAGACTTATTCACAGAAGATATTCCTGTGGATAAGTTTTTTTTATCAGCAAATATTTTTGCGGAAACTGTCCCTGGGACATTCATGGTCTGTTGAAACAAGTAGAAAGGGAGAACGACATGAAAGAATATTTGTCAAGTTATGAAGAAGTTCTGAAAGAACAGAATTCTTCACCGGATGGGATCACTTCTTCCGAAGCCGCAGCCAGACTCTCAAAGTATGGAAAGAATGAGCTGGAAAAAGGGAAAAAAGATTCTCTTTTGAAGCGTTTTTTAGGAGAACTGGCAGATCCTATGATCATCATTTTGATCGTGGCTGCTGTGATCTCCGGCATCACTGCCTTTTACGAGGGAGAATCCTTTGCGGATGTGATCATCATTATGGCGGTGGTGATCATCAATGCGGTTTTGGGTGTTGTACAGGAAAGCAAGGCAGAGGCGGCGATCGAGGCATTGCAGGAGATCGCGGCGGCTACCAGTAAGGTAATGCGTGACGGAAAGATCACAGTGATAAAAAGTGATGAGCTGGTCCCGGGAGATGTGGTGGTCCTGGAAGCAGGGGATTCCGTACCTGCGGACGGACGTATCATTGAATGTGCCAGCATGAAGATCGAGGAAGCTGCTTTGACCGGAGAGTCGGTTCCGGTAAATAAGATCGTGGATCTTCTAAATTTGAAAAGCCAAAAGGATATTCCTTTAGGAGATCGGAAAAACATGGTGTATATGGGATCTACCGTTGTATACGGCAGAGGAAAAGCCGTTGTCACTGGAACAGGGATGCATACAGAAATGGGCAAGATCGCCCAGGCACTGTCCCAGGCAAAGGATGAGGCCACGCCTCTCCAGATCAAGCTGAACCAGCTGAGCAAGATCCTGACGGTTTTGGTGATCGGGATCTGTCTTGTGATCTTTGCGGTAGGACTTTTAAGAGCCGGGATCAGCAGGGATACCATCCTCAGTACCTTTATGGTTGCGGTATCTCTAGCGGTAGCGGCCATTCCTGAGGGCCTTGCCGCTGTGGTTACGATCGTCTTATCCATTGGTGTGACCAATATGTCCCGCAGGAACGCGATCATCCGTAAATTGACCGCTGTAGAAACGCTGGGATGTACGCAGATCATCTGCTCGGATAAGACAGGAACTTTGACCCAGAACAAAATGACTGTGGTAGAGCATTCGTCCCAGGATGAAAAATTGCTGGAAACAGGGATGGCTCTTTGCTCAGATGCCCAGCCGGATCCTGAGACCGGAGAAGCCGTAGGAGAACCCACAGAGTGTGCCCTTGTAAACGATGCGTCCAAAAACGGACTGAAAAAGCCGGACTTGGAAAGAGAATATGTCCGGGTGGGGGAAGCGCCTTTTGATTCTATGCGGAAAATGATGTCCACGATCCACAAAAAAGCTGACGGAAAGATCATCCAGTTTACCAAAGGTGCGCCGGATGAAGTCCTGAAACGATGTGCCTACGCAGTACAAAAGGATGGGATCGTGCCCATGACAGAAGAGATCCGGGCTTCTATTCTAAACGCCAATAAAGCAATGGCAGACAAGGCACTGCGTGTTCTCTGCGCTGCCTGCAGAGAATGGAATAGCATGCCGGAGAATACAGACCCGGAATTCCTGGAAAAAGACCTTACCTATGTAGGACTTTCCGGCATGATCGACCCGGTGCGCCCGGAAGTGAAGGCTGCCATTGAGGAATGCCGGGAAGCGGGGATCCGCCCGATCATGATCACAGGTGACCACAGGGACACAGCCGTTGCCATTGGCATGGAACTGGGTATTATTTCTGATGGGTCCCAGGCGATCACCGGAGCCCAGCTGGATGAGATCAGCGACGAAGAATTTAAAAATAGGATCACGGAGTTTTCTGTATATGCCCGCGTACAGCCTGAGCACAAGGTGCGTATCGTAAATGCCTGGAAAGCCAATGGCAGGATCACTGCTATGACAGGTGATGGTGTGAATGACGCCCCTTCCATAAAGAGTGCGGATATCGGGATCGGTATGGGGATCACCGGTACGGATGTTACCAAGAATGTGGCGGATATGGTCCTGGCAGACGATAACTTTGCAACGATCGTTTCGGCTGTGGAAGAAGGCCGCCGTATTTATGCAAATATGCGCAAGGCCATTCAGTTTCTGCTGGCTTCTAACCTGGCAGAGGTTTTGGCGATCTTTTTTGCAACAATGATCGGTTTTACGATCCTGCAGCCAGTGCATCTTCTGTGGATCAATCTGATCACCGACTGTTTCCCGGCACTGGCTTTGGGAATGGAAAAAAGCGAGCCGGATATCATGAAGCGTAAGCCAAGGGATCCAAAAGAGGGGATTTTTGCCGGAGGAATGGGCTTTGATGTGTTTTTCCAAGGGGCCATCGTAACCGCTTTGGTGCTGGCTTCCTACCTGATCGGACACCGCATCGAATCTGGCGTCTGGGAATTTGTCAACAGCCCGGACGGAACCACCATGGCATTTTTGACTCTTTCTATGGTAGAAATCTGCCACTCTTTAAATATGAGAAGCCGCAGGGGTTCTATTTTCAGCCTGCATAGCCACAACAAATTCCTTTATGGTGCTATGATCATTTCGCTGATCCTTACAACTGCAGTGATCGAGGTGCCGTTTATTGCCGCGGCCTTTAAGTTTACACCTATCGATCTTGAGGAGTATGTTATTGCTCTGCTGCTTGCTGTTTCCATCATTCCTATTATGGAGGCAGTGAAAGCCATTCAGAGAAGACGAGAGGCATCAGAAAAATAGTATTTTAAAGAAATGGTTTTTTATAAGGTGCCAGGAAGCATCAGAAAAGCTTCCTGGCGCTTTTGCTGTATTTTCCACAGAATAAATTGTCACGGATGTCCGTCCCGGGAAAACAATCTGTTGCGTTAAATGGTAAAAAAATATATAATGTAACAATGAGTACAAAAACATACAGGAGGAGAACATGCGAATCAATAAATATTTAAGCGAAGCAGGGTTCTGCTCCCGAAGAGAGGCGGACAGGCTCCTGGAGGCGGGCAGGATCACGGTGAACGGCATCCCTGCACAGAAAGGGCAGCAGATCCAGGAGGGCGACCGTGTAGAGGCAGACGGCAGAGCGGTCATACAGGAAGAAAAAAAGGTCCTTCTTCTCTTTTATAAACCAAAGGGGATCGTCTGCAGTACGAAAAACCAGGGCAAAGATACCACAGTGACGGAATATCTCCGGTATCCGATGCGGATCTATCCTGTTGGGAGGCTTGACAAGGAGTCGGAGGGCCTTCTTTTGATGACGAACCAGGGAGACCTGGTAAACCGGATCATGCGTGCCGGAAACCGCCACGAAAAGGAATATGAGGTGACGGTAGATAAACCCGTCACCGGAGCATTCTTAAACGCCATGTCCAGGGGAGTTCCCATACTGGATACGGTAACGCGTCCCTGCAGGATAAAAAAAACAGGAGAGCGGTCCTTTTGTATCATCCTGACCCAGGGACTGAACCGGCAGATCCGCCGGATGTGCGGGTACCTGGGGTATGAGGTGCGGGATCTAAAACGGATACGGATCATGAACCTTCATCTGGGAAGCCTGAAACCCGGTGAATACCGGGAGATCACCAAAGAAGAATGGAAGGAGCTGAAGGAACAACTGAAAGGTTCTTCCAATGAGACTATAATAGAAAAGACAGGAGGACGCCATGGAGACATCATCCATACAGCGAATGAGAGAGCTTGCAGAAACCCTGAACCAGGCGGCAAAAGCCTATTATCAGGAAGACCGGGAGATCATGAGCAACCGGGAGTACGACCGGCTCTACGACGAACTGGTAAGCCTGGAAAAAGAGACCGGGACCGTTCTGGCAGACAGTCCCACCGTGAGCGTAGGGTATGAAGCGGTAGATTCCCTTCCCAAGGAAACCCATGAAAGCCCAATGCTTTCTCTGGATAAGACGAAGGACCGGGAGGAGCTGCGGGAATTTATCGGGAACCATAAGACGCTCCTTTCCTGGAAACTGGACGGGCTGACCATCGTCCTTACTTATGAGAACGGAGAACTTAAAAAAGCGGTGACCAGAGGAAACGGTATCGTAGGAGAGGTGGTCACCAATAACGCCAGAGTCTTTAAAAATATCCCCCTTAAGATCCCTTTTAAAGGAAGGCTGGTGCTGCGGGGGGAAGCCATCATCACCTATTCGGATTTTGAACGGATCAACGAGACCATAGAGGATGTGGACGCCAGATATAAAAATCCCAGGAATCTGTGCAGCGGCTCTGTCCGTCAGTTGAACAATGAGATCACGGCAAAGCGGAACGTACGCTTTTACGCTTTTTCCCTTGTGAGCGCGGAAGGGGTGGATATGCATAATTCCCGGGAATATCAGTTTGAATGGCTGAAAGGCCAGGGCATTGAAGTGGTGGAATACCGGGTGGTCACAGCAGATACCCTGGATGAAGCCATGGAATATTTTGCCCGGACAGTGGAAAAAAATGATTTTCCTTCCGACGGTCTGGTGGCATTATACGACGACATCGCCTACGGGGAGTCTCTGGGAAGCACGGCAAAATTTCCGCGAAATTCCTACGCCTTTAAGTGGGCGGATGAAATACGGGAGACGCATCTTCTGGAGATGGAGTGGAGTCCTTCCCGGACAGGGTTGATCAATCCGGTAGCCATATTCGAGCCGGTGGAGCTGGAAGGGACCACGGTAAGCCGGGCCAGCGTCCATAATGTGAGCATATTAAAAGAACTTGAGCTGGGCATCGGGGATACCATCCAGGTCTATAAGGCCAACATGATCATTCCCCAGATCGCAGAAAACCTTACTAGAAGCGGGAATCTTGAGATCCCCCGCACCTGCCCGGTCTGCGGAAAAGAGGCCAGGGTCGTCAAGGAAAATGACGTAGAGGCGCTGTACTGCATGAACCCGGACTGTGTGGCAAAGAAGATCAAGGCATTTACCCTGTTTGTAAGCAGGGATGCCATGAACATCGACGGGCTTTCCGAAGCGACTCTGGAAAAGTTCATCGCCAGAGGCTTTATCCATGATTTCGGGGACATTTTCGAGATTGAAAAGCACCGGCAGGAGATCATAGAGATGGAAGGTTTCGGGGAAAAGTCTTTTGAAAATCTTCTGGACAGTCTGAAACGGGCCGAAAAGACCACCCTTCCTAAAGTGATCTACAGCCTTGGCATTGCCAATATCGGACTTGCAAACGCAAAAGTGATCTGCAGGCACTTTGACTATGACCTGGAAAAAATACGCGGCGCATCCCAGGAGGAAGTCAGTGAGATCGACGGAGTGGGGCCGGTGATCGCCAGAAATCTGGTGGAGTATTTCCGGGATCCGGAAAACAATAAAAAGCTGGATCATCTGCTGTCCCATCTGGAACTGGAAAAAGAAGAGACGGCAGGAGAGCAGATCTTTGCAGGTATGAATTTTGTGATCACCGGAAGCGTAGAACATTTTGCAAACCGGAACGAGGCCAAGGCCTATATCGAGTCTCTGGGAGGCAAGGTCACCGGTTCTGTGACAAGCAAGACCAGTTATCTGATCAATAACGACAAGGCTTCCGGCTCATCGAAAAACAAAAAGGCAAAAGAGCTGGGGATCCCCATCCTTTCTGAGGAGGATTTCCTGAAGCTGGCAGAAAAAGGAGGAACAACAGATGCCGATTAAAATACAGAAAGATTTACCGGTAAGGGAGATACTGGAAAAGGAAAATATTTTCGTTATGGACGAGCACAGGGCGCTGCATCAGGATATCCGTCCCATACAGATCCTGATACTGAACCTGATGCCGTTAAAGGAAGAAACAGAGCTGCAGCTTCTGCGTTCTCTGTCCAACACGCCGCTGCAGGTGGATGTGACCTTTATGACTGTGGAGAGCCACCAGTCCAAGAACACTTCCATGAGCCATCTGAACAAATTTTATCAGACCTTTTCCGATCTGAAGGACCAGAAATTTGACGGCATGATCATCACCGGAGCGCCGGTAGAGCAGATGGAATTTGAAGAGGTGGATTACTGGGAAGAACTGGTAGGGATCATGGACTGGACAAAAAGCCATGTGACTTCCACCATCTATCTGTGCTGGGCTGCCCAGGCGGGGCTGTACCATCATTACGGCCTTCAGAAACGTCCTCTTGAGAAAAAGATGTTCGGCCTTTTCTGGCATAAGGTCATGAACCGGAAGATCCCCCTTGTGCGGGGATTTGACGATATGTTCCTGGCTCCCCATTCCAGACATACGGAGGTACCCATCGAAGACATCCATGCCTGCAAGGAGCTTACCGTCCTGGCCGAATCCGAGGAAGCCGGCCTGTTCCTGGCTATGGCGGACGACGGGCGGAAGATCTTTGTCATGGGACATCCGGAATACGACCGGGTGACTCTGGACGGGGAATATAAACGGGACGTGGGCAAGGGACTGCCCATTGAACTGCCGAAGAACTATTATCCGGAGAACAACCCGGAAAATAAGCCTCTTCTTCTGTGGCGGGCACATGCCAACAATTTATACACCAACTGGCTGAATTACTACGTTTACCAGAGCACACCATACGACCTTATGGGAACGCCGTTTTAACCAGTGTTTGTGCGGGGTTCGGGAATTTGGGAGAATGGATCGGATTTGCAAAATTTTTTGATTTACAGGCCGCGGGAGATTATCCTGCGGCTTTTTATGTCATTGAATGTATATGACCGGTGATATAGTGTAAGATGAAAGTAGAATGAAACTTGTTCCTTTTGTTACTAAAAAATTTGATAAGATTATAATGAAAAAAGTTTACTTCATCCTTCAAGCGAAAATAGATGGCATATCGTAATCTTTTATGATACGATAATTTTGTTACCGCCCCTATACCT
>DXBU01000181.1 GCA_019116385.1 Candidatus Blautia faecigallinarum | reverse complement strand
GGACTGAAAATCCTCGTGTCGCTGGTTCGATTCCGGCTCTGGGCATTAATTTTCGAAAAAGTTCAGATATGGAGCATTAGCTCAGTCGGTAGAGCACTTGACTTTTAATCAAGTTGTCCGGGGTTCGAATCCCCGATGCTTCAGTCAAAAAACGCAGATCATAGTATTTGGTCTGCGTTTTTTTATATCTATTTTTAAATTTCAGATAATATAGATTTTATATTTGTTTTTTCTTGTTAAATTTTCTTTACAGTGCTATACTTGAGTTGACAAGTTAAATATTGTAAACCGTCGGAGCAGATAGTTATCTGGCTGGGGTTTTATTGGCCATGGTGCCCCGGGACATTACTGTAGAAAAGCAGAAAATGGTTGGAAAGGAACGATTATGCTCTACACTTTTTTGACAAATAAGGCGATGCAGGTGGCATACGCTGCTCATCAGGGGCAGACGGACCAAAGCGGAGTGCCTTATATTTTTCATCCTTATCATCTGGCGGAACAGATGACAGATGAGGTTGCCGTTTGTGTCGCACTTCTTCATGATGTAGTTGAAGATACTTATGTTACCATTGAAGACCTAGAAGAAGACTTTCCTAAGGAGGTTACAGAAGCTCTGCGGCTTCTTACACGAAAAAAGGGAGAGGATTACTATGAATATGTGCGGGCGATCCGAAAAAATCCGGTGGCCAGGAAGATAAAGCTGGCGGATATCGTGCATAATTCTGATGAGACACGTATGAGCGGATGCAAGAATGTTCCTAAAGAAAAAATACAGCGCTGGAGGGAAAAATATCAGCGTGCAAAAGAAATACTGGAAGAATAAAAAACTGTGAATGGGGCCCGTATCCGGGCTCTGTTTTTTTGCGCGGCAGTATGGTCTATAATAAAAAATCCATAAAATAAGTTCTATCTGAAGAAAAAAGGCATAGAATAGTATTACCTGTGCGGCAGTGGAAAGTGCGCAGTCCTAAGGCGGACAGGCATGGTGTAAGGAGGGCCTTTTAATGATGAGAACTTTAAAAAGATATTTTAAATTGCTGCTTACTGCAGTTATCTGTTTTGCTATGTGTTTTACAGCAAGAAAGAATGTTATGGCAGATACAGAAGAGATTCTTACCGATGGACAGGCTGTTCCCACCCATAAAGAAGAAGAGGGCGTATTCCCGCAAAAGCAAAAGAAACGCTATGTCACTGTTCACAAAGAGGAGCAGGCAGAAAAATATAAATATAGAGCAGGACTGTTTTTAAAGAAAGTTTTTTTCTGGCTGAAAGGTCCGGGAGACAGGAGCGGGGAGATCGATCCCCGCAGCGGCCGGATAATATTCCCGTAATAGAAAGGGATATTTATTGAAAATGAACGTTGATCACGCAGATTTCGCTGTCTGTTCCCACACGCATGCCGGGACCCCAGATGCCCGCACCGGAGGTCACGATATTGTGCATGTTTCCTTTTTGAAGGTACCCACATGGATTTTCCCAAAATAATTGGATGATAAGATTTCCAGGGAACACCTGCCCGTTATGGGTGTGGCCGCAGAGGTTTAAATCTGCACCGGAATCAGCAACTTCCTTCAGCTGTTTGGGCTGATGATCAAGAAATAGAATGGGCTTGCTCTTATCCAGCCCGGCAGTAAGCTGGGCTGGAGTGAGACGTTCTTCCTGCATTTTTTCCGTGCGGTCTATATCCTTGCGTCCCACAAGATAAAATTTATTGTCAATAAGGATACTCTCATCTTCCAGAAGACGGACCCCGGCGTCTTCCAGAAATTCTCTCATACGGGGATCTTCTTTTTCTCCATTTCCGGAGAAAGTAAATCCTGCCAGGATTGGTTCATTTACATCGTGATTTCCCCAGCATGCATAGACTCCGTATTTTGCCTGAATAGACTTCAGGCTGTTTTTTATATCCTCCGGATAGCGGACAGCGTCAAACTCGTTGTCAAACATGTCTCCGGCAAAGCAGACCAGGTCTGGATTTTCTTTATTGATCTTCTCTACAAGCTGACGGGCCTGGGAACGGCCTACGGTGTATCCAAAATGGGTATCTGCGGCCAGGACGATTTTCAGAGAATCCAGGTTTTCTACTTTTTTATGTATAGTAATATCATAAGAGGTAACCTTGATATTTTTTGCATGTAAAATACCGAAGATGCTGATGGCTGCTACCAGCAGAGTACAGATAAGTCCTGTAATGGCAAAGGTGGACCGATAGTGTATCCAGGATGCATGAAAAACATATTTCAAAAGAATACGTCCCAGATCTACAACAAGGATCACAAGCAGGATGTATAGAAACGTGCCGAGAAAATAATTTCCGATCACTTTCAGGGCGTGATGGAGAGCTGCCGGCCGTTTGATCAAGAAACCGGTGAGAAGGGTGGAGGCCAAAAAGATGTAAATGCCAATAAAAGCAGCCCGGAAATAAATGGTTTGGAACAGCCGATGGCAGGCTCCCATCCACAGGATCATCCATCGTACAATATACACATTCACCAAAACATAAAAAGGTGCGAAGAAAATTGCAAGCATAAATAAGCTTCCTCCGTATCGTATTTTTTTAAGTTTCCGAATATAAAGTAGATTTTATCCGCATTTTATTATAACGGAAGCAGGAGGCAGTGTCAAAATTTCCTGGTGAGGAATCTTTTTATTCTGTTATAAGCAGCGGGGAAGAAACATAAAGTAAGAGAAACTGCCATATATTAACAAAAAGCACATATGGACATATCTATGAAAGAAAAAATTTTTTCTTATCTTACAGGGCTGTTGGCCTGCCTTTTGCTTCCTTATTTTTTTACCATGGCGATAAACGGCGTGGATACGGCGCTTTTGGCACGATCGGCGGATCTGGAAATTTGTATTCCCGCCCTTGTCTCATTGCAGATCCCGAAAAATTATGAACTGGAGGCGGTCAAAAGCCAGGCTGTGATCGCAAGAACGAATTTATACCGCAGATATAAGGAAGGAAAGGATCTGCGGGAGGTTTTGACGGAATTAAAGGACGGAATGGACAAAATGTATACATACTGGTATATTCCGGATAAAATATATGAGAAGGCTGCCCAAGAAACAAAAGGAGAGATCCTTTCTCTGGACGGGGACCTGAAGCTTGTTCCTTATCATGAGCTTAGTGCGGGAAAGACCCGGGACGGGGAAGAAGTTTTTCATGATCAGGAATATGCTTATTTGAAATCCGTAGACAGCAGCGTGGATAAAGAATCTCCGGATTATTTGAATAGTACATATATCCCACAGCAGCAGATGCCCAAAAATATTTCCGTGACCGAACGGGATTCGGCAGGGTATGCGGCAAGCCTGAAGGCGGATGATGCCATTCTGGAAGGAGAAGCCTTTCGACAAGGAATGGGATTGTCCTCTGCAAACTTTACGATACAGCGGATCGGAGAGGAAATCCGCTTTTTATGCAAAGGAAAGGGACACGGGCTGGGATTTTCTCAGTACGGGGGAAATGCAAAGGCAAAATCAGGAGAAACCTATGAGGCCATTTTAAAAACGTATTTTCCCGAACTTTCTTTAAATACCGTGGATAGGATTTTTAGAAATGTGTGAATAGATAGGTATATTCTGGACACCCTATAGATACAGAAACCTTTTATGCCGTTATTTCTGTAAAACAGTATAAAAGACAATAAGTAGAGGTGAAAAGGAATATGATGAAAAACAAGACAAAAAGAATGATCGTAAATGGTGTGGTCCTTGGTGCTTTGGCGGCAGTGGGGGCGGCTGCCTACCAGCTGGGAACTTCGCCTGTGAAGGAGCAGGAGATCACCGAGGAAGTTCAGATAAAAAGTGAACTTCCCAAGGAAGAGACCGAACAGGAAGAGGAAATTTTTGAATCTGTACAAGAGGAGGAAACGATGGATCCTGTGGATATGAAACTGGAAGATGTGGAAAACTCCTTTACAGAAGCAGCGGCAGTTCCGGAGGATGTGGATAACCTGGAAGAATCGGATATCGATACCCAGGAAGGGGATGAGACTTCCCAGGCAGATACCCAAGGATCGGTCCAGATCCAGGAAGCCGCAGCCGCTGCAGTGTCATTGCCGGAACTGGATTTTTCGGAGGACACATTGATGCAGTGGCCGGTAAATGGAAACATCCTTTTGGATTACAGCATGGATCAGACAACGTATTATGCGACCCTTGATCAGTATCGCTTAAGCCCTGCGATCGCGGTGCAGGCGGTGGAAGGTGCGCCAGTAACGGCCGCGGCGGCAGGCAGGATTTTTTCCATAGAGAATAATGCGCAGACAGGAACTACCGTGACCATGGAATTGGGAAACGGTTATCAGGCGGTTTATGGCCAGTTGAAAGATCTGACTGTAGAAGAAGGGGAAGTGATAAAGGAAGGAACGATTCTTGGATATATCAGCGCTCCAACGAAATATTACAGTACCGAAGGAAGCAATCTATATTTTGCAATGAAAAAGGATGGGGAACCTATAGATCCCATCATGTATCTGCCCTGAAAGAAAATTAATGGCACAAAAAAACAAATATCGCGTATAATAAAAGCAGGTGGGAAAATATGCAGCCGGTATGCTCCTACCTGCTTTTGCGCGGTATTGTCCGTGCCGGAATGATATACGGATAGAAAACGGCTGCTTAAAAATAGATCCAGGGACGGCTGCTGTGTTTGGATGCCGGCGGCAGTCCTTTACATAGAACGGAGGGACTTATGAATTATACCTATATAGTCAGATGTGGAGATGGAACTCTTTATACCGGGTGGACGAACTGTCTGACCAAGCGTATGAAGGAACATAATGGGGGAAAAAACGGAGCGAAATATACCAGGGCGAAGCAGCCGGTAGAGCTAGTGTATTATGAGGGCTATGGGGAAAAAAGAGATGCAATGAAACGAGAAGCAGAGATAAAGGGTTTGACAAGAAAGGAGAAACTTTCTTTGCTGGAATTTTATTAATGCGCCCCCATATAGTATTGCTTCTATAGGAGGGCGCAGTTTTTTTGATAGCGTTCCAAGTGCTTATAAAGGCAGGGCGGCAACAAAGAAATACATAACAATAAAATGACAGAGGCTTCCCAGCATAACGAACACGTGAAAGATTTCATGGGAGCCGAAATTTTTGTGCCGGGAATCAAAAATCGGAAGTTTTAAACCATAAATGACACCGCCGATGGTATAAATGATCCCTCCTGCCAGCAGCCATCCAAAGCCGGCCCGGGGCAGAGAGTGGAAAATCGGTACAAATGCCAGAACACAAAGCCATCCCATTCCAATATAAAGCACGGAAGACACCCACTTGGGACAGGTGATCCATAAGCCTTTCAGTATGATCCCCAGGATGGCTATGATCCATACCAGAGCGCAGAGGATATAGCCGATTTTATTGTGGAGGGCGATCAGGCATACAGGAGTGTAGCTTCCCGCGATCATGATGAAGATCATCATATGGTCCATTTTTCGCAGCCTGCGGTTGACTTTTTCCGTGGAATCTACGGAATGGTAGATGGTACTTGCCGCATAAAGAAGTATCATAGTGAGGATAAACACGCCAAGGGCTACGATATGGAGCATATCCGAACTTCTTGCCGCCTTTATCAAAAGGGGCGTGGCGCCTACGATGGCCAGAAGCATGGCAATTCCATGTGTAATGGCGCTTCCCGGGTCTTTCAATTTCAGTTTCATAATGAATCGCCTCCTAAAAATATCAAAAACTTAAAGATATAGTTTTAAAAACTACATAAAAAGTATATGTATACTATATCACACTTATTCAAAAATGCAAGAGAGTTAATATTTTTTTCATAAAATAAAGGAAAGCAATAGATAAGTATAAATTCCTCCATTTTACAGATACTACATTTACGAGCAGCAAAGAAGATAAATGCCAGAATGTAAAATGGAGGAATTATTTATGAAAGCTACAGGAATCGTAAGGAGGATCGACGATCTTGGAAGAGTAGTGATCCCCAAGGAGATCCGCAGGACCTTAAGGATCAAGGAAGGCACGCCCCTGGAGATTTTTACGGACAGGGAAGGAGAAGTGATCTTAAAGAAGTATTCACCTATCGGGGAATTGAGTATATTTGCCAGGGAATATGCGGAGGCGCTGGCCCAGACCACAGGGCTTGTCTCCTGTATCACCGACCATGATCAGGTAGTGGCGGCAGCAGGGCTGGGAAGCCGGGAATTTAACGGAAAAGAGATCAGTAAGGAGTTGGAGGAGACGATCTCATCCAGGGAGGGAAAATGCCTTAATGCCAATGAAAAAGGTAAGATCCCTGTGGTGGAGGATCAAAGAGAGGTATCCTACTCCCAAACGATCCAGCCTATTATCTGCGCGGGGGATGCGATTGGGTCGGTGATCCTTATGGGAAAATCCGACAAGGATATCATGGGAGATGCGGAAAAAATGCTGGTACAGACGGCAGCAGGCTTTCTGGGACGGCAGATGGAGCAGTAAAAATCCAAAAATGAAGAACAAAGCGGGAATTATGACAGATATCTGTGAAATAATTCCCGCCTGTTTTATTTTGACCGATTAATTTTCTGACTCATGCAATAAAACGGGCCTCTCATGCATTATATAAGTAGACAGGGATTTACTATCTTATTAATTTCATTGAATAGGACAGTTCATAAGAGATGAAGGACACTTTGCAGAAATCCTGTAATACTATGCTACAATGCTGTTGGCAGGATTATGTATGTCTGTCCCTGTATCAAAAACGTATTTCCATTTTTACCAGGAAAGTAAAAGGAAAACACAGAAAAGGAGTGATAGGTTTATGAAAAGAAAAAAAATTTATGTACTGATGCTCTCATTGGCATTGAGTATAGGAAATATATTTCCGGTCCTCGGTGCTGACTTTACCGATGCCTCCGCTGTAAACGCGTATGACGCTGAAGGAGAGCCGCAGGAAGAGGAGATCCTTTCCAATCCCCTGTTCAGTGACGGGGCGGGAGGATCCGATTTGCCTGCCTTTGACGACGGAGCCGGGGAGGACGGTCAGATACTGGCAGAAGACGGGGAAGACCAGGGGACAGAGGGCCTTGTCTATGAATATGTAGAAGAGACCGACAGCTACACGGTAGTTAAAGGTGTGGACGTGGATACGGTACATATCCCTGCGACCTATGAAGGAAAGCCGGTCACGGAGATCGCGGCAGGGGCTTTTGTGAACTTCCAGGTATTGCAGCATCTGACGATAGCTCAGCCGGCATTTATGTTTCGTACAGGAGCTTTTCAAAACTGCGCGAACCTGCGTACAATAACGAATGCCGGCGGTATGAGTATCAATATTGAAAGCCAGGCGTTCACAGACTGCCATAAGCTGGCAGCTATCCAGTCATTGGAATCCAGCGCACAATCCCCCTGTACAATCGCACCGGACGCTTTTGACCCGGATTCCAAGGTGATCATCTGGTCCTATGGTGAAATCAAAGACAGGGGAGAATCTTTCCGCGTAATTGACGGGGAAGGAAGTTATCACTATAGTATAGATGGAGTAACTTATGCCGAGGGAGGCTGGATAGAAGACCAGCCTGTAGTCGATACCAACATGGCGGTTACAGATTGTGATAATTCACAAAGGATATTACATTTGGAGGAGCATGAATCTATCAGATCCATATACAGGAAAGCATTTTATGGATGTGATAACCTGGAGGAAGTGACTTTAAATCAGGAAATGGAATATATCCAGACAAAAGCGTTTGCTTACTGTACAAGCCTGCATACGGTTTATGTGCCTTCTTCTGTTAAGGAAATTGCAGATGATGCCTTTATTGGTTGCGGCCAGGTAAGTTTTACGGGCGTTCCCGGTACTTATGCAGAAAAATATGCGAATGAACATGGAATTCCGTTTCAGGCAGTCCTGTCAGCGCCTATCATAACAAATGTAACGGTAAATAAAAACATGGTAACGGTAGAGCTGGGCGACTTTTACGGGGATATGTTTTACTGCGTGGCAGGAACAGATTATAAAAATGGAGCGCCTATCCGGGGAAAGGACGGGAGGATCGCGACATACCAGAAAGGAAATAATGTGGTATTCCGGAACCTGAACGGGGGAACCTATTATATCGGTACCCGTACCCTTTCTGTCGATGGAAACAAAAAAACCTATAGCGGCTGGTCAAACGTGGTACGGGTGGATATCCAAGTAAACACCCCGTTGCGACCAACGATTTCATCCGTCAATGTTTCCGGAAGAAATATCCAGCTCACCGCTGCACTCCCAAAGGGAATCTCCGGTTATGATATCATGCTCTCCCGGGGGACAAAGAAAAACGACAGCTCCACAGCCGGAGTCGCCATCCCGGCATCCAATAAGGCGGTATATGGAAGATCAAAGCCGGCCAGCGGGACGAAAGAGACCGTTACGATCCGAAATATAAAGCCGGGAACCTATTATCTGGGGATCCAGGCGTACAGTGTCCAGGAAGGAAAAAAGGTTTACAGCCAGTGGTCGCCGCTTAAAAAGATCAGGATCCAGTAAGGACATCTATCTTGGGGAGGATGACGTATGGGGGAATTTATTCTTGCAAGTTTTATTGTTGTCAAGTGATGGGTGCGGTACAGATTATCTTATGTATTGTATATATCCTGTATGGTATATTTTCAGATGATGCGGAGACATCGACAAAAATAGGAAGAATTTTGTTTTATTGGTTTTGTCTGCATATATTTATCACTGTTATAGTAGATGTATACTATGATGTGATATTTAAATCGGCTTACCAAAGTGCACCATGGAAGAAATGGCGGCCATTTGAATATATCAGAAATTCTTAAAGGAAAAAAGAAGAGTATACGAATCTGTTTTACTTTTTTATCTGTGTAGATGAAGGTTCGCAAGCATTTCATTA
>DXBU01000180.1 GCA_019116385.1 Candidatus Blautia faecigallinarum | reverse complement strand
AATATCTTCTACCGGGTCATCCGGTTCAATGAGGGACCACCAGGACTCATCGCCAAAATAAATTTTCTTTTTGGCCGGCACATAGATGCCAGCATTCGTAACTGTTTTAACCGTTAACTCATTTGTCTTTGGATCAAGCTCTGTGGAAAGATATCTTGGGAGGTTCCCAAGGTATATGCCAAAATAGGTCTTGTTATCCTCACAGAGCCGGATCCGTGCCGGGGTCAATGTATTTCCATAATATTTTGGCTCCTCATAGTTAATGTCCGCCACCATGCGGGGAAATTCGAGGTACTTGCTCTCGTAGTTCCCGCATGCTTTGCACTCTTCAACGGAAATTTCCCGGCTGTGGTTTGCGATCTCCCCGACAGTCTTAGCGCCAAAGAAGCAAATATGGCACATCTCAGGCTTATCAGAGCCTTCTGCTTTCCGCAGGTCATGCCGGTGATACATACACTTTTCATGCTTCGGGAGCACATCGATCCTCTCCTGTCTTTTTCCCAATGTTGTTCCTCCTTCCTGAAGAAACGTGGAACCGTTAATAGCGCTCATTTTTGCGCATCTTCTCGACCTTCTGCTTCTTCATGTTAATGTGTTTACGTTTTACGCGCGGGACGTATTTCCCGCATTTTTGGCAGTAGCCGCGATGATCCGCATCACGCCCTTTGCTGCACTGGCCTGCACATATGTAGTACAGGCACGGTTCAATACGGTCTCTTGCCATCTTTTTTCCCTCCTTCTTAAATTTCCTCCAGATATCCTTCTCTGATGATAATCATCCCAGGAACCGTTTCACGGTCCAGGACGAGACAGAAAAGGTGACTGCATTTTGGGTCTTCTATGCAGCAGCGGTAATTCACTTCATGGAAGGTTTCGCCGTCCCGGATGGTTGTGGGCTTGTTGTCCCACCAGAGCTTTCCCCTGTATTTCCCATGGAAAACCCTTTCCATCGCTTCTTCAAATTTTTCTACCGGAAATCCTTTCCCGATAATTGAATTCAAGATTTGAAGATCATACTCTTTGCTGCCAGCTGTAATTTTCTTTCCCATGGATTATTCCCTCCCAAAGATTCAACGGTTAAGGTAAATAGTTATATTTCCCTTTTTCGTCTCAAATGTATATACATGGTCAGGGGTTTCTTTCTCCATATCATCCAGGATGCTACCGATAAATACTCCAAAGCTGGAGTCTTGCCCGTACCGGTAATCAAGCAGTTCGGCAGCTTCCTCGCTGATGAAGCCCATGGCGTAGGACTCTGCTGTCATTGCCGGGATCTCAATTGGGTAATACTCCTTTTCTGGAGACAGAAATTTTAAGAATCGGATGATGTCTCCAGGGGTGAGCCCTTTCTCGTCGGGTCTTTCCAATAAGACTGCATCGTATTCCTGAATGGGGAATACGGCTTTGGCAAATTCTGAAATTACATCATCAAACACTTTGCTTTTTAGTTTTTTTTCACTCATAATGCTCCTCCTTAAAAAATCTTTTTTACGCAAATTTAAGCTGTCCGCTTTCTTCTACTCCCATAATGGGGTTCGGGATGCGCTCTCCCACTTTGAGGTATCCGCAATTTGCCTCCACCAAAGCCTCTGCCATGATCGGGACAACGCTGTTCCCGATCCGGGCTACCTGTTTGTGAATCGGGTATTTTTTCCAGCGGTAATCCCGGTCAATAATGTAATCTACCGGGAATCCCTGACCAAGCTTAAGCTCCTCTGGAGTCAACATGCGCAGGTAAATATCCAAAAGCGCATATTGGCATCCCAGAATGGTGATCAACGCAAACCGGTCTTTGGTTACGATGGTGTGCAGCGGATCCTTTACAGACTGCCCGGTGCTGCTGCCATAGTATTCCATGACGAAGTTGCTTACCCAGGTGCATTTCCGGGCAGTTTCTTCATCCACGCCGGCTGTTTTAAGCATTTCCCATGGAACCATTGCAACAGAAACCTGCCCGAAATGGCCGGGGCTTGTGGTGATTGTATGGATCGGTTCCGTCATGGTCTGCCCGGTACCTGACTTATAAAATTTTGTCAGGAACGCAGATACAAGCGCATACCGGTTACTGGTATCAATGGTCTGGATTGGATCCGTAACCTTCTGTCCGCGAACTTCATTGCGGCTTGTCTCAGAATGGTATTGGATTATGATCGGTGTCACCAGACGATTGTGGTCCACAGTTGTAATGGTATGCAGCGGTTCATTTATCCCGCTTCCGGCCCCTTTATAATTCCCTCCATACGATTTATCGATGAAGGGAGTAAGGATGGGGGATACAATGCCATACCCGTGCTTGGACGTAATCGTCGGCAGCGGATCATGGATGCTTTGGCCGCGGAAATTGTTTCCGCCATGGTTTACCTGGACAATGAAGGGCTCCGGATTATTTAGAACGAATTTCTCAATTCCTTTTGCGATCCGGGTCATGGTTTTGTCTGCCAGCGGCTTTTTCCTTCCAAAGATGGACTGTCCCAGGTTGCCAAAATCCAGGTATTTGTAAATCGGCTCCCATGGCTTCAGTCCGTTGGCGCCTCCCTTACTGTGAGTGGGTTCTGGCCAGACAATTGGTCGGCCGTCCCGACGGAATATCGCATACCAGCGTTTCCTGGTTGTCGGCGCGCCATAGTCGGCTGCCACAAGCTCCCTGCTTTCAAAGGCATATCCAAGGCTTTTCATCGCAGTGATGAATTTCTGGTAATCCTCGCCCTGGCGCTCTTTGATGGGATAACCCTTTTCGTCCAGTGGACCCCATTGCTGGATCTCTTCAACATTCTCCATGATGATGACATCAGGGAGGATCTGTTTTGCGTGTTTGAAGACAGCCCATGGGAGTATTCGGAGACCCTTCTCGCGGGGTTTTCCTCCTTTGGCTTTGGAATGTGACGTACAGTTATGGACCGCTATATTCTGAACGGTGAAACTTTCATCATTCTCAACAGAAAGATTATAAATTGATTTCTGCTTACCATTTATAAGCTCATTTGATCTGACATTTACCCATGCGATCCCATCTTCAATAAGATATTGGAGGCGGTTTGTTTCATTTTTATAAAAAACCAATATATATGCCTTCCTGGCATTTACACGTCTGCCTTCAATAACGTTATTATTGTTTTCTTTTGTTGATAAAGATGCATACCTTCCGTAAGCCTTCAGGAGACATTGTTGTAAACCGTAGGCTAAATTCCGGCTAACTGTTGTTATGCAGCAGCGGCTGTTTTCACCAATTTGTTCCCAATGTCCGTCCGCGCTGATATACCCATCAAGGAACGAAGAAAGCAAATCTTTTGGAAGGTCAAGGATCACAGGTGTGATTTGTTTCCCCGCTGCGCCTTTCCCGAACTGCAGGACAAATTCGCACAACTCCTTATTGGAAAAAAGAAATGCGAAGGTAGTCTTTTTCTCTCGTGTTGTATATTTAATCCCCAGGGAATCAATCCTTGGCCGCAGCAGTTCCACATCCTGATAGCCGCAGCACAGCTCAATCATCGCTTTTTCTTTGGAAACATAACCATCCCCAAAATATCTTCCGATGAACCACCAGAAGTCAGGGTTATCCATGTATGGGGACAATGTGTTTTCTGTCCACGACTGAGTTACGCCGTATCTGTTATGGCGGCACTTTACGACCCCGTTCCATTTAGGGAC
>DXBU01000179.1 GCA_019116385.1 Candidatus Blautia faecigallinarum | reverse complement strand
CTCAAAAACCCGGCGGGCAAACATACTCTGAGACTGCTGTATGGAATTCAGATTTACCCCATAAAAATACCCTTTATATGCTCTGTCGATCTGATCAGCCGGCAGATTACCCAGAATATATGGCTTATATTTCCAGGGAAAGGCATGCTCTGGTCTGGCATGGCCATAATTTCGGTCATAAATATCCAGTCCCTTCCCCTGGATCATTTTTTCCGCAAAGCGGTCGAATACCTGGGAACGTTCTTTATATTTATGATAATAGGCTCCCGTAAAGCAGAATTTATCTTTGCGCGCATAGAATTCTACAGGATTATGCAAGGCCGGCTGGGCTGCAAAATGCAGATGATAGACCCGGTCGTGTCCCAATTCTGCTTTATATTTCCCAATGCAGTCAATATCCGTAGTAAATACGACATCCGCATAACTTGCCGCAGTCATAAAGCTATCCGTGTATACCGGATCTTCCTTATTCCAGAAAATGATCGGCACATGCTTCTCCCGCAGATATCCGGTCAGTTCAAACAGCTCCTGGCTGTAATGGACGATTTTCCGGTACCAGAGTCCTTCTTTTCCCTGCCATGCGGATTCAATAAACAAAAGATCCGGTTCAAAGGCATCTACTTCTTCTCTCCAATGCTCTGGTGTCAATTCAAGGAGCCGGCATTCCGGCCCATAGCTTCCCAAAGTAAACGGATCCATAATACAGGCGATCTTCAACTCCTTCATCACCTGTGTCCGTGGGGTGAAAAAAGCAGGCTTTTCAACTGCCTGTGTCTCATATCCATGGGATTTGAGCCATTCAAGGATCGTTTCCCGATGAGCCTTCCATTTTTTCAGCACTGCTTCCGTACTTGTTTTCTGCATTTTTCTGCTCCCTTAAATCCATCCCATCTTTTGCATAACATGGTATATTTTTTTCAGGATCTTTCCATACCAGGTTTGGTCAATACGCAAAAAGATTCTTTCATATCTCTGGTTTCGCGCGTTTAGATAATTCACCTGCATCTGCAGGCGGGCACATTCCTTTGCGGTTTTATCCAGCTCTGCTGCCAGCTCATCACCCAGTACGATCCATTCCCGTGCCATATTTAAAAACAGCGTCTGCTCATTTTCCAATACCGTGATCCTTTCCGATAATTGTTCCAGCTCCGGCTGCTTTGTAAATAGCTTCTTCGTATCATCCATCCGCTCTACCATCCTTTTCCCCTTTGCCTCTGTCTGTAGAAAATCCTCTGCCGGCAGCAGAACTTCCCAGTGTCTGTTCCAGAAGCCATTTAAATTGTCTGCTTACAGAATATTTTCGGGCAATTATCTGTGCATCACTTTTCCAGTAACAAACCTGATCATCCTCTGCCTGCTTGTACAGACGCAGTCCCTCCATACGATCCATTGCGGGAGAGGGATTTGTAATGATCTTCATCCCGCTGGCAGCCAACTGAAGAACACGCCTGGAACACATCGTCTGGGAATCCGTTATTGTATTCACATTTAAAGCGTACTCATACTTCCGCAGTAAAGCAGGCAGCTCTGTATACGCTACTCCATCCCGCAAAAATGGTTGATACCGGCTGGGAAAAGAAAAATTTTTTCCCCCTTTCCCGCTTTTCCGATTATATATATCCAGTTCCATTCTCTGGCTCAGTACATGATCAAACAGCACCTCCAGGGCACGGCACCGGTTGGGAAGATTCTCATACCAGCTCCCGGCAAAAATAACTCTTGAAGACTTTTTCCGGATTTCAGGCGAAAAAAACAAATCCGTATTCACGCCAAAGGGCAGGATAAACGTATTTTCATGTCCCATAAAACGATATCTGTCCACGCATTCTTCTGCTGTGGTAAATATAAAATCAAACTGCACAGCCGTTTCCGCAAAATCATAGCGCGGATGCCCCCAGAAGGCCGGATTTTCTTTATCCCAAAAAACGGTGGGGATTTTCTGCTTTCTGCAATAAGCAAGGAGTTCTAAAAGAACTTTTCGATTTTCAAAATATAATTCGTGATTGTGATAAATTCTGCCCCGCCAATCGGGCCATCCGGAAACTCCGCCTTCCCAGGCCGATTCGCAAAAGAAAAGATCCGGGCGATACATTTTCATCTGTTCTTTCCAATACTTCGGTGATAAAAAAAATGCTCTGCACTGCTCTTTAAAATCGATCCAGGTCATCTCATCACAGATAAATGCTACACAGGGCATTCCTTCTGTTCCCGAAAGTTCTCTCTGCCGCAGGCTGTCCCTTCTGCCCGGATAAAGCTTGGGCAGTATATGTAAATATGTATATTGTGCCGCAGAATTTATCCGCCGGTTATGCCGGCAAAGATCAGCGATTTGATTCAGCATAAGACCGCACCTGTATCACAGCGGATACACACGATTATCCTGCGGCCAAATGTCTCCGCAGTTTCTTGTATCCAAAATGATCTTTCGTGAAAAATATGCCGCTTCTTTAAGCAGCCTGTCATGGCGTACCATAACGATCACCACATCTACATCCGCAAGAAACCCAGTCAGATCATGATACTGTTCTTCTGCCACATCCTTTAAGACCAGCGGATCGTAACATTTGGGAGGCCGGGAAAGATGGCGTCTCATGGATTCGATTGCCTGCAGCGTCGGACTCTCCCGGACATCGTCTACATTCTCTTTATAGGATAAACCATAAAAGCCAATCCGTTCGTAGTCGTTTCTGTTTTCCTTCTCCATGATGTGATATACCCGTTCCAGTACATAGTCCGGCATACCTTCATTGATCAGGCGGGCCTGACGGATCAGCTTTGCCTGCTCCGGATAATCTCCTGCCAGAAACCAGGGATCCACCGCAATGCAGTGGCCGCCCACTCCAGGTCCGGGCGACAAAATATTCACACGGGGATGCTTGTTAGTTAGGCAAAGTTAAGCGTCCTGGGAGCTTTACTGTATGCTTTTTATAAAAAAACAGCAGAGACGTTTCGTCTTCTGCCATTTTTTTACAGCATCGGCGCAAGGATGCGCATGATGCTCTGTATTCCTCTTACCACCATATTCCTGTGCCTGCAGAAATCCAGGTCGATAGGATTGCAGTAGTCCAGCGTGTCCATGAAATCCTGCCGGATATCTGCGATGGTCTTATTATCATAGAGCCACACACCGTTTTCAAAATGCAGGTACAGGCTCCGGTAGTCCAGATTGATGGTGCCCACCACTCCGATCTCATCGTCGCAGACAAAAGACTTGGCGTGGAGGAAGCCTGGCTGGTACTCATAGATCTCTACCCCGGCCTGGATGAGCTGCTCATAATAGGACTGGGTCAAAAGAAAGACCATCTTCTTGTCCGGGATCCCCGGCGTCATGATCTTAACATCGATCCCGCTTTTCGCCGCCAGGCAGAGCGCCGTCATCATTTCATTGTCGATGATCAGATAGGGTGTGCAGATATAAACATAATGCTTTGCCCTGTTGATGATATTTAAATAAATATTTTCCCCTACGGTCTCCCCGTCCAGAGGCGAGTCGCAGTAAGGCTGTACAAAGCCGTCTGAAGGAAAAGGCTCCGGATGGTACTTATGGGGGAGATACTCTTCAAAATCCGGTGTATCCTTGGATCTGGTGACCACCGTCCACATATGGAGGAACATGGCCGTCATATTCCATACCCCTTCTCCCTTCAGCATCACAGCGGTGTCCTTCCAATGCCCGAAGCGCTCCTTCTGGTTAATGTACTCGTCCGCAAGATTGATGCCGCCGGTGAATCCGGTATGTCCGTCAATGACACAGATCTTCCGGTGGTCTCTGTTATTTAAGACCACGTTTAAAAGCGGCCGGAAAGGATTGAAAACCACACATTTGATCCCTTTTTCCCGGAGGAATTCATAATATTTATGGGGCAGCGTGGTCAGGCATCCGAAATCGTCGTAGATCAGGCGGACGTCCACTCCCTCCGCCGCCTTTTTTTCAAGGATGCTTAAGATAGTACGCCACATGATCCCGTCGTTGATGATGAAATATTCGATATAAATATAATGCTTTGCTTCTTTTAATTCCCGCACAAGGACAGGGAACATATCGTCCCCCACCTGGAAATATTCCGCGGTAGTGTGCTCATGGATAGGATATCCGGAAACCCTGCGGATATATTCCGACTGGATGAATGCGGATTCGTCCCGGTCTCTCAGCCGGTTCCGGGTCCCCGGATCCTCCTGGAGATAGGAAGCGCTGCTTTTTAATACGTCCTCATAGCGTCTCTGCATATTCCTGGCAAGTCTGGACTGTCCGAATAAAAGATAAAGCACCAGGCCGAATACCGGCACGCCCATGATGAGCAGGGTCCATGCCAGCTTATAGGAAGGGTTGATCTTTTTGTTGGAGATCCACAGCACCACCAGGATGCTCAGGATACTGCTTCCAACAGAGATGTACCTGGAATAGCCGGTAAGGCGCATGACCATGACAAAGATCCAGCCAAGCTGGATCAGACTGGCCAGCGCCACATAGAAGATCCTGTTGAATAATAATTTCGCTATTTTTTTCAGAGGCATGATGATCAGATTCATATTTTCCCTTTTCCTTACTGTAAAATCCTTCTGCTGTTGTATAAAGGTTTCTGTTCCACAGGCTCTATGCCGATGCGCCTCCATAGGGGGAACTAAAAATCCCTGACAGTCCGTCAGGGATTTTCGCGCACATTAATTATATTTACGTTTTCTTGCGGCTTCAGATTTTTTCTTACGACGAACGCTTGGCTTCTCGTAATGCTCTCTTTTGCGGATTTCCTGCTGGATACCTGCTTTTGCGCAGCTTCTCTTGAATCTGCGAAGAGCGCTATCTAAAGTCTCGTTTTCTTTTACGATAACGTTTGACATAGACTCACACCTAACCTCCCTCCAGTTGTAGATTGTGCTTAAATACAACTGTCTGGGTATTTTTCTTGCACATGTGATATTATATATCATTGCCTCTGCGTTCGTCAACAGATTTTGGCTATTTTTGCAAAAAATCTTTCCGCCGGCCCGGAGCGGGAACCGCTCCTGTTATTTGATCTGGGTTTCCAGGATACCCGCTGCTGCCGCAATGGCCTCCGGAACCTTCTGAGGATCTTTTCCGCCGGCCTGTGCCATATTTGGACGGCCGCCTCCGCCGCCGCCTACGATAGCTGCCATCGCCTTGATCAGGTTTCCTGCGTGAGCTCCTGCCTTCTGTGCCCCGTCGGTAGCCATAGCCAGAAGATTGACCTTTTCGCCGTTCACTGCAGCCAGGACGACAACGCCCTCGCCCAGTTTTTCCTTTAACTGGTCGCCCAGGTCACGGAGTCCGTTCATATCTACGCCTTCTACCTTGGCGGCAAGAAGCTTCACACCCTTTACTTCCGTTACCTGATCCATCACATCCCCCAAAGCGTCTTTGGCAAGCTTGCTCTTTAAGGATTCATTTTCGCTGTGGAGGGCTTTGATCTCTCCCTGGAGATGGGCGATCTTTTCCGGAACCTCTGCCGGCGCCGCTTTCAGGGCCTTTGCCGCCTCCAGAAGGAGTTCTTCCTGCTTTTTATAGTATTCCAGGACACCGTTTCCGGTAAGGGCTTCGATACGGCGCACCCCTGCCGCGATGCCGGACTCGGACAGGATCTTAAAGAGCATGATGGAACCGGTGCTGGACACATGGGTTCCGCCGCAGAGCTCTTTGGAGAAATCCCCCATGGATACCACACGCACCTTCTGGTCGTACTTTTCGCCGAACAGTGCCATGGCTCCGGATTTCTTCGCTTCCTCCAGATCCATCACATCTGTGTGTACGGAAAGATCTGCCTGGATCTGCTGGTTTACAAGTTCTTCTGTCTTCCTGATCTCCTCAGGGGTCATGGCCTGGAAATGAGCAAAGTCAAAACGAAGCCTGTCCGGAGTCACCAGAGAGCCCTTCTGTTCTACATGAGAGCCCAGAACTGTTTTCAGGGCTTTCTGGAGCAGATGGGTAGCGCTGTGGTTTTTCTCCGTATCCTTACGGGCCGCTTCGTTTACTTTAAGGGTCACCGTCTCTCCCAGGGAGATCATGCCGGACTCCATGTGTCCCACATGGCCGAATTTGCCCCCGCGGAGCTTAATGGTATCTTCTACGATAAATCTGCCGTTTTCAGTCTCGATCACGCCGGTATCGCCTTCCTGGCCGCCCATGGTGGCATAGAAAGGAGTCTTCTCCACAAAAATGGTTCCCTTCTGTCCTTCCATGAGGGAATTAAGGATCTCCGTCTCTGTGGTGAGCACCGTTACCTTCGACTCATAGGACAGATGGTCGTATCCCACAAACTCTGTTGTGACGGAAACATCGATCTCGTCATAAACGGTAGCGTCCGTGCCCATATAGTTGGTCACTTCCCTGGCTTCACGGGCCTTGGTGCGCTGCTCGTCCATGGCTTTTTTGAAGCCGTCCTCGTCAATGCCGTAGCCCTTCTCCTCCAGGATCTCTTTTGTCAGATCCAGTGGGAAGCCGTAGGTGTCGTAAAGCTTAAAGGCATTGCTGCCGGAAAGAGTCTTTTCGCCCTTTGCCTTCATCTCCTCTTCCATATCGGAAAGGATCTTAAGGCCCTGGTCGATGGTCTTATTAAACTGGTTCTCCTCGTTGGTCAGAACCTTGAAGATAAATTCTTTTTTCTCCTCCAGCTCCGGATAGCCGTCTTTGCTTCCCTCAATGACCATAGCGGAAAGCTTTGCAAGGAAGGTTCCCTCAATGCCCAGAAGACGTCCGTGGCGGGCTGCCCGGCGGATCAGGCGGCGGAGCACATAGCCCCGTCCTTCATTGGTGGGCATGATGCCGTCGGAGATCATAAAGGTAGCGGAACGGATATGGTCGGTGATCAGACGGATGGACACATCGTCGTCATAGCATTTTCCGTACTCTTTGCCTGCCACCTCACAGACAAGGTTCCGAAGGGCGCAGATGGTATCCACATCAAAAATGGAGTCCACATCCTGGACAACTACGGCCAGACGCTCCAGACCCATTCCGGTATCGATGTTTTTCTGGATCAGTTCTGTATAATTTCCGTTTCCGTCATTTTCGAACTGGGTAAATACGTCGTTCCAGACTTCCATGTAGCGGTCGCAGTCACAGCCTACCGTACAGGATTCTTTGCCGCAGCCGTATTTTTCCCCACGGTCATAATAGATCTCCGAACAGGGTCCGCAGGGACCTGCGCCGTGCTCCCAGAAGTTATCCTCTTTTCCAAAGCGGAAGATCCGTTCTGCCGGGATGCCGATCTCTTTATTCCAGATATCAAAAGCTTCGTCGTCGTCCAGATATACGGAAGGATACAGGCGGTCAGGATCCAGTCCCACCACTTCTGTGAGAAATTCCCAGGACCAGTGCAGAGCCTCTCTCTTAAAGTAATCTCCAAAGGAGAAATTTCCAAGCATTTCGAAGAAGGTTCCGTGGCGGGCTGTTTTACCCACGTTTTCGATATCTCCGGTACGGATACACTTCTGGCAGGTAGCCACTCTTTTTCTTGGCGGGATCTCCGCGCCTGTAAAATATGGCTTTAAGGGCGCCATTCCCGCATTGATCAGAAGAAGGCTCTTATCTCCCTGGGGAACCAGCGAAAAGCTCTTCATGATCAGATGTCCCTTGCTCTCCATAAAATCCAGGAACATTTTTCGAAGCTCGTTCACTCCGTATTTTTTCATTGAAATCTCCTCCTAGTATGGTTTATTTGATACACACCTTATAAAATTTCTTTTTGCCTCTCTTTAATACGATGCCGTCTCCTTCAAGGCTTTCTTTGGATACCGTCTGTTTGATATCCGCTACCTTCTCTCCGTCGATGGACACGCCGCCCTGCTCGATGGCACGGCGTCCCTCGGAACGGGTGGGGACCAGACCGGTCTTCACAAGAAGGGTGATCACATCGATGACTCCGTCGGTAAGCTCTTCTTCGGTGATCTCCTGGGTGGGCATATTGGCGGTGTCCGCTCCGCCTCCGAACAGGGCTCTGGCGCCTTCCTGGGCTTTCTTGGCTTCTTCTTCCCCATGTACCAGTTCGGTAAGCTGGTATGCCAGGATCTCTTTTGCCTTATTTAACTGGCTGCCTTCCCATTTTGCCATCTCTTCGATCTCTTCCAGAGGCAGGAAGGTGAGAAGGCGCATACATTTGATCACATCCGCATCGTCCACGTTTCTCCAGTACTGATAAAAATCAAATGGAGAGGTCTTATTGGGATCCAGCCATACGGCGCCGGACTGGGTCTTTCCCATCTTTTTGCCTTCGGAGTTCAGCAGAAGGGTGATGGTCATGGCGTAAGCGTCTTTCCCCAGTTTTCTTCGGATCAGCTCCGTTCCGCCCAGCATATTGCTCCACTGGTCGTCTCCGCCGAACTGCATGTTGCAGCCGTACTTCTGGTATAACATATAAAAGTCATAGCTCTGCATGATCATGTAGTTAAATTCCAGGAAGCTTAAGCCTCTCTCCATCCTCTGCTTGTAGCATTCCGCCGTAAGCATACGGTTAACGGAAAAATGAGGGCCTACCTCCCGGAGAAGCTCCACATAATTCAGGCCAAGAAGCCAGTCCGCATTGTTTACCATCATGGCCTTTCCGTCGGAAAAATCGATAAAACGCTCCATCTGCTTTTTAAAGCAGTCGATGTTGTGCTGGATGGTCTCTTTTGTCATCATCTGACGCATATCGGTCCTTCCGGAGGGGTCGCCGATCATACCGGTGCCTCCGCCCAGAAGAGCGATGGGCTTATTGCCGGCCATCTGCAGGCGCTTCATCAGGCACAGAGCCATAAAATGTCCTACGTGAAGGCTGTCCGCCGTAGGGTCAAATCCAATATAAAAGGTAGCCTTTCCGGCATTTACCATTTCCTTGATCTCTTCTTCATCGGTTACCTGGGCAATCAGGCCTCTGGCCTTTAATTCATCCCAAACTTTCATATTCTTTCCTCCTGGTATGTGATAAAAATAAAATCCCCGGTCCCTGTCCTTTTAGGACGAGAACCGGGTCCCGTGTTACCACCTAAATTCGCGGAAAACTCGCGTCTTCCGCCTCAGCAGGTGACCTGTGATCACCCTGGCACGATAACGTGTGCCCCACGGCGCAGCCTACTCTTCCTTCGGTGCGCGGCTCCGGGAGGTATTCGTCAGGCTATGGCAGGCGCCTCTCACCGGCCGGCTGCTCTCTGTCTGCTTTCCTCTGACTACTCTTTCCCATCTCTGCCTTTTTCATCACTATTTAGAAGTATACAAACAGAGGTTTTATTTGTCAAGAACATTCCCCTTTAATTTAACAACTTAAAGCGGCAAAATGCCTGTATTTTTCCTCCATGGACTGCATCCGCCTATGCCTTCAGCCGTTCCCAGACGCCGTCCTCTTCAAAATGGGCCGCCGCCTTACGGGCATCCTCTACAATGGAAGGATCATAGCCCAGCATATCCAGAAGCCGGATGGCATTTCTTGTGGTGGCCCTGCCTTTTTGGAGCAGATAGTTAAAGATCACCTCATTGTCCCGGATCTCCTCCTCGAAATGGTAATTATGGTAGATCCCGTCCAGGATGTAGGAAAGCTCGATGTCATGGGTAGCCGCGAAAGGCAGCACCCAGGGCTTGTCCAGCTCCTTCAGGATCCGTGAGGAAGCTGCGATCCGCTCAATGGTATTGGTCCCTCTTAAGACCTCATCGATGATACACAAAAGAGGCGCGCCTTTTTGTGCCTCGTCCAGGATCCGTTTCAGGGATTTGATCTCCACGATAAAGTAGCTCTCCCCTCCGCCGATATCGTCCCGCAGGGCCATGGAGGTCATGATCTTCATAAAGGGAGCCCGGTAACGGCTGCAGGTACAGGTGCCAAGGGTCTGCGCCAGGATGGCGTTCACCGCCACATTTTTCAGGAACGTAGATTTACCGGAGGCGTTGGAGCCTGTCACCAGGGTGCCTCCCTCTGCACAGATGCTGTTTGCCACCGCTTCTGTGATCAGGGGATGATAAAGGTCCTCCGCCTCCATACGGATGGGCTCCCCGGTAAAGGGCACAAATTCCGGTTTACATTCCAGTACAAGAAGCTCCCGGAAAGAGGCGATGGCGATAGAGGCGTCCAGTTCCCCCATGCTGTCGATCATAAGAAGGATCTTGTCTACCTTGTCTCTTATCTCGTTGATCACAGAATTATAAGTAAGGATATCCACATGAAAGACCATGCGCACGTATTCCATGATGATCTGCAGGGGATCTCCCGACGCGGCGTTTTTGCTGGTAAGGAAAAGTGCCTTTTTCCGGAAGCGGCGGAAAGCTTTTTTCCCTTCCCGGATCTGGTCCATCTGTTTTCCGGTGGCTTCCCAGTTTACCGTTTCCATCCTGTCCGCCGCCGAAAGCATACGCAAAAAGGCAGACAGACAGTCCGTATACATTTCCATCAGCTTCTTGTCCCTGCCGGCAAAGTAATTGGTCACGTTCACGATGCTTAAGATAAAGAAAACAAAAAAGCCATGCAAAGGAGAGACAGGGAGAACGATCAGCAAGCTGGCAAGGAGCGCAGCCAGCATGACCGCATGGATCCCTATGGATACTTTAGGAGAATCCTCCAGGGCCAGGACTGTCTCTGACAGGGAACCAAGCCTGGTCTTCCCCACCTCGGCCAGCATCACCTGCAGGTCCGTCCTCTCTTTTTCATGGGCGCGGAAAAATTCGATCAGATCGTCCCTCTCTCTGATCTCTTCCTCCGTGAACAGAGGGGTGCGCATCATTGAGTACAGAACGTCCTCTCCCGGGGAGGAAACTGTCTGGTTCACCAGCATATAGATCCGGTCCATATCCAGGTCATTCCAGGTGATATCGTCGATCACAAATTCCTTTGTCTTGCTTTTCCTTCGGAAGTACCGGGAGATCCTCTCAATATCCCCGGGATCATACTCCCGCTCCGGGACCGCCCCGTAGATCCGGGCAAATCTCCTTCTGTTGATCTTTTTTCGTTTTCTATTGTCCCAGGCGATCAAAAGGATGAACAGCAGGACGATCCCCGCTGCCCAAAGGATCACCGACAGGTATGTGTTCATTTCTTCAAGTCCTCCCTGTTTCGGTTTGTGCCTATCATACCATATCTTTCGATTCTTGTATAGAATATGCAGAATTTTCGGATAAAATAAAAAGTATGAAAAAAGGAAGCCCTCCCCCCAGGAAAGCTCCCTCTTATCTTAGGTTCTTTATGCCCAGTTTACGAAAAATACATGATCTTTGTAAATATAATAGTCTACTTTGTCATGGTTTAACGGCTGAGACCAGAATGCATTTTTAGTCATAAAAAACATGAAATTGAAATCTTCCCGGTCAAATCCCGGCAGCTTTCTTGGCGTACCCTTTCTTACGTGATCATTAAAGATCTCCAGTGCCTCGGAAGCAGCCTCATAGGCCAATGTACGGTTAATATACTGGCCGTTCAGTCTCTTTATCAGATTTCCGTTGTTTACAATACCAAACTGAGGAACCCGGCTGGTTCCCTGATAAAGCACATAGCGCAGTTCTGACGGGAATGCCTTGTCCTCCCGGATGGTGCGGTTCAGCGCAGCCATTGCCACTGCCATCATGCCTACCTTGCCCTGGTTTCCGGCCTCACATTCACACAAAGCCGCCAGAAGATCCAGATCGGTAACCTCGCCTGTAGCCACACCCGGATGCTCGATAAATTCCTTCAAAAGGGTGTAGGTCCGGTCGTTTTTCGCGTCGTATACTTTAACCGTATCCCCTTCTACCACATACTGGCTTTCTGAGGCAACGCCGTTCTTGTCAAAAGAATAGGTCTTGCCGTCAATGGTGGCTGTTCTGCTGACATACATGACTCCTTTGGCATCAAAATAATATTTTTCACCATCCAAAGTCAGCCAGCCGGTCTGGGCACGTCCGTTCTTGGGACTGAAATAGTAGGTATTGCTTCCCACTGTAGTAAAGCCCTTCTGACAGCGAACACCATTGGACTTGTCAAAGTAGAAATAATAGTCTCCGATCTTCTTAAGGCCGGTGGCCATTATGCCGTTCTTTGGATTAAAGTAACGGGTATTTCCGTTGGTGTCCACCTGAAATCCAGTCAGCATCCTTCCATTTGTCTTGCTGAAATAGCGCAGCTGGCCTTTGCTGTTTTCCAGCCAGCCTTTTGCCATTACACCCTCTCCGCTTGTGAAATAATATTTGTAGCCTTGGGAGTCGGTCATCCATCCTCTTACCAGGATCCCGGTCTTGGGATCAAAATACCGGGTATGGTTTTTGCTGTCTGTAAGATAGCCAGTGACCATATAGCCCTGGCCTTTGGTGAAGTAACGCATTTTTCTTCCCTGACCGTCTCTTCCCCAGCCTTTCAGCTGGACACCGGTTTTTTTGTTAAAGTAATATTTTTTTCCGTTGAGGGTCAGCCAGCCCTTATGGCGGGAACCATCGGCGTCTATGTAATAGCTTTTACCGTTGATGGTGGTAAATCCTGTCTTGGCTGCGTATACCTCCTTTGCGGCTGCCGGAAGCAGGAAGGCAAAGGCCGCTGCAAAAAGAAACGCTGCAAGCAGAGGCCTAAGGCAGCTTTTCCATGATATTCTCTTCATACTCGATCCTCTTCTCATTTTATAATTTTTCGACGAAATGTGTCAAAAGCTTTGCATAGTTTACAAAACTATTACATTTTTAAAACATTATATCGGATTTCATTTTTTATGTCAATCCTTTTTCTCTGTAACCACCAGGCTGTCCCAAACATAGAATGGAGTGTAAACAAATTCTGGAGGATTTTTTTCATGAGTGATTTAGCTGCTACAAATTGCGGGTGCAACGATGACAGAACAAGCTGCGGATGTGGATGCGGATGCAATGGCGGGACCGGCCTTGGGACTTTTGGCGGCGACAGCTGCAGCTGCATTTTATGGTTCATTATCTTAATGAGCCTGTGCGGCAACAACGGCTTTGGGAGAAGCGGATGCGGATGCGGCACTGACAGCTGCTGGATTTTAGTGGTACTTCTTCTGCTGTGCGGCAACAACGGATGCGGATGCTGAAATTTATAAAGGCAGAGGGTTTACTCCCTCTGCCTTTTTTCCGGCTGCTGCTTTTGCTTCCGGACTTCTTCTTTTTTCTTTTTTTCCAGGCATTCCAGATCTATCTCATAAAAAGCATTTCCTTCTTTGACCACCCTTTGAGATTTTTCTTCCATTAAAGATCAGCTCCTGATTCTTCTTCATCTTCTGCTTTTAGCATATGTCAGGACAGGTCTGCCCGTCATATTTTAATATAAAAATCATATGTTGAAAAAGGAACGTCTATGGATGAAAAAAATGTGTCCCTAACGGCCCTGGACAAGATGGTTAATGATGAACGTTCACAGCTTGCCAAAGCAATAATCCCCTATCTGCCGCCCCAGGGGCAGCGGCTTTTGTCCCTGTATACCAAGGCAGCGGAACTTGCCAACACTGCCGCTGTTTTTTCTGCACCGAAAAACATGGAGATCTGTGCGGTCCCATCCCGGGAGCCTCTGGAGATCTTAGAGGACATACGAAGCTATTGCTTTGGAAAAAGCCGCCAGAAGCTTGACGAGCTCACCAATCTTATGACCATGGTACAGATGTTCCGCATGATACAGGAGGAAACCAAAGGAGAGGAGGAGGCCTATGGACCAGAACTGGAAGAATGACCCCAAGCTTGCCGGTGTAGATAAAAGCAAGCTGGATATGCTGCAAAGTCTTGCAGACCAGGGAAGCGGCAAAAATCCTGCGGATATGCTTCCCTTTCTTTTAAATGCCGCGAACCAGGGAAAAAGCAAAGGACTGCGTTTTTCTTCCCAGGAGATCTCTCAGATACTGGAGGTTTTAAAAATGGGAAAATCACCGGAAGAAGCCGCAAAAATCGACCGCATCGTAAATATGATGCGCATGATACGCTAACACATTAAGATATACAGCAGGAAAACCGGGCCGTCTAAAGACAGACTCCCGGTTTTCCTGCTGTTTCCGTATAAGTCAATTTTTCTTTTGTGTTTTCTTCTTAATGCAGTCCCGCAAAAGTGCCAGACCATGTGCGCATGCCTGCTGCCGGATCTTTGCCCGGTTTCCGGTAAAATGGAATTCTTTGACAATGGTCTTGTTCTTATAGCAGCAGCCCATAAATACTGTCCCCACCGGTGTCTCCTTGGTCCCTCCATCCGGACCGGCCAGACCGGTAACGGATAAGCACACGTCTGCCTTGGCGGCTGCACAGCCCCCCTTTGCCATCTCCCTGGCACATTTTTTCGAAACCGCGCCTGCCGTTTTCAGCGTGGATTTTTTCACTCCCAGAAGTTTTCTCTTTGCCTGATTGCTGTAGGTGACAAACCCATAGCCAAACACTTTTGAGGCCCCGGGCACATTAACGATCCTGGCGGCAATCGCCCCGCCTGTGCAGGATTCTGCCAAAGCAAGGGTTAATCCTCGTTCACGGAGAAGATCCACTACCGCAGCCTCTAAGGTTTTTTCCTCATCCGCCGCCTGAATAAGCTCTGTTTTCATAGCTCCTCCTATTTTTGCATAGTCAATACTTGTTTATTCTGAATAATATAAGTAAGAAGGGAAATGACCGTTAAAACAACGGACAGCCAGATAAAGACGGTTTCCAGTATATCAAAAATGCCGTCAAAATCCAGGATCAGCAAAAGGATCATAACCATCTGGCATACGGTTTTGAATTTTCCCCAATAATTGGCCGCGATCACCACGCCGTTTTCCGCCGCGATCAGCCGAAATCCGCTGATGATAAATTCCCGGGCAATGATAATGATCACGATCCATGCCGGAAGCCTATTAAGCTCGATCATACAGATCAGGGCAGAACATACCAGAAGCTTGTCCGCCAGAGGATCCATAAATTTTCCGAAATTGGTGACCAGATGGTTCTTTCTTGCCAGATAACCGTCAAACCAGTCCGTAATGCTGGCACCTGCAAAAAGTATCAGAGAAATATAGCGGTTTGCCTCACCGCCCCAGCCGGTCAGCAAAAAAAGAACCATAAAAGGCACCACAATGACTCTTGCAACAGTAAGTTTATTCGGTGTATTCATTTGTTAACTCTCCTATCAAATCATATTCCAGGGCGCCGGTCACACGCACCCTTGCAAAATCTCCTGTCATAAGGGCTTCCCCGGTCTGTACGAAAATATAGCCGTCTACCTTGGGCGCATCCCCGTAGGTTCGGCCGATATACGCCGGTTCCCCCGAAACCTTGCCTTCGATCATGACAACAAGTTCCTGTCCAATGCGGGTCTCTCCTTTTTCCAGGGATATCTCCTGCTGAAGTTCCATGATCTCATCCCGCCGGGCTTCTTTTAACTCTTCCGGAATCTGATCCTCCATCAAAGCAGCCGGGGTATCCTCTTCTGCAGAATAGGTAAACACTCCCAGACGGTCAAATTCCATTTCCTCTACGAAATCCAGCAGTTCTTCGTGATCCTTTGGAGTTTCTCCTGGAAAACCGCTGATCAGGGTTGTCCTTAGGATAATATCTGGTATTTCCCGGCGCAGCTTATCCACGATCTCCCGCAGTTCCTTTTGGGTGGTCCTTCTTCCCATCCGCTTTAAGATCCTGTCGCTGGCATGCTGGATGGGCAGGTCCAGATAGTGGCAGATCTTTTTTTCTTCTTTCATCACTTCAATAAGTTCGTCATAAATCTCCTCCGGATAACAGTAAAGGATACGGATCCAGCGGATCCCCCGGATCCTGCACAATTCTTTCAGCAGTATATGCAGAGATTTTTTTCCATATAGGTCCGTTCCGTATACGGTAGTTTCCTGGGCTACCAGGATCAATTCCTTTACTCCCTGTCCGGCCATGTCCCTGGCAGTCTCCAAAAGCTGCTCCATTGGGACGCTGCGGAAGCGTCCCCGAAGCTTAGGGATGATACAATACGTACAGTGCTTATCACATCCTTCCGCGATCTTCAGATACCCGAAATGGCCTCCGGTGGTAAGCACTCTTCTTCCCTCAATGCGGGGAAGGTAGTCAATGTCTTTATACTCCTGAAAGTGTTTTCCCTTTGCGGCTTCCTCCACTGCCTTGACAATGTCCTCATAGGAAGTCGTTCCCAGGACAGCATCTACTTCCGGGATTTCTTCTATGATCTCTTCTTTATAGCGCTGTGCCATACAGCCGGTGACCACCAAAGCCTTTAAGGTTCCGGTTTTCTTGTATTCCGCCATCTGGAGGATCGTTTCTATACTTTCTTCTTTTGCGTCATGAATAAAGCAGCAGGTATTGATGACGATCCCTTCTGCTTCCTCTTCCTCGTCCACGATCCTGTGGCCGCTTTTCGTGAGCAGTCCCAGCATTTCCTCGGAATCCACCAGATTTTTATCACAGCCAAGTGAAATAAATAGTATTTTCATATAAGCTCCTAATTGTACGGAAAGGCTGCATCCATGTGCAGCCTTTTCTCAATCTTCTTTTATGGTTTCGTCTAAGACAGTATCTTCTGTCTTAAGTTCTTCCGGATGTTCCTCAGGCAGGGTTTCCGTACCTTCTTCTTCCTGCTCCTGAGCCGCAAGGATCTTTACTTTTCCTTTGTACAGTTCATCAATGGCTACGGAAAGGGGTTTCTTTCCTGCCGCTCCCTCTACCAGAGGTTCTGCTCCTGCGATCAGCTGGCGGGCACGCTTGCTGGTTGCCAGTACCAGAGAATAACGGCTGTTGAGCATCATGGTATTGTCGTCATCCTCGCTGTTTGCATTGATTGCCTGGATTAATTCCGAATAAGACGGATGTATCATAGATATTACTCCTTTCTGATTTTATCAATAAATTCCTGGTTTCTTGACATGCGGGAATGTTCGCTTTGAATGATCTGGTGCATACATTCCACGCATTCCTCCACGGTGTCATTTATGGCAAGGTAATCATAGTGTTCCATCCACTGGGCTTCCTCTCTGGCTTTTAAAAGCCGGGAATTGATCACCTCCATACTCTCGGTTCCCCGTCCGATCAGTCTTCTTTTCAGTTCTTCCATGGACGGCGGTGTGACAAATATAAAAAGAGCTTCCGGATTTTTTTCCTTTACCTTCATAGCGCCCTGGATCTCAATCTCCAGGATCACATCTTTCCCCTTTTCCAGCTGTTCTTCCACATAGGCCCTGGGCGTGCCGTAATAATTTTCTACATATTCGGCGTACTCCACCAGCTCGTCCTTCTGGATCAGTTCCTGGAATTCTTCCTTGGTGCGGAAAAAGTAATGCTTTCCATCGATTTCTCCCGGTCTGGGATCTCTTGTGGTCACGGAAACAGACAAGGCATAATTTTGATATTTTTTAAGCAATTCCCTGATGACCGTACCTTTTCCGGCGCCGGAAAATCCGGATATAACAACTAAAACCCCTTTATTCATGGATCTCTCCTTTATCCTCGTATTCATAGGCTTCTGCGAAGCGGCGGGCAATGGTCTCCGGCTGAAGGGCGGAAAGTACAAGATAATCGTCGGATGTGACGATCACCGCCTTGGTCTTTCGTCCCTGTGTAGCATCGATCAGGGATTTTGTCCCTTTTACGCTTTGTACCATTCTCTTTACAGGGGCAGCGTCCGGACTGACCACCGCAACAATTTTCTGGGAATTCACCGCATTTCCAAAACCGATGTTGATCAATTTGGCCACAAAACTCATCCTTTTACTCAATATTTTGAATCTGTTCGCGGATCTTTTCTATTTCTGTTTTCAGATCAATGGCAAGGTTGGATACCACCAGATCATTGGATTTGGAAAGAATGGTATTTGCCTCCCGATTCATCTCCTGGGCCATAAAATCCAGCTTGCGTCCCACTCCTTCCTGTTCTTTCAGGATATCCGCCATACCCTGGATATGGCTTTTCAGCCGGACGGTTTCCTCGTCATTGCAGATCTTGTCTGCGAAAAGGATCACCTCTGCGGCAATACGTCCGTCATCTATCTGGGCATCCTCCAAAAGGTCGTGGACCTTCTCTTCCAGTTTTTCCCGGTATGCCTGTATGATCTCCGGGGAACGCTCCTGGACCAGAGTGACTTTTTTCTCCAGGCTTTCCAGCTTTTGAAGAAGATCGCTTTTGAGATTTTCACCTTCGGCTTCCCGGGTTTTGACAAATTTCTCACTTGCTTCCCTAAGGGGTTTTTCCAGAGCATTCCAGATCTGTTCTTCATCCAGGGACTGCTCTTCCATGGTAAAGATCTCCGGGTAACGGGAAAGGGCAGACACCCGTATGTCGTCCTCCAGGCCAAATTCCCTGCTCATCTCCCGCAGATAAGACAGATACTCTTTTGCAAGTTCACGGTTATACTTAAGAGCGGCACAATTTGTCACATAATCCTCATAAGTAATAAATACGTCTACCTTGCCCCGCTGTACATACTCTTTCATGAGATTCCGGATCGCACCTTCAAAAAGACCGAGTTTTTTCGGCATTTTGATGTTCAGATCCAGATACCGGTGGTTTACAGATTTCAGCTCCACGGTGATCTTGCGTTCGCTGGTAACGGATTCTGCTCGGCCAAAGCCTGTCATACTTTTTATCATAGCTGTTCTCTTTCTGTTTCGATATAGAATACAATGTGCTGTCCGGCATAAAAAACTTCAGCCGAACAGGTGCAGATTTATTATAGTTCATTCTAAAACCCTAGTCAAACCCTTTTTTTATATGTTATAGTATATGTTGTATTTTATGAAAAAGGAGTGTTCCTATGGCATTTGACGGTATCACCATTGCAGCAATGGTTCAGGAATTAAACAAAAACCTTGAGGGCGGCAGGTTTAACAAGATCGCCCAGCCCGAGGCAGATGAGCTTATGATCACTGCCAAAGGTCCCGGAGGGCAAAAGAGGCTGCTGATCTCTGCCAGCGCTTCCCTTCCCCTTATTTATTTTACAGAAAAAAACAAGCCTAGCCCTCTTACCGCACCAAATTTCTGCATGCTTCTGCGCAAGCATATCGGAAGCGGAAGGATCCTCTCTATCCGCCAGCCCGGCCTGGAACGGGTGATCGAATTTGAGCTGG
This sequence comes from Candidatus Blautia faecigallinarum, assembly GCA_019116385.1. Taxonomy (GTDB): domain Bacteria; phylum Bacillota; class Clostridia; order Lachnospirales; family Lachnospiraceae; genus Blautia_A; species Blautia_A faecigallinarum. The sequence continues at coordinate 12,773 of DXBU01000179.1, read as the reverse complement.
AACATTTAAACGAAATGGGAGATCCCTGCAGAAAGCGGCTGATCTTTGAGTTGATGGGCAAGCACAGCAACATCATTTTTTGCGATGAGGAAGGTATGATCCTAGACAGCATCAAACATGTTTCTTCTCATATGAGTTCGGTACGTGAGGTGCTGCCGGGAAGACATTACTTCATCCCCCATACCCAGGAAAAGGCAGATCCCTTTACAATTGAGGAAGGAGATTTTATCCAGCTTGTCTGCCAAAAGCCCTGCAGTATTTCCAAGGCGGTCTACACTTCCCTCACCGGCATCAGCCCTGTTATCGCAGAGGAGATCTGTTACCGTGCTTCCATTGACGGCAGTGATGCGGCCCAGTCTTTGGATGAGCCGGCCCGCATCCATCTGTACCATACTTTTTTGCGTTTGATCGAACAGGTGAAGGAAGGCAGCTTTACCCCCACGATCCTCTACCGGGAACAGGAGCCGGCAGAATATTCCGTGGTGCCTCTGACCCAGTACGGAAGCGGCTACGAAAGAAAGACCTTCGATTCCGTATCCTCCATGCTGGAAGCCTACTACGCAGAAAAAAACGTCCTTACGCGCATTCACCAAAAGTCTTCTGATCTGCGCCGGATCGTCCAGACTGCCCTGGAGCGGAACCGCAAAAAGCTTCTTCTCCAGGAGAAGCAGATGAAGGATACCCAGAAAAAGGATAAGTATAAAGTATATGGAGAACTGATCAATACATATGGATATGGCCTGGAAGAAGGATGCCGTTCTTTTCAGGCTCTGAACTACTACACCAACGAAGAGATCACCGTTCCTTTGGATCCCTCCCTTTCTCCCGGGGATAATGCAAAAAAATATTTTGAACGGTATGGAAAGCTGAAACGGACAGAGGAAGCCCTCACAGAACAGATCGAAGAAACCCAGAGCGAGATCCAGCATCTGGACTCTATCTCCAATGCCCTGGATATCTCCCGGTCCGAAAGCGACTTGTCCCAGATCAAAGAAGAACTTACCCAATACGGATATATCAAGAAGCATTTTTCCGGTAAAAAAGGGCAGAAAATGCAGGCAAGATCCAAGCCCTTCCACTATGTTTCCAGTGACGGCTACGACATTTATGTAGGGCGGAATAATTTCCAAAATGATGAACTTACTTTCAAATTTGCCTCCGGAAATGACTGGTGGTTCCATGCAAAAAAAATGGCCGGATCCCATGTAGTGGTCAAAACTCCTGACGGAGAGCTTCCGGACCGTACCTTTGAGGAGGCCGGATGTCTGGCAGCTTACTATTCCAAGGGCCGCACCGCTCCCAAGGTGGAGATCGACTATATCCAGAAAAAACATGTAAAAAAGCCCGCCGGAGCAAAGCCGGGATTTGTTGTATACTATACCAACTATTCCCTGATGGCCAGTCCTGATATCAGCGGGCTGAAAGAATTATAAATATTGTTCCATTTCTTTGCGAACAGTTTCTTCACAGGAGCGCATAGCAAGGATGGTCTTTTCAAACAGTTCGTTAAGATTCCATCCCAGCATCTGCGCTCCTTTTTCGATCACATCCCGGGAGCATCCGGCCGCGAAGCGTTTGTCCTTGAATTTCTTCTTCAGGCTTTTCACTTCCATGTCCATCACGCTTTTGGAAGGGCGCATCTTCGCCGCAGCCCAGATAAGACCTGTGAGTTCGTCTGCGGCAAACAGGATCTTTTCCATAGGATGGGTTGGCTCCACCTGGCTGCACAGACCGTACCCATGGCTGCATACGGCGTGGATAAGCTCCGGCGACGCGCCGATCTCATTTAAAAGCTCCGGCGCCTTCTGGCAGTGCTCCTCCGGATATTTCTCAAAATCCACGTCATGGAGCAGTCCTGCGATCCCCCAGAACTCTTCGTCTTCGCCGTTCTCAGCGGCAAACCATCTCATAACCCCTTCCACCGTCAGGGCATGTTCCATGTGAAAAGGCTCCTGATTATACTTTTTTAAAAGTTCCATTGCCTGTTCTCTTGTTACATTTGCATCCATCATGCTGCCTCCTTTATTCTTTTCTTTTATCTGCGGTCCTTATCCGGATCAAATTTCATAAAATAGGTAAGCACAAATGCCAGGATCAGACTGAGCATACATCCGGCCACAAGAAGGCCGAATCCCTTACCAAGGAACACAGGGAGCGTCACAAGACTGGGAAGTCCGAAAGCCTTGGCGCTGGCCCCCGACATCCCGGCCAGGATCCCGCCTGCCGCGCCGCTTATGATCACAGCAGTCATAGGCTTTTTTAACAGAAGGTTGACGCCGAACATAGCCGGTTCCGTCACGCCAAAAAAAGCCGAGATCGACGCAGAAATACATACCGCTTTAAATTCTTTTCTCCTGGACTTTAAGCATACCGCCAGAGCTGCCCCCGCCTGGGCGAACACACCGGGTCCCATGAGAGGCAGCACCGTGTCAAACCCGTTGACCGCCAGATTGTTCATTCCGATAAGGATCAGGCTCCAGTGAAAGCCGAAGATCACCATGGGCTGTACCGCTGCGCCCAGCAGCACGCCGGCCAGGATGGGGCTTAGACCGTAGACCAGCCCGTAAACGGACGCAAGTCCGTCCCCGATCAGTCCTCCCAGAGGGCCAAAGGCCAGAAGAGCCGCCAGAGCGCACAGAAGCACCGTAAAAAGCGGCGTAAGGGACGAACGGATCAGCTCCGGCAGACGTTTATCAAAAAAGCGCTCCACATACCGCTGCAGCGCTACCGTAAGCAGGATCGGTATCAGGCTGGAATGATAGATCACCGCTTTCATGGGGATCCCGAGAAAGCTCAGACTGGTCCCATTTTCCAAAAATGCCGTAAGTGTGGGATAAAGCATGATCCCCGCGATAGTGACCGACGTAAACGTATTGGTCTGAAATTTTCCGGAAGCCGTGACCGCCAGCAGCACCGGAAGGAAATAAAAGGCACTGTCTGCCACAGCGTCAAGCACCAGGTAAGTATTGCTGCTTTCCGCAAGGATCCCGGCAGCCGCCAGGATCAGGATCAGTCCTTTCATGATACCGGAGGCTGTCAGCAAAGGGATCACCGGCAGGATAATGTCAGAGATCCCGTCGATCAAAATATCTGTAATCCGTTTTTTTCTTTCCATTTTTCGTCTCCTCAAAGCAGGATGGGTCCTGGACGGCCTTTGGTCATTTTTCCGGAAGCTCCTCATATGCCGCTGCCCGGTTTCTCCCGCTGTTTTTCACATAATAGAGGGCCTGGTCTGCTTTTCTCAAAAGAGAACGGAATTCCTCATCCGTACGCATAACGCCTTCCGTATAGCCGATGCTGACCGTTACATACTCTTTTCCCTCTTCTTCCATGCCGGAAGAGATCTTTTCTTCAACCACGGCTGTGCACATCTGCTCCGCCAACCTTCTGCTCTCATCCTTTTGCGGTCCTTCCAGCACATAGAGGAATTCTTCCCCTCCGAAACGGAACAGAAACCCCTTTTCTTTTCCTGTTTCTTTCAGCGTCTGGGCGACACGTTTCAGGCACTCGTCTCCCAGCACATGTCCGAATCTGTCATTATAATGTTTGAAATGATCGATATCCGCCATAAAAACAGCCACTGCACGCTCTTTGGCAGGGGAAAGAAAATACTTCTCTTTCCACTGTTCCAGGTAATTCCGGTTCCAGATCCCGGTCAGCGTATCGTGATGGGCGATAAAATTCAATTTTTCTGTCTGCTCCATGATCTCCCGGTTTTTCTCTTCCAGAAGAAGATTTGTCAGAAATTCCTGTCTTGTCTGTTGCCACCGGTAAACGCTCAGAAAGATGGCAATGATCACAAGAGCGATGGAATTCACATAGCTTCCGTAATCGTCTCCTGCTTTATTCTTTTCGATCATGGCGATCCCTGTCACCAGAACGATCTCGCTTATGACATACAGGGGTATGGAGATCTTCGGGCTCATATACAGAAGGCCTGCCACATAGACCACAGAAGTCACAAAGATACTGATATTATCCGACACACGGTGGTCATAGATACTCAGGCATACGGACCAGAATACAAGGGCGCAGCCAAAGATCATATACAGATTCAAGAGCCTGTGCTCGTACCCCTTTTTTCCAAAAGTCCAGACCGCGGCCAGGATCCCCATAAGAAGACATGCGGAAAGCAGCGCCGCATACAGGCACATATAAACCCTGCTCGGACGTGTATGGAGGAGGAAATCCGTATATTGAAGCGTATAGCAGATATTATAGATCTGGAAACAGGCACAGAAGACCAGCGCAGTCCAGAAATATTTTCCTGTCCTGCCGGCAGTCTTTTTTTTGAAAGCCATTTCCTGTTCCCGGGTCATTTTTATGGTTTCTATTTTTTTCATGATCTGTGATACCCTCGCAAAACAGCGTAAACAGATATCTCCGCTTACGCTGTTTATCATGATTACTTCATTACGATATTAATGATCTTCTTAGGAACATAGATTTCCTTCACAACATTGCCTGTCAGCTTGTCCGCAATGGCTTCCCTGCCTTTTGCGATAGCCTCTTCTTTGCCGGTTTCCGCCGGGATGCTGATGACAGCCCTTGTCTTTCCGTTGATCTGGACAGGGATCTCGATCTCATCATCCTTCATGGCTTCTTCATCGTGAGCCGGCCACTGGGCATGGAATACGGAATCGGTATGTCCCAGTCTCTCCCACAGTTCTTCTGCGATATGAGGCGCAAAAGGCGCAAGGAGGATCACTGCCGTCTCGATGGTTTCTTTATCCATACCGCCTTCTTTCTTGGCGATATCGATCATCTTGTTGTTGTACTCCATAAATCCGGAGATAACCGTATTCAGACTGAACGCTTCCAGTCTCTGGGAAATATCATAAACCATCCTGTGGCGGATCTTGACCATTTCCTTTGTAGCGGCCACATTCTTTTCGATGCTGTCAAGGGCGAGACCCCAGAATCTCTTCAGGAATCGGGATACGCCGTCGATGCCTCTGTCGTCCCACTCTGCATCCAGTTCAGGCGGACCCACAAAGAGCTCGTACATCCTGAGGGAATCACAGCCGTAATCCCTTACAAGATCGTCCGGCGAAACCACGTTGCCTTTGGACTTGCTCATCTTGATGCCGTTCTTTCCGGTGATCATACCCTGGTTGAACAGTTTGATAAAAGGCTCGTCGAAATCGATCACACCGATGTCATACAGGAATTTCGTATAAAAACGGGAGTACAGAAGGTGCAGCACCGCATGCTCCACGCCGCCGATATACATATCCACCGGAAGATATTTGTCTGCTTTCTCCCTGGATACAAGCTCCTTATCGTTTTTATTGTCCACATAGCGCAGGAAATACCAGGAAGATCCTGCCCACTGAGGCATGGTGTTGGTCTCGCGCTTTGCCGGCGCTCCGCAGCAGGGACAGGTGGTATTGACCCACTCGTCGATGGCTGCCAGAGGAGATTCGCCGGTTCCGGTAGGCTGATAGCTTTCCACCTCCGGAAGGGTCAGCGGAAGCTGGTCTTCCGGCACCGGAACGGCTCCGCAGTTGGGGCAGTGCACGATGGGGATTGGTTCTCCCCAGTAACGCTGGCGGGAAAATACCCAGTCACGAAGCTTATAGTTTACGGTCTTGCGGCCGATGCCCATCTTCTCGATCATCATTGGCGCTTCTTTTTTCAGCACAGCGGACTCCATTCCGTTCCAGTCGCCGGAATTGATCATGGTCCCGGACGCTTCTGTATACGCCTCGGTCATATTTTCGATCTCTTTTCCGTCTTTGGCAATAACCTGAACGATCGGGATGTTAAATTTTGTGGCAAACTCAAAGTCACGGTCGTCATGGGCCGGCACGCACATGATGGCGCCGGTTCCGTAATCTGCCAGAACGTAATCGGAAAGCCAGATGGGGATCTTTTTATTGTTCAGCGGATTGATGGCATAGCTTCCGGTAAATACGCCGGTCTTCTCCTTGTCCTGGAGACGGTCCACATTCGACTTCATGGAAGCATCGTAGATGTATTTCTCCACAGCATCCTTTGTCTCAGGCGTAGCCAGGCTTGCCGCCAGGGCATGTTCCGGCGCCAGCACCATGAAGGTGGCTCCGTGGAGGGTATCCGGTCTTGTGGTATAGACGGTGATCTTCTCTTCCCTTCCATCGATGGGGAATTCCACTTCCGCGCCGTAGGATTTTCCGATCCAGTCGGTCTGCATCTTCTTTACCTTTTCCGGCCAGTCAAGCTTATCCAGGTCGTTGAGCAGACGGTCCGCGTATTTGGTGATCCTGAGCATCCACTGGCGGAGGTTCTTCTTGGTCACAGGGGCGCCGCAGCGTTCGCAGCAGCCGTTGACCACCTCTTCATTGGCCAGTCCGGTCTTACAGGACGGACACCAGTTGATGGGAAATTCCTTTTCGTAAGCCAGACCTTCCTTAAACATTTTTACAAAGATCCACTGGGTCCATTTATAAAAGTTCGGGTCTGTGGTATTGACTTCCATATCCCAGTCGTAAATGGCGGCGATATCGTTGATCTGCTTTTTGATATTTTTTACATTCTCCGCTGTGGAGATGGCAGGATGGACTCCCATCTTAATGGCATAATTCTCCGCGGGAAGTCCGAAAGCGTCCCAGCCCATGGGATGGATCAGGTAATATCCCTGGAGCATCTTATAGCGGCTCCATACGTCCGAGATCACATAGCCTCTCCAGTGTCCCACATGGAGTCCGTTTCCGGAGGGATATGGGAACATATCCAGACAGTAATATTTCGGTTTTTTGCCGTCGTTGACGTTGATGGGGTTCTTTTCCCAGTTGGTACGCCATTTCGCTTCGATTGCCTTATGATTATAAGGTGCGCTCATGTTTGATTCCTCCTGTTGATAGATGATAAAGAAAAACCTCCCGTCTCTCCTAGAGACGGAAGGCTGCTTTTCCGTGGTACCACTCTAATTCGCCGTAAAATATCCGGCGCGCTTTTTATTCTGTAACGGGAATTCCCGGCCGGAACTACTTTATCTGGTTCACTCCGGCTGCTCCAAGGCGAGTTCAAAAGCCCTGCATCTCTGCCTTGCACCGTCCGGCAGCTCTCTGTACATGCGGAATGCTTTTTACTATTCCTTATCTGCGCTTTTCTCTGTGGTTTTTCAAATGCTCTTTAGGGTCTTCCCTAAAATAATCCGTTTTTTATTCTAACCACAGGATCCTATTTTGTCAAGGAAAACCTCTATTTTTTCCGCCTTTTCTCCCGGATCGCCAGAAGGATGGTCTTTCTTGCCTCTTTCGCCTTTAAAGGATCCATGTTTTCTACCTCTTTAAGGGGGTAGGGGATCCCCAGCTTCTCATACTTTGCTTTGCCCATGGTGTGGTAGGGCAGCACTTCCAGTCCTTTGAGATTTTGATAGCCGCCGATCAGCGTTCCCAGTTCGGTCAGCTCCTTCTCTCCGTCCGTGATCCCCGGGACCACCACATGGCGTATGATCATGGGGACCTTTGCCTCCTCCAGCGCATCCGCAAAAGCAAGGACAGGATCCAGGGGCTGGCGGGTAAGCCGCACATGGGCTTCTCTGTCACTGTGCTTGATATCCAGAAGGACCAGATCCAGCACCTGAAAAAGTTCCTGGAATTCTTTCCGTTTTTCTTCTCTGAAAAGGATCCCCGAGGTGTCCAGACAGGTGTGGATCCCCCGCTCCCTGGCCTTTTGAAACAGCTCGGTCAGAAAAGGAAGCTGCAGAAGAGGCTCCCCGCCTGTGGCGGTGATCCCTCCGCTTTTATAAAAGGTTTTGTTTCTCTCATACTCCTCAAGAAGCTCCATAGCCGTCATCTCCATTCCTCCGGCCCCGTTCCAGGTGTCTGGATTGTGGCAGTAAAGACAGCGCATGGGGCAGCCCTGAAAGAAAATGACAAAACGAACTCCGGGACCGTCCACGGTCCCGAAGCTCTCTGTGGAATGGATCCTTCCCTTTAATGGGCTGCATCCCCCGTCCATTTATTTACATCCCCTCATGGAAAGTTCTGGAGATCACTTCGTCCTGCTGTTCCTTTGTAAGCTTGTTAAAGTTTACCGCATAACCGGAAACACGCACGGTAAGCTGGGGATATTTTTCCGGATGGGCCTGAGCGTCCAGAAGGGTTTCTTTGGTAAACACATTTACATTCAGATGGTGGCCGCCTTTTTCTGCGTATCCGTCTAATAAATTTACAAGGTTATCGATCTGTGCGTCGCTGATCTTCATAGCTATGATCCTCCTATCTCAAAATTGGTTTCTGATCTCTTTACTCCTCTTCCTCTACGGTAAGGTTCGGCTCGCAGCATGCGCAGTCCGGTTCTAGTTCAAAGGTGATATCGTCAAATAAAATGGCGTCGTCCTTTCCAAGGGCTCCCGGGATAATGGAGAAGGTATTGGAGATACCGTCCTGGGCATCCTTAAACGGAAGCTTGGAGACAGAGCTTAAGGACGCCACTGCTCCATGGCTGTCTCTGTGGTGCATGGGATTTGCTCCCGGTGCAAAAGGCTCTCCCGCTTTTCTTCCGTCCGGTGTGGAGCCGGTGGCTTTGCCGTAGACCACGTTGGAAGTGATCGTTAAAATGGAAGTGGTGGGGATACCGCCTCTGTAGGTATGATTTCCTTTTACATAGTGCATAAATTCATGAACAATATCATAGGCGATGTCATCCACACGGTCGTCGTCATTTCCATATTTGGGAAAATCTCCCTCTACCTGATAATCCACCACAATGCCGTTCTCATCACGGATGGTCTTTACCTTCGCGTATTTGATCGCGGACAGGGAATCCGCCACAACGGAAAGTCCTGCGATCCCTGTTGCAAACCAGCGTGTTACCTTCTTGTCATGAAGGGCCATCTGGATCCGCTCATAGCAGTATTTGTCATGCATATAGTGGATGATATTCAGGGCATTGACGTACACGCAGGCAAGCCATTTCATCATATCATGGAATTTTTCCATTACCTCATCATAGTCAAGATATTCTGACGTGATGGGACGGTATTTCGGTCCCACCTGTTTCTTGGAAACCTCGTCTACACCGCCGTTGATGGCGTAAAGAAGACATTTTGCAAGGTTTGCCCGGGCGCCGAAGAACTGCATTTCCTTTCCTACTCTCATGGAAGACACGCAGCATGCGATCGCATAATCGTCTCCATGGGTCACACGCATCAGGTCATCGTTCTCGTACTGGATGGAGGAAGACATGATGGAAGTTTTCGCACAGAACCGTTTAAAGTTACTGGGAAGCCTGGTGGACCAGAGCACTGTAAGGTTGGGTTCCGGCGCTGTCCCCAGATTGGAGAGGGTGTGCAAATAACGGTAGGACATCTTTGTGACCATGGAACGTCCGTCAATCCCCATACCGCCGATGGACTCTGTCACCCAGGTGGGATCTCCGGAGAACAGCGCGTTGTATTCCGGTGTTCTGGCAAATTTCACAAGACGCAGCTTCATGATAAAATGGTCCACAAACTCCTGGATCTCTTTCTCTGTAAAGGTTCCGTTCGCCAGGTCTCTCTCCGCATAGATATCAAGGAAGGTAGAGGTACGTCCCAGAGACATGGCCGCTCCGTTCTGCTCCTTGATCGCTGCCAGATAGCCGAAATACAGCCACTGGATCGCTTCCTGCACATTGGACGCCGGTCTTGAAATGTCAAAGCCGTAGATCTGGCCCAGTTCCTTCAGTTCCTTCAGCGCCTTGATCTGTTCGGAAAGCTCCTCCCGCTCTCTGGTCACATCGGAATACATGATCGTTCTTGTCGTATCCTTCTGCTTCTGCTTATCTTCAATGAGACGGTCTACACCGTAAAGGGCCACACGTCTGTAATCACCGATGATACGTCCCCGGCCGTATGCATCCGGGAGTCCTGTGATGATATGACTGGAGCGGCAGGCTCTCATCTCCGGAGTATAAGCATCAAACACGCCGTCATTGTGGGTTTTTCTGTGTTTGGTGAAAAATTCCACGATCTGCGGATCTACTTTGTATCCGTTATCCTCGCAGGCTTTTACCGCCATACGAATGCCGCCGTAAGGCTGCAGGGAACGTTTGAAAGGCTTGTCTGTCTGGAAACCGACGATTTTTTCTTTGTCTTTGTCCAGATAACCAGGGCCGTGGGAAGTGATCGTAGAAATAATCTTTGTATCCATATCCAGGACACCGCCCTTGGCTCTCTCCTCTTCAGAAAGCTTCATCACTTGTGCCCATAACTCTTTTGTGGTTTCCGTCGGTCCTTCCAGAAAAAATTCATCTCCCTCATAGGGTGTATAGTTTTTCTGGATAAAGTCACGGACATTGATCTCCTTTTCCCAAATCCCCTCTTTGAATGAAGCCCATTCCTGTCTCATAACATTCCTCCTCATAATTGTTGTTTCCAGTACTTCTCTTGTACTTGTTAGCAACAATATATAGTATTGTTAAATTTTAGTCAAGGCAGATATTGTACTTATTGAGGAACAAAGTGGATATTTATGTATTAAATTTAATACATGATAATTTATGTCAAAAAAAACGGCCCCGGCCGCCGTAAAAACAGGGCAGGACACCTGTGTCTCCAGGATGCCCTGCCCTTTTTGGACAAAGGATCAATCTTAATCCTCTGCTCCATCCTCTTTATTTGCTCTTGCCTCGATCTCTTTGTTCTGGATATCAGCAGGAGCCTGTTCATAGCGTGCGAATTCATAGGAGAAGTCTCCGCTGCCCCCGGTCATAGACCGAAGGTCTGTGGAATAACCGTAAATCTCAAGCATTGGAACATCTGCTTCGATCACGGTGTTTCCTTCATGGTCCGGATTCATACCAAGTACACGTCCCCGGCGTTTGTTCAGATCGCCCATTACATCACCGGTATATTTGTCCGGCACAGTAACCTTCATGGATACGATGGGCTCCAGAAGAACCGGAGACGCATCCATAAAGCCCTTCTTAAAGGCAAGGATCGTTGCCATCTTAAATGCCATTTCTGAAGAGTCTACCGGATGATAAGAGCCATCGTACAGCGTAGCCTTAACGCCTACAACCGGATAGGAAGCCAGCGGCCCCTTCTGTACGCATTCCTGAAGTCCTTTTTCCACTGCCGGGAAGTAGTTCTTCGGAACCGCGCCGCCTACGACTACCTGTTCAAATTCATAAGATTTTTCCAAATCGCCGAGAGGCTCGAAGCGCATCTTTACATGACCGTACTGGCCGTGTCCGCCGGACTGTTTCTTATGCTTGCCTTCCACGTCAGAATTCTTGCGGATGGTCTCGCGGAAAGGAACCTTCGGCTTCGACAGCTCGATGTCTACTTTATAACGGTCTTTCAGTTTATTTACAACAACGTCCAGATGCTGGTCGCCCATACCATAAAGGAGCGTCTGGCGGTTGGCGGAATCGTTCACCACGCGCAGGGTCTTATCCTCGCTCATCATACGGTTCAGTGCCTGGGAGATCTTATCTTCATCGCCCTTCTTCACAGCTTTATATCTCTTATAAGTATACGGAGTGGAGATCACAGCCTTCGGATAAAGGATCGGTGCAGCCTTGGTTGCCAGGCTGTCCCCGGTCTGTACGCTGCCAAGCTTTGCAATGGCGCCGATGTCTCCTGCATGAAGTTCGGAGACTTCCAGAGGCTTGGAGCCTTCCAGAACATACAGTTTATTCAGACGCTCTTCTTCACCCTTTTCTACATTTAAGAGAGTGTCATCGGATTTGATAACGCCGGAGCAGACCTTGATCAGGGAATATTTTCCTAAGAACGGGTCTACGATGGTCTTCCACACATAGGCGGATTTTGCTTTTGAGAAATCATAATTTGCTTCGAAGATCTCATTGGTCTTCTGTGCGATCCCGTTGCAGGAGCGTTTGTCCGGGCTTGGGAAATAGCCGCAGATGTCATCCAGAAGATTGGATACGCCGCGCAGGTTCACCGGTGAACCCATACATACCGGAACAATGCTTGCGTCCTGAACATTGGTGGCTAAAGCTGCAGATACTTCGGTAATGGAGAATTCATCCCCTTCGAAGTAGCGGTCCATGAACTCTTCACTCGTTTCAGCAACTGACTCCATCAGAATTTCGTGATATTTTTCCAGGTATTCATTTAAATGCTCCGGAATCGGACACTCTTCTTTTTTGCCCTTGTCGATATATTTTCTTCCGGCCTGTTTTACTACGTTTACGTAGCCTACGAATTTGCCGTCCTCACGGATGGGGAAATGGAGAGGAGCGATCCTCTTGCCGTATAATTCGGTAAGCTCTTCTACGACTTTACGATAGCTTACCTCGTCTACGTCCATATCGGTTACAAAGATCATGCGCGGAAGCTTATATTTTTCGCACATTTTCCATGCTTTCTGGGTGCCTACCTGTACGCCGGCCTTTCCGGAAACCACGATGATCGCCGCGTCTGCGGCGCTTACAGCTTCTTCCACCTCGCCTACAAAGTCAAAATATCCAGGTGTATCCAGAATATTGATCTTTACCTTGTCCCAGGGTACCGGGATCACGGTAGTAGAAATAGAAAAATGTCTCTTAATTTCTTCTTTGTCATAATCGCTGACTGTATTTCCATCCTCAACTCTGCCCAGGCGGCTTGTCATACCTGCCAAATAAGCCATTGCCTCTGCCAATGTGGTTTTGCCAGCTCCGCCATGACCTAATAGGACTACATTTCTGATTCGGTCAGTTCTAAAAACGTCCATATGTAATACCTCCCTGTTTGTCTTATATGTTGATATTCTACTAAAATTCCAGATTAATTTCAAGTATTTTATGTATTTTAAACAACTTTTTTTCAGCTTTTCCCTTCTCTTTTCTGTCATTTT
>DXBU01000178.1 GCA_019116385.1 Candidatus Blautia faecigallinarum | reverse complement strand
CTTATCTGGAAGGGATCAATCTGGATCTGGAAAAGCGGGATTGACAATTCACCACTGGTAGTCTATAATTTTATTATTTGATACGCTAGCATGATACCATGCTAGCATATTAAAGTATAAACAGGAGGATGACTATGCAGCGAATTTTTCATACACCGGAAGGTGTGCGGGATATTTATAACGGAGAATGTATGCAGAAGCACCAGCTTCAGGAAAAGCTTCTGAAAGTGTTTCATAGATATGGATATGAGGAGATAGAAACGCCGACCTTTGAATATTTTGAGGTGTTCAGCCAGGAAGTGGGAACGATCCCTTCCAAAGACCTTTATAAGTTTTTTGACCAGGAGGGAAATACCCTGGTTCTGCGCCCGGACTTTACCCCTTCCGTTTCCAGAGCATGTGCCACCTATTTCTCTCCGGACCGTGAGGTGGTCAATCTCTGCTATACGGGAAATACCTTTATTAATAATTCCAGTTTCCGGGGGCGCCTAAAAGAAAACACCCAAATGGGAGTGGAGCGGATCGGCGATGAAAGTCCTGAGGGAGACGGAGAGATCCTTGCTATGACGGTTGAGTGTTGTCTGGAGGCGGGGCTGAAAGAATTTCAGGTAAGCATCGGACAGGTGGATTATTTTAAATCCCTTCTTAAAGAGGCTGGACTTGACCAGGAAGGAGAGGAACGGCTGCGTTCCCTGATCTCTCAAAAAAATTATTTTGGTGTGGATGAGCTTGTCCGAGAGTGGGGACTTAAGGAAAGCCTGGCAAATGCCTTTCGGGAGCTTCCCCAGCTTTTCGGCCCGGTGGAGGTGCTTGACAAAGCCCGGTCCCTTACGGATAATCCTTGTGCTCTCCAGGCGGTATCCCGCCTTCAGGAAATCTACGACATCCTGAAGCTTTATGGATACGAAAAATATATTACCTTTGATTTTGGTATGCTCAGCAAATACAATTATTATACCGGGATCATTTTCCAGGCCTATACTTACGGGACAGGGGAGCCGCTGGTCAAAGGGGGACGGTACAACGAGCTTTTGCGCCACTTTGGAAAACCGGCTGCCTCTATCGGCTTTGCGATCGTGGTGGATACCCTGCTTTTGGCCCTATCCAGACAGAACATAGAGCTTCCTGGGGACCAGGAACGGCAGATAATTTTCTATACTTCAAAAAATAGGGATGAGGCGATCAAAAAAGCTCAGGAGCTTAGGGCCCAGGGAAAGTGTGTGGCCCTTCGTCCCGGAAAGGAGGAATAATATGCGATATCTGACATTTGCCCTCACCAAAGGCAGATTGGCCCAGAAAACCTTAGATCTTCTGGAAAAAACCGGGATCACCTGTGAGGAAATGCGGGATAAGACCTCCCGGAAGCTGATCTTTGTAAACGAAGAACAAAAACTGAAATTTTTCCTGGCGAAGGGCCCGGATGTTCCCACTTATGTGGAGTACGGAGCAGCGGATATCGGCGTAGTAGGGAAGGATACGATCCTGGAGGAAGGACGCAAACTCTATGAAGTTATGGACCTGGGCTTCGGCGCCTGCCGGATGTGTGTGTGCGGACCGCCCCACGCCCGGGAGCTTTTAAAGAAAAACCAGCTGATCCGGGTGGCGACGAAATATCCCAATATTGCCAAAGACTATTTTTATAATAAAAAGCACCAGACCGTAGAGATCATCAAACTGAACGGCTCTATTGAGCTTGCGCCTATCGTAGGGCTTTCGGAAGTGATCGTAGATATCGTGGAAACCGGGAGCACTCTGCGGGAAAACGGCCTGCAGGTTTTGGAGGAAGTGTGTCCCCTCTCTGCCAGGGTTGTGGTAAACCAGGTGAGCATGAAGATGGAAGATGAAAGAATACGCACCCTTCTGGGAAATCTGCGTCAGGTCCTTTAAAAGAAAGGCAAAAATAAAGAAAAAGGAAGGAATGGAAGATACCGATGCGTATAGTTACACTTACTAAGGAAAGTACAAAGGATATCCTTGAAAATCTCCTTAAAAGAAGTCCCAGCCAGTATGGGACCTATGAGGCTTCTGTGGCGGAAATCCTGGAAAATATAAGGACACAGGGAGACGGGGCATTATTTGCCTACACAGAAAAATTTGATAAAGCAAAAGTTACAAAGGAAACGATCCAGGTCACAGAGGAAGAAATCCGTGAGGCTTATGATCTGGTGGATCCCGGCCTGGTAGAAGTGATCCGCAAAGCCCTTAAAAATATCCAAAGCTATCACGAAAAACAGAAACAAAACAGCTGGTTCACCAGTACAGAAGAAGGAACCATGCTGGGACAGAAGGTGACGCCCCTTTCCCGGGTCGGTGTTTATGTTCCCGGAGGAAAAGCCGCCTATCCTTCCTCTGTGCTTATGAATATTGTGCCGGCAAAAGCTGCCGGGGTAGAAAAAATCGTTATGACTACGCCGCCGGGGGCAGACGGAAAGATCACTCCAACTACTTTAGTTGCAGCCAAAGAGGCCGGCGCGGACGAAATCTACAAGGCAGGCGGCGCCCAGGCCATCGGGGCTCTGGCCTATGGAACAGAAAGCATTCCTAAAGTAGACAAGATCGTGGGACCGGGAAATATCTTTGTGGCTCTTGCTAAAAAAGCAGTTTACGGACATGTGAGTATAGATTCCATCGCCGGTCCCAGTGAGATCCTGGTCATTGCCGATGAAAGCGCCAATCCCAGATATGTAGCTGCGGACCTTCTCTCCCAGGCGGAGCATGACGAGATGGCTTCTGCGATCCTTGTCACCACCAGCAGCGACCTTGCCCAAAAGGTGAAGGAAGAAATTGAAGGATTCAAAGAGGTGCTTTCCCGAAGAGAGATCATCCAAAAATCCCTGGATCAGTTCGGATATATCCTTCTGGCATCCAATATGGAGGAAGCCATCGAGGCAGCAAACGCCATTGCTTCCGAGCATATGGAGATCGTGACCAAAAATCCTTTTGAAGTAATGATGCGGGTAAAAAATGCAGGAGCGATCTTTATAGGGGAAAACAGCTGTGAACCCCTGGGAGACTATTTTGCCGGACCGAATCATGTCCTTCCTACAAATGGAACTGCAAAATTTTTCTCTCCTCTTTCCGTAGATGATTTTGTAAAGAAATCCAGTATTGTCTATTATTCCAGAGAGGCGCTGGGGAAGATCCATAAGGACATTGAAGCCTTTGCCAAGGCAGAACGGCTCACTGCCCACGCCAATTCTATCGCAGTACGTTTTGAAAAGGAAGGAGAGCAGAAGGAGTCATGATAAGAGAAGCATCCCTGGAAAGAATAACGAAAGAAACAGAGATCCAGATGAACCTTTCCCTGGATGGAAAGGGAAATTCGGATATTGAAACCGGGATCGGATTTTTTGATCATATGCTGGAGGGGTTTGCCCGCCATGGTTTTTTTGACCTTTCTGTGCATGTTAAGGGGGATCTTGTAGTAGATGACCATCATACGGTAGAGGATACGGGCATTGTGCTGGGAACTGCTTTAAAGCAGGCTCTTGGAGACAAAAAAGGCATCCGCAGATATGGAAGCTGCATTCTTCCCATGGATGAAGCTTTGGTGCTTTGTGCAGTGGATCTCTGCGGCCGTCCCTATTTTGTCTGGGATGCGGAGTTTCCCGGCGAGAAGATCGGCACGCTATCTACAGAGATGATAAAAGAGTTTTTCTATGCGGTATCCTATGCCTGCGGTATGAACCTGCATATCAAAATGCTCTATGGGGGAAACAGCCACCATATTGCAGAGGCGATGTTCAAAAGCTTTGCCAAGGCACTGGATGAGGCAGTTTCCTATGATCCCCGGATCCAGGATGTGCTTTCCACCAAGGGAAGCCTGGCATAAGGAGGCAGAAGATGACAGATAAAATGATGATCCCCTGTATTTATTTACAGTATCAAAAAGCAGTGACCGGCTTTGGCCAGAGAAATCTGTTCCACAATGGGGATGTGGAGGAACTGGCCCGGTTCTACAGCGATTCCGGTGCGGATGCCCTTCTGGTATTTGACTTTTCTTCAGAGGATAAGGAACACGAAGAGGCGATCGCAAAGATCAAAGATATCTGCAATGTATCCGAGATACCGGTTATCGGTGCCGGAAATATCCGGCGCATGGAAGATGTAAAAAAACTGATCTATGCCGGCTGTACAAAAGTAGTCTTAAACTTTTCAAAGGAAGGGAACATTCTCCTTTTGGAAGAAGTTTCCAAACGTTTTGGAAAAGAAAAAATGGTTGTCAGTATTTCTTCCGCCAGAGAATTTCTGGATCATAAGGAGCGGATCGAGGAATGGGCGGGCATGGTCCTGGCTTTGGATGCAGTGCAGGATGAGATCAGGGCGGTTTCGTCTATTCCCGTGATCCTGCATACAGATATCTGCGATCCAAAAGTGCTTAGGTCCCTTTTAAAGAGCGGCAGTGTATCCGGCTTAAGCGGTTCCTATATCAGCGCTGTGGAACATTCGGTTTTTTCTTTTAAAGACCTGTGCCGGGAGGAAGGTATCCAGGTAAATACTTTTGAAAGCAAAATTGCCTGGTCGGAATTCACTTTAAATCAGGACGGTCTCATTCCGGTAGTAGTCCAGGATTATAAAACCGATGAGGTTCTGATGGTAGCTTATATGAACGAAGAGGCCTTTTCCGCCACGCTGAAAACAGGAAAAATGACCTACTGGAGCCGGAGCCGCCGGGAGCTTTGGACAAAAGGACTTACCTCCGGTCATGTACAGTATGTGAAATCTATGATGCTGGACTGCGATAACGATACGATCCTTGCAAAGGTGGCCCAGGTAGGCGCGGCCTGCCACACTGGAAACCGTTCCTGTTTTTTCAAGCCGCTGATGAAAAAAGAATATGATGACACCAATCCTCTCCGGGTATTTCAGGATGTGTATGATGTGATCCTGGACCGCCGGGAGCATCCCAAGGAAGGCTCCTATACCAACTATCTTTTTGATAAGGGAATTGATAAGATCCTGAAAAAGGTGGGAGAGGAGTGTACCGAGATCGTGATCGCCGCCAAGAATCCCAATC
>DXBU01000019.1 GCA_019116385.1 Candidatus Blautia faecigallinarum | reverse complement strand
AGCCTTGCTGTTCAAACTCTATCATATATTTCCCCAGAAGATAGCTGGTATATACCGTCACCGCATTGACGACAACACCCATGCTATTCCTTGCATTATCAATCAAAGCTTTAGACTTTGCAAAAAGCTCGGCAAATTCATTCATTTCTCTTTACCTCTCTCCACATAATGTAATTCCACATCAAAGCCCAGATCCTCCATCATGGCGAGAAAGGTCTTGTTCATGATCTGCTCTTTACTGCGGACGATTTTATTCACATATGACGGTGATGTGCCGATGTTCTCAGCTATCTTTGCCTGCGTGGTCGATTTCTCTATGCACCGCATCTTCACATCCATTTCGATATTATTCTTCAGCATATTCTTCTCCGCTTTCTTTCTCAATTACTTGACTTATAGCTCAATCAAGTATATCACAAAATCACCGGTCTGAACAGCCGGAAAATAAAAAAGTGTCTTCGACACTTCAGCCCCCTGGCCCCCATTCATGGGGGAATTAGGGGGGTGTTCTGTTTTCCTGCATAATGGACTTATGAATATTTTACAGACTATTTTTAAAGACCATTATGAAGAAATTTTATACATCCTCCATCCCAGAAAAACTGAGCTGGAAAATATCGATAAGATGTTAGGCGGCGGCGATCCTTCCTTCGGCGGAGCCATGTATGGCTGCCCTCACTGCAGCAAACTAAATTTCGTCCCCTTCCGCTGCCATAGCCGCTTCTGTCCTACTTGCGGTAACAAATATGCCATGGTTTTTTTACTGAGTAACGTCTTCGGACCGGAAAAGGGTGCTCGTTTCTTTTTTTATGTTCATTATGTCATAAAGATACATTTTGCCCTCTTTGGCATGTCGGATAACCATCACCGGCAAAATTTTTATTGTCAAATTTTCTGCCTTCCATTATAGTATAAGGTATATCAGAGCATTTTAGAGAAAAAGAAAACCATAAGAGGCTTGCAAAACCCGATAGCGTTCCGCAGGCCTCGCCTTGTGAGGAGGAAAAACATGAAGAGAGAAACCGTTGTGGTACTGGACTTTGGCGGCCAGTATAATCAGTTGATCGCACGCCGGGTAAGGGAGTGCAATGTATATTGTGAGATTTATTCCTATAAGACCAGTATCGAAAAAATCAAAGAGATCCAGCCAAAGGGCATCATTTTCACCGGAGGCCCCAACAGTTGCTATGAAGAAGATTCTCCCACCTATTCCAAAGAAATTTTTGAGCTTGGAGTGCCGATCCTTGGCATCTGCTACGGTTCCCAGCTTATGATGCACCTTCTCGGAGGCAAGGTGGAAAAAGCCCCTGTCCGTGAATATGGAAAGATTGAAGTGAACGTTGATACTCATTCCAAATTGTTCCAGGACGTTTCCCCTAAGACCATCTGCTGGATGAGCCACAACGACTATATTTCCAAGGCTGCTCCCGGCTTTTCCATCTCCGCCTGGACCAATGACTGTCCGGTAGCGGCTGTGGAAAACCCGGAAAAGAATCTGTACGCAGTGCAGTTCCATCCGGAGGTCCTGCACACCCAGGAAGGGACCAAGATGCTTTCCAATTTTGTTTATCATGTATGCGGCTGCGCCGGGGACTGGAAAATGGATTCCTTTGTGGAAGAATCCATCAGGTCAATCCGTGAAAAAGTGGGGAATGGAAAGGTTTTATGCGCCCTTTCCGGCGGCGTGGATTCCTCTGTGGCAGCGGTACTGCTCTCCAAGGCGGTGGGTAATCAGTTGACCTGCGTGTTTGTGGATCACGGTCTTCTCCGTAAAAATGAAGGAGATGAGGTTGAGGCGGTATTCGGCCCCAACGGAAATTATAACCTGAATTTCATCCGGGTGAACGCACAGGAACGTTTCTATGAGAAGCTGAAAGGTGTGGAGGAGCCGGAAAAGAAAAGAAAGATCATCGGAGAAGAATTTATCCGCGTTTTTGAAGAAGAGGCGAAAAAGATCGGTACTGTGGACTTTCTTGTCCAGGGAACCATTTATCCGGATGTGGTGGAAAGCGGCGTTGGCGGCGAATCCACAGTGATCAAGTCCCACCACAATGTAGGCGGCCTTCCGGACTATGTAGATTTTAAAGAGATCATTGAGCCGCTGCGCAATCTGTTTAAGGACGAGGTGCGCCAAGCAGGTCTGGAACTTGGCATTCCGGAGTACCTGGTATTCCGCCAGCCCTTCCCGGGACCGGGGCTTGGGGTCCGGATCATTGGAGAGATCACTGCGGATAAGGTACGGATGGTTCAGGACGCAGACGCCATCTGGAGGGAAGAGATTGCCCGTGCCGGATGGGACAAAAAGGTAAATCAGTATTTTGCCGCATTGACCAATATGAAATCTGTGGGAGTTATGGGGGATGAAAGGACCTATGACTATGCCATCGCCCTGCGGGCGGTCACCACGACGGATTTCATGACAGCAGAAAGCGCGGAGATCCCCTGGGAAGTGATCGGACGGACGACCAGCAGGATCGTGAATGAAGTGAAACATGTGAACCGGGTGCTGTATGACTGCACGGGGAAACCGCCGGCTACGATTGAGTTCGAGTAGCGGACATGTCATTTAGCAAAGTCCGATATCCTATTTTTAGCAAAATTCATTATCCTTTGTTCTTATCGGAATAACTAATTTAATACAGGAATAGACCTTGGAGAAGATGGTTTCTTTAAGGTCTATTTTTTTATTCAGGCCTAGAAAAAACCTTATAAAATCAGTGCTTTCTGCAACTTGGTTTCCCAATAAAATTCGGATTTTATTGGATGTTGGCATACCTGAACAGCTATGTTATGGGGCTTTGGCCGTTTCCAGGGACGATAACGAGATTTACGAAAAATAGGCTGATGAGGTTTGCGAAGGGACACGGCAGAACCCCGGAAATGCTGATAGAATGGGTATTTCCGGGTTGTTTTATGTCTTTTGGCTCTAAAATGGCTCTAATTATTTTCTGTGCAGTTATTTTCGGAATAATAGCGGAAGGCTTTCACGATATATTCGCTGCTTTCCGTACCATATTTGTGTCAAATACT
>DXBU01000177.1 GCA_019116385.1 Candidatus Blautia faecigallinarum | reverse complement strand
CTGGTTGTTGCATACTTGTCCATAGGCATTCGACCTCCTTAAAATTTTTATATCCCTGCCACAAGGACGGGGATATGTAAGCACAGCCATTCCATACGGTTCCACGCTTTCCCAAAGCGGCGTTGTCACTGTCAATGCTGTGCATGGATTAAGCAATGGGTGCGCTCTCGTCGTAGCAAGCTTTATATCGTTCATTTCCGTGCAAGCACGAAAATTCACTCATTTCGCTGCTCCTCCTCTCCTCACAAAATCTCCGATTTTGCGAGGGCTCCGAGAATTAGGCGGCACTGTCCGTTGCGGCAGGTATCTCTCCGGCGGCTGCTGTGAAGTTGTCAAGGTACAGACGGGCAGACTGCTCCCTACCTTACAGCCCGTGCGGATAGCCGATTTTGGACACTGTGTTCTGATTTTTTGAAAAAGAAAAGCACCTGCATATATCCGTTCTTTTCTCGGATAGTTGCAAGTGCTTGCCATCAGACAAATCCGTATTCAGTTGTATATGTTTTCTAACAGAAATTCACATCGGGAGAGAAGCATGAAGACGCTTCGGTTTATTATCAATACTGCACTGCGATCCCGGTAGGAACCCTTCTGGCCCAGACCTGGAACACAGAGCTTTTGGAGAAGGTGGGAAAGGCAGTGGCAGAGGAAATGCAGGAATTCGGGATCTCCTGGTGGCTGGCGCCGGGAATGAATATCCACCGGAACCCTTTGTGCGGAAGAAACTTTGAATATTATTCTGAGGATCCATTGGTAAGCGGCTGTATGGCTGCAGCTATCACCAGGGGCGTACAGAGCGTCCCCGGAACAGGAACGACCATCAAGCATTTTGCCTGCAATAACCAGGAGGACAACCGTATGGGCGTGGACAGCGTGGTATCGGAAAGAGCCCTGAGGGAAATTTATCTGAGAGGCTTTGAGATCGCGGTGCGTACCGCCCAGCCCATGGCGATCATGACTTCTTATAATCTGGTAAACGGCGTACATGCGGCCAACAGCCGGGACCTCTGCACCCAGGCGGCCAGAAAGGAATGGGGATTCCGGGGGATCATCATGACAGACTGGACCACCACAGAAGCCCACGGCGGAAGTACGCCATGGAGATGCCCATGGGCCGGCAACGATCTGATCATGCCGGGCAGTAAGAATGACGGAGAAAATATCCTGGCGGCCCTGAGGGATGGAAGTCTATCCCGGGAGGAACTGGAAGAATGTGTGATAAGACTGCTGACCGTGATCTTTCAGACCCTGGCCTGCGGATGTGAAAAAACGTATTGTTTTTGATCTCTCCAAAGGGTATACTGAAAGAAACAGGTAAGAAAGGACGGGATTTAAAATGAACCAGAACGTAAAAGATTTCGTATCAGAAAAAGTAAAGGAAATGATAAGTGCGGCTTCCTGCTGTGCGGAGTTAAAGGCAGCAGGAGAAAACTGGCTGAACGCGCTTGGTACAGACCAGGAAGCAGAGCAGACGGAGAAGCTGATGGCGGAGATCGAGATGGACATCATGCCTGTGGACGGACTGATCGCCTTTGCAGAATCACCGGCAGGGGCCCAGGTATTCGGCGCGGATCACGCAAAGGAAGTGGCGGCTCACGGCAAAGAGATCAAAGCCGCAGGAGCAAAATACTGCGACTGCCCGGCCTGTGCGGCGGCAGAAGCAATCCTGGAAAAGAAGGACACGCTTCTTGAGAAATGAACAAAATAGAGGGAAGAGTGTTGCTCTGAATACATAGGAGTTCAGAGACTGTCTACCGGCTGGCGGAAACCAGACGGTAATTTTTTTGCACCCGAAAGCTATAAAATATCATTCTTTTCTACAATTTTTAAAATTGAGTCGGACAATAGAGAGATTTATAATAAAACTATAGAAAACAAAGAAAAAGTTTCGTGAGAAAGAAAGGAGAAAAAGAGTATATGAAAAAAAGGATCGTAAAAACATTACTGGGCGCGGCCCTTGCGGCATCGATGATCGCCTCCACATGTACGGGAGTTTTGGCGGAAAGCGAAGAAAACGTGACGCTTACCTGGGCGGTATTTGAAACGGATAACTATACTGCGGAAGTATGGCAGCATATCATTGACGCTTTTGAAGCGGACAACCCAGGGATCAAGATCGAAAAGGTTCTGATGACCGGAGATTCCAGACCGCAGTTCTTAAAGACTATGCTGTCGGCAGGAAATATGCCGGATATCAATATAGACCCTGTAGATCTGGCCAGCACAGAAGGGGTATATGCGGAAGTACCGGAAGAACTTCTGGCAAAATTCGAGGACAGCGCGGTAGTTTCCTTTAACGGTGTGAAAAATCTGGTACCGGCTTATAAGGCATACCGCACACAGGTATTCTATAATAAGCATCAGTTTGAAGACGCAGGCATTACAGAAGTTCCTACGACCTGGGACGAATTCATCCAAGTATGTGACACCCTCCAGGAGGCCGGCTATACACCTCTGATGGGCGTAGGAGCGGCAGATATCTGGGCTACGGCTTTCGGCTACTGGACAGGCGTAGTCAATTCCGAGCTGTATACCGCTTATCCCAACTTTAACGAAGATATTTTAAGCGGAGAGCTTTCCTGGGAAAACGATGTGCTCATCGATACCTTAAAGAGCTGGCAGACCCTGACGCCTTATTATCATAAAGGCTCCATGTCCTTCAGCAATACCCAGGCAACCTCTGAATTTTTAAGCGGCAGCGCTGCGATGTTTATGGACGGAGCATGGTCTACCACTACCATTGATAACAGTGACGAATATTCTGCGGACGATTTCGGAACCTTTATGATGCCTACCCCGTCCGGCGCGAAAACTTACTGTACCATGCCGCAGTACTGGGGTGTATCCGAAACCTGTGAAAACAAAGAGGCCGCTTTTAAATTCTGCGAATACGTGCTTGGAGGGAACCCGGATATCTACAGATACTATCTCCAGGCAGACGGTACCTTCTCCGTAACAAAAGATCCTGTAACTTATGAAATGGGTCCGGTTCAGACCGAATTTGTAAACAATCTGGAAGGCTATACCCTGGTTCCGGAAGCTATGAAGGTTGTGGGCGACAATGCATTCCCCACAGGATTTGAAGATTACACCTTAAAGTCCCTGCAGAACATCTTTACAGGCGCCGATGTGGAGCAGGAGCTGTCCACATGGGACGCAGAAATGGAGAGACTGGCATCTGCCCAGTAAACAGACGTTTTCCGGACAGAACGATAAAATGTAACCGATAAGTATATTTTAGAGTGCAAAGCTCGGATGCACCGTCCGAATTTGTACTCTAAAATTTTTAAAGGAGCAAAACCTATGAAGAAAAGATCAAAGCTGTTTATCGCTCCGGCATTTATCATCTACACAGTCCTGATGATCATCCCCATCATCGGCGCTTTTGGCCTGAGCTTTACAGACTGGAACGGGATAAGTGCGGACTATGACTTTGTGGGGATCCAAAATTATCTTTCCATGCTGTCGGACGACCGCTTAAGGAATGCGGTGACGGTCACGCTGAAGATCACGGTGACCGTAGTGCTGGTGGTGAACATCCTTGGGCTTTTTATCGCCATCCTTCTAAGCCAGGCGGGAAAGCTGACCAATATTTTCCGGAGTGTTTTTTTCCTCCCCTATGTGCTGAGCACCGTGGCGATCTCCTTTATCTGGCTGGCTATCCTCTCCTACACGGGAGTATTAAATTCCCTGCTGGAGATCGTCGGTCTGGGGGATCTGGTAAACGATTATATCGGAAACGCGCCCAATGCCATTAAAAGTATCTGCATCATTGAAATATGGAGGACCCTGGGCTTCCACATGGTCCTGTATCTGGCGTCGATCCAGACGGTCCCCAGAGATCTGTACGAGGCCTGTATCGTTGACGGCGGAAGCAAGTGGCAGCAGTTCCGATACGTGACCCTGCCCATGATCGTTCCGGGGATCACCATCTCCGTGATCATGAGCATTATGACGGAAATGAAGCAGTATGATATCGTAAAGGTCATCACCAACGGCGGTCCCGGCTATTCTACAGAGACCATCACGTACAATATCGTGACCCAGGCCTTTGGGAACAATATGCTGGGCTATTCTTCCGCCATCGCGGTATTTTTGTTCGTGATCATCGCCGCCATTTCCGTGCTGCAGATTCAGTTGTCAAAGAAGCTGGAGGTGTGAGAAAATGAGACAGATAGAAAACAGGAGGACAAAGATCTTAAACGGTGTCATCCGGCTGCTGCTGGTGATACTGGTGATCATATTTGCCATGCCTCTTTATATTACATTTGTAAACATATTTAAGCCTACAAAGGATATCGCAGCATCGCCGGTCACCTTTCCTCTGCCCCCTGTTCTGGACAATATCCGGACCGTGCTGGAAAGCCCCAATGTACAACTGGGAGAAATGTACTTTAACTCCGTGTGCATCACCGTATTCGGAGCGTCCATCTGTATCCTGGTATCTGCTCTGGCGGGCTATTATCTGGCAAGGGAGAAGACGAAATTTTCCCAGGGAATGTATATTTATTTCCTGTTCGGACTGATGGTCCCCTATGCGATCGTTTATGTGCCTCTGGTGTCCATGTTTAAAATGGGCGGAATCGAGGGAACGCTGCCGGTGCTGATCCTGGTATTTGTATCCGGAAGTATCTCCTTCTCCGTATTTATGTTCCAGGGCTTTATCAAATCCATTCCCATGGAACTGGAAGAAGCGGCAACTATTGACGGAGCCAGTCAGATTCAGATATTCTTTAAGGTAGTATTCCCTCTGGTGCGGACCTGTACCACCACAGTGGCCATCTTTATCGGCCTGTCTATGTGGAACGACTTCCTGACACCTCTTTTGATCGGCCAGGTACAGACCATCACCGTGGGGATCTATACCGCGATCGGACCTTATGCTTCTGACTGGGGCAGCGTGTTTGCCTATGTAATGTTTGCCACTCTGCCCATCATCATAGCCTATCTGCTGGCGCAGAGACAATTTATAGAAGGGCTTACCGCAGGAGCGTTAAAGGGGTAGATCTGTCCGGACAAAAGGCCAGGCGCCAGTGAGGAGGAAAAACATGAAAACGATGAAGCAGTACACCCTTGGGGATATGGTGCTCCGTTATGTGACGGATGAGGAAATGCATACGGGACTGGAAATGTTCCCGGCTTCCATGGAAAATCAGGTAAAGGAAAAGAACGCCCAGGTGGATTCCCTGATCCAGTGGAAAAAAGCAGGGGACGCCTTCCCCTACGGATTTGCCAACGGCATTACCATGAGAAACAGCGCTTCTGTATGGGGACTGAAATGGAAGGATCAGCAGACGGAAAAAGAGGGGCAGGAGACCCGGATCCGAACTACGCTTACGGACCCGGAGGGAAATCTTTTTTATCATACCGTTGCTTATACAGAGGGAAGGGAAGCGGTATCTGTGGATGTAGAAATACAGAATAAAAGCGGCAGCTCTTTCACCATAGAGATGCTGTCCAGCTTTTCCCTTGGGGGTATTTCCGTATTTGCCGAAGACGAGGGGACCGGCCGCCTGGCAGTCCATAAAATGCGCAACAAATGGAGCGGAGAAGGAAGGATGGAAAAAAGGAGCGCTGAGGAGCTCCTGCTGGAACCCACCTGGTCCCGGCATGGTGTGTACAGCGACCGGTTCGGACAGACAGGATCCCTTCCGGTCCGTGGATATTTCCCCTTTGCGGCAGTGGAAGATACGGTTTCGGAAGTAGTATGGGCGGCGGCTTTGGAAGCTCCGGCAAGCTGGCAGATGGAAGTGTACAGACGGGACGAAGGACTTTGTCTGTCAGGCGGTCTGCCTGATTTTGACTATGGACACTGGTGCAAAGAACTAAAGCCGGAAGAATCCTTTAGGGCGCCAGGGGCATATCTGACTGTGTGCAGGGATACGGTGGATACCGCCTGCCAGAGACTGTCCGATCTGTGGAAAACCCAAGGAGAAAAAAGCCTCTTCCTATTATCTTCAATGAATACTGTACCACCTGGGGGACGCCTTCCCACGAAAATATCCGAAAGATCCTGAAGGTACTGAAGGGAAAACCGGCAGATATTTTTGTGATAGATGCAGGATGGTATGCGGACCCCGAAAAAGGCTGGGAAAGCAATATGGGGGACTGGGAGATTTCCAAAGAACTTTTCCCCAATGGCATGCAGGCCGTGGTGGACGAGATCAAAGAAAACGGCCTGATCCCAGGGATCTGGTTTGAGACAGAAACCTGCGGAAAGGATGCCCTCATGTACCAGAACCAGGAGCATCTGCTGAAACGGAACGGCCAGGTGATCACCTCCGGCGGACGGCGGTTCTGGGATATGAGGGATCCCTGGGTTATAGATTATCTGGAAAAAAAGATGATCGATTTTCTGGAAAAATATGGATTTGGCTATGTAAAGATCGATTATAATGAGAGTATCGGCATTGGCTGCGATGGAGCGGAAAGCCTGGGAGAAGGGCTGCGTCAGAGTATCCGGGGAACCCAGGGATTCTTTAAAAAGCTCCGGGAGAGACTTCCCGGACTTTTGACAGAGATCTGCGCCTCCGGCGGACACCGCATGGAACCGTCTATGCTGATGCTGGGAGATCTGGTGTCCTTTTCCGATGCCCATGAGGAAAAGGAGATCCCCATTATCGCCGCCAATATCCGGCGCCTGGTACCGCCGGAAAAAAGCCAGATCTGGGCGGTACTGCGGAAGGAGGACTCCATAAGACGTCTGGTATATTCTATGATCAATACCTGTTTCGGTGTGATGTGTATTTCCGGAGACGTCTTTGATCTGTCTGAAATACAGTGGGAGTATGTGCAAAAGGGAATGGAATTTTACCGTGCGGTAAGCCATATTATCCAGGATGGACGAACCTTCTATTACGGCACCTGCCAGAAGAGCTGGAGGAAGCCTTCCGGCTGGCAGGGAGTCCTGCGGTACACAAAAGACAGAAAAGAAGCTCTCTGTATCTTCCACCGTTTTGAAGCCGATGAGGATGTCCGGATCGATCTGAAACTGGAAGAAGGATTTGCGGTGGAAAAGATATATGAGGAAGGGGATCATGGGGTCTCCTGCACACAGGGGAGACTTATTTTGAAGCTGGAACAGGATTACGAGGCGGTGGCGGTTTATCTGAAAAATAACAAAGAGTTATAGCAGAAAATGCCGGGATATACTAAGATAAAGATGTCAGAAAGATCCGAAGCGGTACAGTCGGAAGGAAGCGGAAAGAAAAGAGGAAAGAGCGCATGGAAAAAGGATGAAAAAGAAAACTCAGGCATCCCGGTATATTTTTTAAGATCCTTATCTTATTTGAGATTATTTTGCTGGTGACGGTAGCAGCCACATCTTCCTATATTATAAAAAGGTTCACAGCGAAAATGCTGGAAAAGGAGATTCTGCTGGGAGAAATGAACCTGGAGAAGCTGACGGATTTCGCCAGAGATAAGTATAACCGAATCTACAGCCTTTACAACTATATCCACAGCGGAGAGATCGCGGAGGTCATGGTGAAAGCGGCGCAGAGGCCGGAGGATGCATACAGTATAGAAGATATCCAGAGGGTCAATGCGTTCTTTTCCGGGGTATTATCAGCGGATTCGGATATTAGTGATGTGATCCTTTATTCGTCTACAGGCGTCTTATATTCCCAGTCTGCGGAAGGATATCAGGACATTAAGCCCAGCTATGACTTTTGGGCTGACCCAGAGGCGGCGGAATTTATACAGTCGGAAGAAAGCATGAAGGTCGTCTTTGGAGATCCTTCTCCATATACCTTAAAGGCCCGGGACCCGGTGCTCTCTTTTTTAGGAAAGATCTACGATCCCAGTGCTTTTCCCAAAAGAAATCTGCAAGGGATCTTTATCATGAACATTCCTTTGGAGCAGATGAAAAAACAGGATTTTGCCAGCCGTGTGTCTGTGGAAGGAGAGCTTTCACTAGTTAGTGAAGAGGGCCAGATCCTCTTTTCTACCTTGGAAGAGCAGTGGGGAAAGCAGTATGAAGAAGACAGATCATCTAAGGAAGAACAATATCTGAATATACAGGAGGTGGGAACCTCCGGCATGAGGGCGGTCTACACCCTCCCAAATCAGGCACTCTTTAACGAAGTACGGCAGATCAACAGCCAGATCTATAAGATGCTGGCAGGAGCGATCCTGGCAACGCTGGTCATGTATCTTTTGATCTACCGGCTCTTTAACCGTCAGATGCGAGTGCTTATTCACTCTATGGAGCAGCTTGAGATGGGAAAGTTTGACCTGCAGATCCCGGTACAGTCAAAGGACGAGATCGGCATCATCAGCAGTGCTTTTAATGAGATGTGCAGGAAGCTGAACGTCTATGTTTCCCAGGTATATACCGCTGAGATCCAGAGAAAAAACGCGGAACTGAATGCTCTGCAGACACAGATCGACCCGCATTTTCTCTATAATACTCTGGAAAGTATCCGTACCAGAGCCCTCACAGAGCATGCGGGAGACACGGCGGAAATGATCGTGCTCCTCGGAGAAATGTTTCGGTGGAACAGCCGGACAAAAGAAAAATTTATTACCCTGGAAAGGGAACTGGAGTATATTGAAACGTATCTGCGGCTGGAGAAATACCGGTATGATGACCAGCTGGAAGTGGAGATCAAGGTAGACGACAGCTGCCTGGACGATATCGTTCCCAAGCTGATCCTCCAGCCCCTGATCGAAAATATCATTAAGCATGCCTTTGTCCAGCGCACGGAAAAAGGGATCATAGGGATCACGGTGAAGGAAAAAGAAGTCGTAAGACTAGAGGTCACGGTCTTTGACAATGGCATAGGGATCAATGAAGAAAAACTCCAGGAAATGAATGAACGATTAAGCCGGAAAACCGGACAGGACGACTTTAACAGCATTGGCCTGCAGAATGTACAGGCAAGGATCAAACTCCTATACGGAGAAAAATACGGACTTAAGATCAACAGTATTGATGGAATGGGAACGGCCGTGAAGGTGACTCTGCCCATTTTGAAAGAAAAGGAAGTGTAAGCATGTACCGCTTGCTGATTGTGGATGATGAAAAGCAGATCCGGGAAGGGCTGAAGCTTTTGCTCCCCTGGGAAGAATATGGGATTGAAATCTGCGGAGAAGCACAAAATGGAAAGGAAGCTCTGGAACTGATGGAGAGGCTCTCTCCTCATATCGTGCTGCTGGATATCCAGATGCCTGTGATGAACGGGCTGGAACTGGCAGAGCAGATCCGTGGGCGTTATCCCAACTGTAAATTTATCGTGCTGAGCGGATACGATGATTTTTCTCTGGTCCGTCAGGCTATGAAGGCAGGTGCAGTGGATTATCTTTTAAAGCCCTGCGGCAGGGAAGCGCTTATCCAGGTGTTGGAAGAGATCATGGATACCTTTGAGGATGAGATCGCGTCCCGGTTTAAAAACGATGAGCAGATGGGACTTTTGAAGAACAATGTCCTGGGCCGTGTGATGTCCGGGACGATCCCGCATAGGGAGATGCGGGAAAAACTGGAACTTCTGGAGATGCCTTTAAATAAGGGCCCTTTTGCGGCAGTCGCGGTGGAGCTTATTCCGGAACAGGGAAGGCGGGAGGCAGAGGACGATGGATATTATCAGGCGCTGATCCGTACTTTGGATATTTTTGAAAAGGCTCTGGCTCAAAAAAGGAAGGGAACAGCCTTTGTGGACTCCTCCGGAAATATCTGTATGGCGGTGCAGGAATATACGGGATGGAAAGAAGATCTCTGCCTTAAGGAGGTGCTTAAAGACTCTGTGGACAGGATAAAGGAACAGCTGCACCTGGATATCTGCGTGGCAGTGGGAACGGCGGTACAGAGCTGCCGGAGGCTGTATGAATCCTGTCAGAATGCCCGCAATACGCTGGCGTACAAAACGGTTTTCGGGATGGGAAACGTCCTTTATTGTGATGAGATCAAAGAATATTTTGAAGGGATACCCAGACGGACGAAGGTCAGTGGAGAGAAATTTAAGGAGCTGTTCCGAAAGAATAACGGAGAAGAGCTGGAAGGATATGTGAAGGATATTTTGTTTTCCCAGTTTGAGACCGATCCGGAAAAGGAGATATATGCGCTGAAAAATACTGCTCTGGAGCTTATTATCCTGGCGGATCAGTGCTTTGACGAGTGGACTTTGGCGGACCGGAACGAGCTGTATGAGTGGAAAAACCATGCTATGGGGGAGATCATGATGGAAACCCGGGTAGATGGGATCCGGGAAAAGCTGTGTAGGGAGCTTAAGGCGGTTATGGAGAAGACGTCCAGATATGAGAATAAAAACCTGTCCAAGATGGTTTGGGACGCGGTACATTATATTGAGGAGTACTATATGAATCCGGAGCTGTCGCTGCAGTATCTGGCAGATGAGTTCCATACCAATACGGCTTATCTGGGAAGAATGTTCCGAAAGGAGACGGGGAGCAGCTTTGCGGATTATTTGAACACCTTCCGGGTGAAAAAGGCAGAGGGGCTTTTGGTGTCCACCAATTATAAAGGGATCGAACTGGCGGAGAAAGTGGGCTTTGCCAGCTATAATTATTTTTATATTGTGTTTAAAAAGATTACGGGAAGGAAGCCGATGGATGTCAGGAGGAGGTCGTGAACGTACGCTGTTTAATGCGGAGCATAATTTGTTCCTCCGCGCAATAAGATGTAAAAACGGCATCTTTGGGGGACTTCCCTTTGAAGGATTATATCGAAGAGCGTGCAGTAGAAATCGCTTTCTACATTATTGAAACCGGAGCCACCGTGCGGCAGACGGCGAAGAAGTTCGGGAT
>DXBU01000176.1 GCA_019116385.1 Candidatus Blautia faecigallinarum | reverse complement strand
TCGCAAAAGCCGGCTTTCCATCTGGCTTTTTGATCTCCTGAGCAGCTCTATGGGATACTGGCTCAGGATTTTTCTGTTCTATAGAAGCGGTCTCCTTCTGCCTGTCATTCCTCTTCGGAAGAGGCTCCTTTTCAGGCAGCCGGGATTTTTTCTTTTTTCTTCGGAAAAGTCCCAGGAATTTTTTCAGGCTCTCCAGGGAAATGCCGAAAATCCGGATCTCCCGGGTCAGCTTCTGATCTGCAAAGTGTATCTTTATCCAAATCCCATGGAACAGCCAGCTCACAGAACCATCCGCCTGTATCCTGGTAAGCGCCTCTTCTTCCTTTACAGCAGATGCGCGGTAGCGCACCGGACAGAACAAGACCAAAAGGACTGCCAGCAAAAGGATTCCTAAAAGAACACCCAGTATGATAAAAATGAATTTTAATATCATCCACAATATATGTAGCAGCATGCATTCACCTGTTTTTTAAATAATCTTCCACCTGAAAACTGCCTGTCTGTCTATACACTTCCATTAATATACGGCAGGTAAGCTCCATCGCCTCTTCTTTTCCAAGAGCAATACCGATGACTAATGGACAGCGGCACAGAAGCGCTTTCTGATTAAGCAGGACTGCAGGCACAAATTCCAGAAGATGATCTGGATGCTCCGACAAAGTAAGCAGATAAATGCCGGGGGCAAAAAAACCAGAATCCATCTTTCGTTTTTGCTCTTCCGGTTTTTTTATGCTGCTTCCTACATAATAATTTTCAATCCATCGTAACATGCCGCTGCTTTGTGCTCCTTCTGCCTTACTATAAGGATTTCCCTATTTAATAAAATTTATGCTGTTTCCCCCATTGACCTGCATTCCGCATTTCCAGGTATTCCTGATAAGCTTTTTCTACGATCTGCTTTTCGTTGGAAAACCGGAGCAGATGATAAATCTCATGGAATTTGTAATATCCGGAATCTACGAAATATTCTTCTTTCTGAGGTCTGCTATGATAATTATCTGCCGTCATCAGATACCAATGTACTTCCTTAGTTACCATATCCTCGGGAATGGAGAAATTATACTGGCTTCTGCCGATGTACTTTACCACAGATGCCTTTACGTCTGCCTCTTCCCGGACTTCCCGCAAAGCGGTTTGTATGTGTGTCTCCCCTTTTTCTACCGTACCCTTCGGTAATACCCAACCTTCATAACGGTTCTTGTAAGATTTATACAGTGCCAGAATCTTACCACGATAAATTACCACGCCGCCACAGCTTGTTGCCTCTATCATTTTGCGATACCTCCTGCTATGCGTGTGTAAAAAATCTAAACTGCATATAGTATACCTCTTTTTTTCGAAAGAGGCAATACAAATCCTGCATTGCCTTTTCTTCTTCCGGTGCTTTTTCAGCTGTAATAATATGCGTCAAACAGCTGGCCGGCAATGGGAACTGCCGCCTCGCTTCCAGTTCCCCCGTTTTCAACAACGACTGCCACCACAAGATCCGGATCATCCGTATTGGAATAGCCGATAAACCAGGAATGGCTGGAACCGTACTCGTCAAATTCTGCAGAGCCGGTTTTTCCTGCGGCGGTATATCCTCTTCCGCTCAGTGCGGAAGCGGTGCCATAGTCCACTACATTTTTCATAAGTTTTCCCAGCAGGTTTGCCTCCCTGGAGCTTATAAGCCGCTTATAAACAGAAGGCTCTGTCTCCCGGACCAGTTCTCCTCCAGCGTTCTCGATCCGGTCGATGAGATACGGCTGCATCAGTACACCTCCGTTAGCAATGGCACAGGTGATCAGCCCCATATGAAAAGGAGATACCAGCGTGTTTCCCTGGCCGATGGAAGTCTGCATGACCAAAGGCGTAGGAGACTTTCGGTCCAGGGAAAAGCTGCTTTCTTTATAGGAACTGAAGGGCAGCTCCTGGTTAAAGAGCAGGTCTTCGCTCACTGACTTTAGAGAACCGCCGCCAAGCTTTACGCCGATGTCTGCAAAAGCACAATTGCAGGAATTGGCAAAGGCGGAGTACAGATCCTCCTGTCCATGTACGGCATTGTTGTAGCAGCTGATCGTATGCTCATCTATGGTGATATTTCCCTGGCAGTTGTAAGAATATCCTTCCAAAGTCCCATTGGTGCGGAAATAATCCAAGGCAGTCACGATCTTAAAGGTGGAGCCTGGCGGATACTGTCCCATCGTGACCCGGTTTAAAAGGCTGCTGTTGGTGCCGTCGCTTATAAGGGCATCCCAGTTCTCCGACAGGGTATTCGGATCAAAGTCCGGCTTGCTCACCATGACCAGGATCTTTCCTGTGGAAGGTTCGATGGCCAGGACCGCACCTTTTCTGTCTCCCAGCGCGTTATATGCCACAACTTGAAGGCCGGCGTCCAGCGTAGTGACCACCGTATCTCCCATATTCTTTTCTCCCCGGAACTCGTTTTTCATCTGATCCAGGAAAAATTCATGGGAAGTAAGGAGGCTGAAATTTGCGTCAGACTCCAGGCCGCTTTTTCCATGGGTATCATATCCGACCACATGGGAAAAAATATTCTGGTAGGGATATACCCGCACCTCTGTGCCGCCCTCATATACATCTGTCCGTGCCAGGACTTCTCCGTCAGCAGAATGGATCTCCCCTCTTACCACACGGTCGGAAAAGGTATCCTGACGCGTATTATAAGGACTATTGATAAAATCTTCGCTGCGCACCCCATTAAAATAGATCAGATAAGCGATCAAGCCCGCGAAAACAAGTACAAAAAAGTAGGAAACGAAAATATATTCCCGGTTTTTGGACCGTCTTTTTTTCGCTCTTTCACGCTCGATAGATCTTTGTTCTTTCTCGAATTCTCTGCGCCGCTTCTTTTCTTCGTTTCTCAATTTCCTCGTCCTCGTCTTCCCTTAAAATATACAGGCCCTGAATGATCGCCAGCATAAGGAGTGTGCTCATCACAGAGCTTCCCCCGTAGCTGACAAGAGGAAGGGTCACACCTGTCATAGGTATGAACTTTGTAGCCCCTCCGATGGTCAAAAGGACCTGAAACGCATATTCCGTTCCCAATCCCAAAGCGATCAGCTTATAAAAGGGATTTTTAATCTTCAAAGAAATATTTACGATCATCAAAAAAAAGCTCATGCATACCAAGATCAGGCAGATAGCAAAAATGCCTCCCAGTTCTTCACAGATAGCACTAAAAATAAAATCGTTTTTTACCACAGGGATCACTTCCGGCGAACCCTGGCACAGTCCCATGCCGAACCATCCGCCTGTACCTATGGCAAATAGCGACTGAACGATCTGGTATCCTTCATGTTCGTATACGGCCATAGGGTCTTTCCAGGCACTGACTCTCTCCCGAACATGGCCAAAAAGGAAATAGGCGATCACCGCAGCCACACTGCCGCCGCCCAGGCCCAGGCCCAAATAGACGATTTTTTTTGTGGCAACATAGATCATGACCAGATAAGCGGCAAAAAAGATCACCGCGCTTCCCAGGTCTCTGGAAAGGACCAGGATCCCCACATGAAGTCCCGCTACCACTGTTGCCATCACCACATGCTTAAAGTTTGTGCTTTGCGCCAGAAGGGCAGCCATGAAAAATACAAAGGTGATCTTAATGGCTTCCGAAGGCTGTATCCCCATCAGAGAAAGCTTAGCGCCATAACTGGTCCTGGCCAGGACAAACACTGCTCCCAAAAGCAGCACGCCGATCCCTGCATAAACCCAGGTAAGTTTTCGCAAAAACTTCATTTTACGGATCATCACCGGGATCACCAGGGAAATCCCGCAGCCGGCTGCCACAATGATCAGCTGCCGGGTGGCGGACTGGATATCCAGCCTGCACAGCATGATAAATCCCACGCTTAAGAGCATGCACATATTATTCAGCAAAAGAAACGATGCCTTTTTGTAGAACAGCCGGTACAGGATCTGTATGGCAGCAAACAGCACCATCATTTCAATATAAAACAGGATCACCTGAAAATCTTCGGTTTTCAGATAGATCACCAGAAAGGCATTAAAATCCATGAAGAAGATCAGCATCAGCTGTTTTCTTAGCAATTCATTTTTCTCTTCTTCGTCTTGACGGCGCACCATATAAAAACAGTGGAAGGTGTAAACGATCATCAGAGTCAGGATCGTATACTTTGATAATTCTACAATAACGTTGATCATAGGCCTCTACTCGGCTCCTCTTTTAAAATGCCCCTTGGTGAACATCCGGTCCGGACAGGCTTTTCCCTCTTTATACACCAAAAGGAACTCCTCTAAAATTTTTTTTGCTTCCCCGGGGCTTTCTATGGTGAAGGAAAGACGGAATGCTGCTGGATCAAGTGCTTTTACCTGCTTTTCTTCTTTCAGCAGTCCGAAGGGAATGCTGTTGTATAGAATATTATAACAGAATCTTCTGCCGCCTGTAGTCTCTGTTTTCCAGGGTCTGCAGCAGCATACCACGGGAAAGACCTTTTCGTAACGGTCTTTTAGATACAGTATTTCTTCTTTTTGGGTACAATGGCTGCAGTTTTTCTTAAGACACTGGGCTGAAACCATCAGGGGGAGCCTTCCGTAAATAAGCAGTTCCCCGTCCTGATTGTCTCTATGAGCAAGTTCTTTTTCATTCAGTTCCAGAGGAAGAGTATTCCGA
>DXBU01000175.1 GCA_019116385.1 Candidatus Blautia faecigallinarum | reverse complement strand
AAGGCCGAACATCCTAAAGAAATCGCGGATATCCTATTGGGAAAGGGGCGGTAAGGAATACTTTGACATCTGCAGACACATATAGTACAATTTAGAAAATTCCGGATGGCAATGGCATTAAAAAAAGTATGACAGAAATACGGAATAGAAAAAATGGAAAAGGTGTTTCAGAATGAGAAAGTTAGCGTTAAGTGACGAGGTTTTGCTGCGTGTAGATAAAGCAGCCCGGTATATCGGCGGAGAGATCAACTCTGTCATGAAAGATAAAGATCAGGTAAAAATTCGTTTTGCCCTTTCATTCCCCGACACATACGAAATTGGAAGCTCCAATCAGGGAATGTCGATCCTATATCATATGTTTAACGAACGAGAAGACGTTTGGTGCGAACGTCTTTTTTCGCCGTGGACGGATCTGGATAAGATCATGAGAGAAGAGCATATTCCTTTATTTGCTCTGGAATCTCAGGAACCAGTGAAAAATTTTGACTTTTTGGGGATCACCATGGGCTATGAAATGTGCTATTCCAACGTCCTCCAGATTTTAGACTTAAGCCAGATCCCCCTTTTGGCCTGCGAACGGCAGGAAGAGGATCCTCTGGTGATCGGGGGCGGCGTCTGTACCTATAATCCGGAGCCTTTGGCTGCGTTTTTTGATCTGTTTTATATCGGTGAGGGTGAAACTGTATTTAATCAGCTTTTTGACGCTTATATCGCCAACAAAGAGGCTGGAGGGACCAAAGAACAGTTTTTGGAAAAGGCGGCCTCCATTCCCGGGATCTACGTGCCTGCTTTTTATGATGTAGAATATCAAGAGGACGGGACCATTGCCTCTATGAAGCCTAACCGGGACTGTGCGCCAAGGATGGTCCAGCGCCAGGTGGTCATGGATATGGATAGGGATTACTATGAGGTAGAGGCACCGGTGGTTCCTTTTATAAAGGCAACACAGGACCGGGTGACTTTGGAAATCCAAAGGGGCTGTATCCGCGGATGCCGTTTTTGTCAGGCAGGGATGATCTACCGTCCCACCAGAGAACGGAACGTGGAGCAATTGAAAAAAGCGGCCAAAAGAATGCTGGAATCTACCGGACATGAAGAAATTTCCCTAAACTCTTTAAGTTCCAGCGACTATACACAGCTTGAGAAACTAGTAAACTTTTTAATCCAGGAATGTAAGTCCTCGGCGGTTAATATTTCCCTTCCTTCCCTGCGGATAGATGCCTTTGCCCTGGATGTGATGAGCAAAGTACAGGATGTGAAAAAAAGCAGTCTGACTTTTGCTCCCGAAGCAGGCTCCCAGCGTCTTAGAAATGTGATCAATAAAGGACTCACAGAAGAAGACATCTTAAAGGGAGCAGGAGACGCTTTTCGGGGAGGCTGGAACCGGGTAAAGCTTTATTTCATGCTGGGTCTTCCCACTGAGACAGAAGAGGATATACGTGGGATCGCCCGTCTGGCGGAAAAGATCGCGGAAGAATATTATGAGATCCCTAAGGACCAGCGGCATGGAAAAGTGCAGATCACGATCAGTACATCCTTTTTTGTCCCCAAGCCTTTTACTCCCTTCCAGTGGTGCGGGATGTTCCGGGAGGAAGACTTTATAGAGAAGGCAAAGATCGTAAAAGAGGAGGTCCGTTCCCAGCTGAACCAGAGGAGCCTGAAATACAACTGGCATGAGCCGGATGTGACCATGCTGGAAGGCTTTCTTGCCCGTGGAGACCGCCGCTGCGCCGCAGTGATACAAAAAGCTTATGAAAAGGGCGCCCGGTTCGATGCCTGGTCGGAATCTTTCCGTTATGATCTATGGAAGGAAGCATTTCAGGAAACCGGGATCGATCCGGATTTTTACACGCTGCGGGAGCGCAGTACGGAGGAAATCCTCCCCTGGGATTTTATTGATACAGGTGTGTCCAAGGAATTTTTAAAGAGGGAATGGGAGCTGGCAAAAAAAGAGGCAGTGACGCCCAACTGCCGTCAGAAATGCTCCGGATGCGGGATAAGAAAATATGGCGGAGGTGTGTGCTATGAAGGTACGAATTAAATTTACAAAAGAAGGTCCTATGAAATTTGTGGGACATCTGGATACCATGCGGTACTTTCAAAAGGCGCTGCGCCGAGCCGGGATACCTGTCGCCTTTTCCGGAGGATACAGTCCTCACATGATCATGTCTTTTGCTGCGCCTTTGGGGGTGGGTACCACAAGCCTGGGGGAATATTTCGATATGGAGCTTAGGGAGGCCATGCCGACCGCGGAGATCGAAAAGCGCCTGAATGAAACGATGGCAGAAGGGATCCGGGTGATCAGCGCCCGTCAGGTAGAAGAGGGAAAGGCAAGTAAGGCAATGTCATTAGTGGCTGCCTGTGACTATCGCATTTCTTTCCGCCCCGGACGGACACCAGAAATTCCTTTGGAAGAAA
The DNA here is from genome assembly GCA_019116385.1 of Candidatus Blautia faecigallinarum. Lineage (GTDB taxonomy): Bacteria > Bacillota > Clostridia > Lachnospirales > Lachnospiraceae > Blautia_A > Blautia_A faecigallinarum. The sequence goes on along the minus strand of DXBU01000175.1, from coordinate 2,607 downwards.
AGGTGGAGGAATTTATCTCCAGACCTTCCATCCTGGTAATGAAGAAGACGAAACGTAGTGAAAAGGAAGTGGATATCCGTCCGTATATTTACGAAATGAAAGCTGACGGGAAGGGAAATATCTTCCTTAGGCTTGCATCTGCAAGTGCCAATTATACCAAACCGGAACTGGTCATGGATAGATTTTTGTCCTTTCTTGGAATAGAGCCGGAGCCCTTTTCCTATCTGACAGAACGACTGGAGGTTTATGCGGATATGGATCCGGAAGGTGTTCATAAATTTGTTTCTTTGGAAGCGTTAGGTGAGATTGTTGAGTAAGATCATTATTACCCAGATGAAGGTCTGCGGACAACTTTGTACGGTCTGCGCTGTCCAGGAGGAAGGCAGGATCATGGAACTGCGCCTTTCTGTGGGAGAAAAACCATCTATTTTAAATAATATTTATGTTGGCAAAGTAGAACGTATCCTGGAAAATATCAATGCCGCCTTTGTAAGCCTTGGAAAAGAGGGAAATGGTTATTTTCCACTAAAGGAGCAGGAAGAGGCTATTTATACGTTTGGAAGGAGGGGAAATCCTCCCCTTCGTGCCGGAGATGAAATCCTGGTACAGGTTTGCCGTTCAGCCATGAAGGGCAAGCTGCCTGCTCTCAGCGGGAATCTGAATTTTCCTGGAAAATATCTAGTCCTTACTTCCGGGAATAAAAAAATCGGTTATTCTGCTAAACTTTCGAAAGAAGAAAAAGCCCGGCTGAAAAAATGGGTGGAAGAGCTGACATTAAAGGAAAAGCTTCCCTATGGCATTGTGGTGCGCACCAACGCCGGAGAGGCGCCTAAAGAAGAATTTTTTCGGGAGTATGCCTATCTGAAGCGTATCTGTGAAAGAACGATCCAAAAGGGTCCCGGCAGGGTATGCTACAGCCTGCTTTATGAGGCGGAGCCTTTTTATCTCTCAATGATACGCGACAGTTATCTGGAGGATCTGGAGGAAATTATCACAGATATTCCTTCTTTTTGTCAAAGAACGGAAGAATATTTAGAAGATTTAAGTCCTGGTGAAAAGCAGAAACTGCGGTTCTACCAGGATAAACTGCTGCCCCTTTCCAAATTGTACTCTTTAGAAAGTGCGGCAGAAGAAATACAAAAAGAAAAAATCTGGCTGAAAAGCGGCGGATTTTTGGTGATCCAGCAGACAGAAGCCTTTGTGTCCATTGACGTAAACAGCGGTAAATACACGGAAAAGAAAAAGGCATCGGAGACTTACCGTAAGATCAACCGGGAGGCAGCCAGGGAAATTGCCCGACAGCTTCGGCTTCGGAATCTTTCCGGTATCATCTTGATCGATTTTATCAATATGGAAAATCCAGACCATCAGGAGGAATTGTTCCATCTGCTTCAAAAATTTCTGCGGCGTGACAGGATCAAAACAAAGGTGGTAGATATTACGCCTTTGCATATATTAGAAATGACCAGAAAAAAGGTGGCTCCTCCTGTGATAGAAACCTTAAGAGAGATCCGTATGGGGGAGGAAAAAGATAAAAATGATACTCTTTAAAAAAACGATAAAAGTTTTAGGCGTGATTTTCGGCGTTTTAGTCCTGTTCCTCGCAGGGCTGCTTCTTTTCTATACACTTCGGGAATATCGTCCAAAGGAGATAGAAAAAGTAAAAGTGTCAGGGAAAGGACGATCTTTAAGAGAAAATGACAGTCTCTCCATACTTACATATAATACAGGCTATGGAGGACTGGATGCCTCAGCCGATTTTTTTATGGATGGAGGAAAAGAGGTCCGGCCGGATTCCGATGCCCAGATAAAAGAGAATCTGGAAGGCATCTGCGGCGTCCTAAAAGAGCAGGATTGTGACATATATTTTCTGCAGGAGGTAGATCGGGATTCCAGACGATCCTATCATATTGACCAGGAAAAATTTTATCAGGAACAATTAGGACTCGAAGGCCTGTTTGCATGTAATTTTAAATGTGATTTTGTACCCTATCCGCTGCCTCCTATCGGAAAAGTTGACAGCGGGATCATGACGCTCACTTCGCTGGCAGCAACAGAGGCAAGCCGGATTTCTCTTCCGGAATCCTTTTCCTGGCCGGTGAAGACCTGCAATCTAAAACGCTGTATCCTGGAAAGCCGGATCCCCATTGAGGGAACGGAGGCAGAGCTTGTGCTTTTAAATTTTCATTTGGAAGCTTATGACGATGGAGCCGGTAAGGAAGCCCAGACAAAGGTCTTGGCGGAAAAGCTGAAAGAGGAGTACCAGAAAGGAAATTATGTGATCGCGGGAGGAGACTTTAACCAGACTTTTGCTGTTTTGGAGGAAAAATATCCGGTTGTAAACGAAGAAAACTGGATGCCTGGAACACTGGAAGAAGACAGCCTGCCGGAGCATTTTTCATTCGCGCTGGATGACTGTTATCCTACCTGCCGCCTGCTTGACAGTCCCTATACAGGCTCCTATGAGACTTCTCAGGTGTATGTGATCGATGGCTTTATCGTATCGGATAATATAGAGGTAAAGAGTACCAAAGTAATTGATACAGGTTTTGCCTTTGCAGATCATCAGCCGGTACGCCTTGAGATCACTTTAAAATAAAATGGTAA